>JAEINW010000057.1 GCA_016342715.1 Salinivirgaceae bacterium | reverse complement strand
AAAGCAAAAGAATTTTTATTAAAGCCAAAATTATAAGCCAAAGTCTGGTAAAATGCTTCTTCCCAATTATTATTTGTGTTAATAAAACGTTCTTTAATTACTTCCGCTTTTTCATTTAGTCGTTCCACAAGTAAGGCTTCTTTCCATTGAAAAAAAGTAAAAGCATCTATCTTATTGATAAAAGACTCACATGGAATCCAATCGGTACTATTCATTAAATACAAATACTGATTTTGTAAGATTTGGCTCCACTCCAATATTACTGTAGGTAGTTCTTCTCCATTTTTGCGTTTAACTATACAATCAGCATTTGCAACTACATGAAGTATTACATTGTCATAAGCTGAATTACTCGAATGTTTATGTTTTTTCCAATCTGAAGCATTTACATGTATTTCAACATTTCCTGCCCAAATAGTATTCCCAATTTTAATTTTAGCATTAAAAAAGTCAGGTCCTGAATCAAAATTATGTTCACCACATGCCAATAATTCTACTACTTCATTATTAGTAGTTACTATTGGTTTATTTTTAAAAAGCCTTTGCTTCCACAGATAATGTAAAAAGTCTTCTTTCATAGTTAATATTAATTTGCAACTCAAATTACAAAATATTTCTGAAATGAACTTAAAGCATGTAAAACCAAAATATTTAAACTAAATGCACTTCTAACTGTTTTTATGTGAATATCCAAAAACTGGATAGTAAAAAATACAAGTATGAAACAACAAGACATAAGCTTCGCTACTAAGGAAAACGTAGAATTCATAAAAGAACTTCGACAAAAAGTTAGCGAATATTTTAACACAAACAATTTGTCGAAACAAGGCAATAGCAAACTATTATTAAAAACAATTTTTATGTTTACCCTATATTTAGCTCCCTATTTATTGATGCTAACTGGGGTGATAAACTCTCTGGGACTGGTGTTTGTAGCATGGATTGTTATGGGGCTTGGAATGGCCGGAATTGGAATGGCTGTTATGCACGATGCCAATCATTTTTCCTACTCAAAAAACAAAACCATAAATAAAATAATGAGTTATTCACTTTTTATGGTTGGCGGCTTTCCAACAAATTGGCAACATCAACACAACACCTTACACCACGGATACACCAATATTGATGGTATGGATGAAGATATTAGTCCTCCAGTTAGTCTTTTGCGTTTTTCACCCCATAAACCGCTTCAAAAAATTCACAAATTCCAGTTTCTGTATGCCTGGTTTTTTTATGGCATGATGACTTTAATGTGGGCTACATCAAAAGATTTTAAGCAGCTAAACCGTTATTTTAAAAGCGATTCGTCCTTTGGCACAAATAAATCATATACAAAACTGCTCGTTGAAATTATCCTTTCAAAAGCAATTTACTATATTATACTTTTGGCACTTCCAATGCTTATGTTACCATTTGCCTGGTATTGGATTGTTTTGTTTTTCCTTGTTATGCAGTTTACTGCCGGTTTTATTTTAACCATAATATTTCAAACGGCGCATGTGGTTCCAACCTCAGAATATCCGTTGCCGAATAAAGAAGGTAGTATGGAAAACAATTGGGCAGTACATCAGTTACACACAACTTCTGATTTTGCTCCTAACAACAAAATATTATCGTGGTTAATTGGTGGCTTAAACTTTCAAGTGGTACATCATTTATTTCCAAACATTAGTCATGTGCATTATCCTAAAATTTCAAAATTGGTTCAATCAATGACTGAAAAGTATAATTTGCCCTATCATGTGCAACCCGGCTTTTTCAAAGCCTTGTGGGAACATACAAAAATGCTAAAACGCTTAGGTACTGCATAATAAATTTACATGCTGCGAAATGCTTAGGAAGGTAATTAAAGGCTTTGCATCTTAAATACATCATAGCCCAATTTTGCAGGTACCATTATAAAAGATTCACCCTCAGCTTTTTTTTGTTGAAGTAGTGCTTTTTATAAGTACTTTTGCAGCCAAACTAAAAATTATCGATTTGAAAACTTTTGTTGAACTTGGGATAAAGAAAGACTTTGTTAAAGGACTAAATGAATTGGGTATTAACGAACCCACCGAAATACAAAGCGAGGTGATATCGGCACTAATGAACAATACTGTTGATTTGATTGGGCAAGCACAAACAGGAACCGGCAAAACAGCCGCATTCGGATTGCCTTTATTACACAGAATTAACCCCAGAAGTGAAAAAGTTCAAGGTTTGATTCTTTGCCCAACACGCGAGTTAGGACAACAAATTGCAAAACAACTTTTCAGGTTTACAAAATACAGTGCTAAAATATTTACTGAAGCTGTATTTGGAGGAGAGAGAATTGATATTCAAATAAACTCTTTGAAAAGACCCACTCATATTATTGTAGCTACTCCAGGAAGGCTAATTGATTTAGTGAAAAGAAAAGCTGTAGACTTAAGTGAAGTTAAAACCATTATTCTTGACGAAGCCGACGAAATGCTTAGTATGGGTTTTAAATCGGAATTGGACGAGATTCTAAGCTTTATTACATCAGCCGAGAGCAAATGGTTATTTTCTGCCACTATGCCTCAAGGCATTCATCAAATTGTAAAAGACCACCTTAAAAAAGATGCCTTACGTATTGAAATTAGCGGAAGTAATGTGGTAAATAAAAATATTAAGCACCAATTTCTCATTTGCGAAGAAGTTGATAAGCTAAATATACTTATTCAATTCTTAAAAACAGAGAAACAAGGTCGCGGCATTGTTTTCTGCAAAACAAAATTGGCCACTCAAAAACTAGAGAAGCAATTGTTAGCAAAAAACGTAACAGCAGGAGCTATTCATGGCGATCTATTGCAAAAAGAGCGTGATAAAGTGATGCGAGCCTTTCAAAAAGAACGTTTACAAATACTAATTGCTACCGACATTGCTGCACGTGGTCTCGATGTTAAAGCACTTTCGTTTGTGGTACATTATCAATTGCCCGATAAAGACGAATATTATACTCATAGAAGCGGAAGAACCGCTCGAGCCGGTAAAGAAGGTATTTCGTTATGCTTAGTAACTTCGCCTGAATTGAAACAACTTCGCTTTTTAGAAAAGAAATTAAATATTGCATTTACTCAAATTAGAGAAGTGAAATAGTATTATTCTTAGTCCTCAAACCAAAGGATTATTTACTTTGATTCAATATTATGCTATACTTTCAAATCAATTTTTGTAAATTTAGTATATGAGCTCCAAATTTATATTCCATAGTAAATTCGGCCTTGGATTATACAAATTCAAAGGAGACATTACGCTCAATGAATTGTTAAATTTATTAGTAGAAAGTTATTCAAATCCAGAATTTAAAGATCTTTCATACACTATTCTTGATTTTAGAGAGTGTACTTTTAGTTTTGAAGCTTCCGCTTTAAAACAAATTGTACAGCTAGTTGAAAAACACAAAGATGTTACTCAAAATGTTAGGGCTACACTTTTAGTTAGTGATTTTAAAGTTATGGCTCTAAGCACTCTGTTTCAACATGAACTGGGAATTCAAAAACAAATTGTTATAAACTCAACGGTGTTGCAAACCATTAATTTTTTCGATTTACAAATTACTGTTAATGAATTAGAAGGCTTGCTGAATAATTTGAATTAACAAGATCATAACTACATTTAATATAGTATAAAGCAAAATTGAGAGATTTACTATTTCAAATCAGTTTAATTGCCAAGCAAATTTTCTAACAATGTGAGTTGTTCTTGCAAAAGCTTTCTATTTTCTAAATCAGCTTCAATTTTCACCGCAGCAGCTAAATCTTTAATGGCATCGGTTCTCTCCATATAAACCAACAATTTAGCAGCTTTATACCGTACTTCAAAATCGTTATCTCGAACCATTGGCTGGATGCGCTTTTTAGCCGACCATGCCGACATATCTACTAAATCACGCATGGCTTTTAACTTTAGCTCTCTGCTTAAGAATAAATTATTATATGCCTCATCTTGTTTTTCTAGCTGTTCTGTAGTAAATAATATCTCGTGTGAATAAATTTCAGGGCGAATCACATTTTTATTATAGGAGATTATTTCTTTTCCGGCGAGCACACGAACCAAGCGAGGAATCATCCATCGCATTCCTGGTGTTGATTCAGGATGCCCAACAACCGAAGCCGTTTTTCCCTTTTCAACATCAGTAATTATAATAAAAGGTCGATTATTTGTCATGTTTGCAGGCGAGCCATCAACAGTATGCACGTCGCTTTTCATAGTAGCCAATTCGGTGTATTTGTATTTTGAATTTTTGGCAGGAATCAAAACCGGTCCTTCGTAATACTGTGAGAAGTTAATTTCACGATCTTTAAGTTCAGGAAAAATTTCAATACCAGCATCAGTAAGTGAAAATTTTACCAAACCATGTCCACGATTATCATGTTCAATATCTATGGCTTCGCCGGCACTTAATGCCAACGATGGATATTGAGGTGTTTCTGAAAGAATATAAGCTCCAGCGCATATTCCAACCACACCTTTTCCTTGTTTTTTTACTAAGTCAATTATTTTTTGCTGACCCAATTCGCCCAAACTTGAAGTTTCACTCATCCCACTTCCACCAGGGAATAAAAACACATCAATATCATCGGCTTCACCTGAAACTATCTCGGCTGCCGAAACAATTCTAGGAAGCATATCCTTATCTATTCTTAGCGATTCAAACGCATCAATAATGCAATAAGGGCTCCCGCCATTGGTGTCAAAAACACCCACTTTAATTTTTTCTTCTGATTTTTGAATTTCATTTGTACAGGCAAAGCCAAGACAAATTGCAAACAAAAAAAGTATTGCTATGATTCCTTTATTCACGAGAATATAATTTAGTTAAACATTTGTTTTTCAATCAAAATGAATGACCTCGCAAGCTGACGAGGTATCAAAACTAGAATTTATTATATTTCGCCCCAAGGGGCGGAGTACCTGCCAGCCGGCAGGCTGGTTTAACTCATTTATCCCGATACGCTCCGCTATCGGGATTATTCCCTTCAGTCATGAAATAGTTCGTTCAACTTACTCCCGAATGCTCGGGATTAATGCGCTTCGCTTTTTAAATTTGAGTTTCACGAATAAAAATCTAATAATTTACTTTGTAATTTCAAAATCGTGCAACCCCATGTTATATCCATCTCCTTTTACTCGCTAAAGCTCATGAAAACGCTTTGTTATTCGCAAGAGCTCATGAGCTTGCAAGCAAGGTTCGCTAAGTTGTGAACGAAGGTGCATGAGGTTTTCATGATTTATTTTTTTGCTTCAATCGCAAATTCTCTTAAATATGTATCTTTAGTAAATTCATCAAGCCATATATAATATTCTTGAATTTCATCTTTCATTGGTTTGTTTGCTAACCATTTGCTTACATGTTGCTGAGTTGAAATAAAAACCTTATTTTCAGCTGTTTCTAACTTTTGAACGATTCCTGTTTCTTCGGCATTTATAAGTTTCGAAATCTGCATATACTTATAACCCGACGATCGTGAAATGGGATAGCATTGCTCCTTCAATTTCAGAGCCATATCATTTAATGGTGCATTCCCTGTTTCGTTTTCAACTAACATTTTGGGTAAATTTTCTCCACCTCTAACCCAAACTGGCAATGCCAAACAAGTATTTGGGTAAGCTATCATACTCCATATGGTGACTAAATCGACAGGTTCACCAGGTTTTACACCATTTATTACAATATTCGACGCTGATCCATTTCGGGTTATTAAATCACCTGAATTAATAAAGTCATCTCCCTCAGGAATCTGCTCATACTCTTTCCGAAAATCCTTTTTTAATACAGAATGCTTAAAACATCTGGAAAAATCTTGAATAATTGTTTGGCAATTTATGGGATCTTTCGTTGCCGCTTCAGCAAAAATCTCTTTGGCTGTTTGATAACGAATATATCCATAGCCAACATCTTTCATACCAGTAAATGAATAATTGGTGCGAATAATATAACCATTGGGAGCTTCGTCTTCATTATTTGCATCAAATTTCGTAAATGTATAATTATTCACTTCATAAAAGGCGCAACCTCCCAAGGCATCAATCACACCAAAATGGGCAGCCAATCCCATAGGTTTCGGAGTGGTTTTTAGCAACTCTTCAAAGTCGATAAGTGTTGCGCACGATTGCAGTGCCTGTTTCATAAAATACCCTTCCAAATCTTTTTTTGAAGCGCTATCATCAATATTCACATTAAACGAAGCACTATTCATAATAGAAAACCCCTGATCATTTGCGCCACCCCAAACTTCGTTACCCAATGAGTCCTCAGAATTTACCAAACCAATAAAATTGTAATTAGCATCGGAAAAATACATGAGTTTGTTTTTTAAATAATCTGAATCTCTCAATTTCCAGATAATGGGTCGTCCATCTTTTGTGTGTTTACCAGAAATCACAGCGGTGGTGCAAGAAAAACCTTGCATGGCTGTAAAAAGAGACAAAAATATTACGAAAAGTTTTTTCATCATTATTCAATTTTATTAAATGCTGAATAAAATAATTCCAGCCAATCATTTATTCAAAACACTGCTAAACAAATTATTTTTAATAAGAACGGGCTGTATTTACTCATCGCAATATTAGCTAGTATCACTTTAAAAACAAATTGTTTTTAAAGGTCAAAAAGCATATTTTAAAAATGTATTTGATAAAAAGTATATTTCAGGACTAAACCACTATGAATTAAAAAAGGATCACAGAAAAAAGTTGGGGCTTAAAATAAAATCGCCAAGATAATGAACTACCTTGTTGCAAACAGACGAGGTATCAAAATAGTAGAACTTTTATTTTCTCGCAGCAAGCTGCAGGCAATATGAACCCACATTGTGGAATTTAATATTAAAGATGGCGATGCATGAAGATAATTTCATAAAATTCAATTTTATGCTTGCATCGCTTGTTGTTAACAACAAACAACTTAGGGCGTTGCCCTAAGCTATGTTATTTATGGCTTTCAGCCATTAAATGTATTTATTTCTTTTTTAGTTTTGCATTTTCATCGCTAAGAGTTTTTACCTGATTTTTCAATTCGTTTTGTTCCTCTTGAAAACGCTTTTTTTCATCTTTCAAGGCTACAATTTGTGAAAGATAACCAATAATTTTATTATTGATTTTTTGGAAATCGTTGATTTTTTCTGGCATAACCAATTGATTTAAATTTCATTTACTTCTAACACTTATTTAATTTGCAGTATTTTATTAATTTGCAATAATTTGGGCTCGGAGATATTATTTGCACTGGCAATTTTTCCCCATAAAAATGCATTTCCATAGGCAGCTTGAGCAATATCCCACAGTGTATCGCCTTTTTTTACTTTATAGTTAGAACCAATTTTGGGAACCATTGCATCGAGCTCAGCTTTTTTTGCTAGTTGTTCACTCCGTTTTTTTTTTAAGTCTTCAATCTGACTATTTAATCCCGAAATGCTTGTTTGCAATGTTGTGACCGATTCGCTTAATTTAGCATTTTCCGATTTAAGATTTTTTAGTTCCGATTGGGTTGAATTATTAGAAACAAAACTTAAAATTCCCATAAGTGCAAAAATCACAAGAAAAATACTTATGATTATTATTGATACCTTTTGGGTTTTAAACTTTTTCCCAAGAGCTTCAACGTGTTTCAAAGCTTCAAGATCGGAATTACACTGTGGACACACATTAACATCCACATCAATTTGTGTTTGACATACTGGACAATTCATAAGAATAATATTAAATGGTAAACCTGTTTCTAATTTAATATTATTCAGCAACTTAAACAAATAAAATTTTTGTTCTAAAAAAGGCCAACAATATCATGCAATTAATCAAATGTAAACAACTTGTACTTGAAGCGTTGTTTTGTATTTGTCTAAAGAATTTTGTTTTTGAAATTGCGAAGGAAAAAGTAAAATGCTTTAGTTTGCTTGCTTCTTAAGAATACTATGGGCAATAACTCCAGCTAGTATTAACGATGCTCCTATTAATTCTTTTGGATTTAATATTTCATGCAAAAAGAAAAATCCAAAGATTGCTGCAAACACAGGCTCTAAAGAAAATACAATAGCAACTTTTAAGGAGGTTACATATTTTTGAACCCAAACAGAAACAAAGTAACAAAACAAGGTTCCAATTAATCCAAGGTATAATAAAGAAAAACCTGCTTTCATACCAAAATTCAATTGCATATCACCCGAAAGAGACCATGCAATAAAACTAACAAGCGATGCTGCTAAAAACTGGTAAGTAACTATGGTAAGCGTATTTGCTTTTTTTACAGCTCTGCCCGAAATAACAATATGAAAGGCACAGGTTAATGCGGTGATAATGGTTATAACATCTCCCTTGTTTATATCAGTATCAAAATCGTAGGTTAATAAAAACAGGCCGATAAAAACGATGGCTACGGCTAAAATATCAATGCTTACTATTTTAAATTTATAGAAGATAAACAATATAAAAGGAACAGCAATTACTGCCGAACTTGTTATAAAGGCACTATGTCCGGTACTTGTAAATTTCAATCCAATGGTTTGCGAAGTATAAGTTAGCGCCAACAACACGCCTAAAACAGATCCATAAATAATCCCGCTCTTTTCAAATAACGACTTTCTATCCTTACTTAATTGATAAATAAACATAGCTACAAAGGCCAGAAAGCATCGTGAAAATACAATCAAGTTTTCATTTACTGTAGCTACCGTATCTTTAATGAGAAAAAATGTTGAGCCCCAAACAATAGAAACTAGAACTAACCAGAATGTGTAAATTAATTTATTCGATGATTTTTCCATAAATTATTTCACAGCCTTCCATCGGTCGTTTTTCCATTTTATTTGTTCTTCTTTGCTTAGAAAAGTCCAGGCCACAATTCGGCTGCTTTTATTTCCCTGTCCCATTGGAATCACAACTACTTCCTCTGCATTTGCTTGCTCCAGAATTTCATAGGCACTTGCTAAATTACTTTGCTTTGAAATTAGCGTCGAAAACCAATAACAGTTTGTTGCAAACTTCTTACTTTGAAGAATCATATTACGAACGAAGCGTCTTTCTCCTCCATCATACCACAATTCAGTGCTTTGTCCACCAAAATTTTTCGCAACTTCTGTAACTTTCTCTTTCGCTAAATTTGATTGTTTTCGCAAGTTGCCCGCATTTGCATCTTTCACAGAAGCATGAAAAGGTGGATTGCAAATAGTAAGGTCAACTAATTCGTCTTTCGGAAGAATTCCGTAGAAAAAATCTTTTGAATTTTCCTGCAATCGGCATTCCACGTTTCCCTTTAGCGAGGGATTGTTTTCGATAATATTTTTTGCTGAATCGATAGACACCGGATCAATATCGGAACCTATAAACGACCATCCATATTCTGTAAGGCCCAGAAGAGGATATATACAGTTGGCTCCTATTCCAATATCCAAACATTTAATGCTGGGTCCCGTAGGAATTTTTCCATAATTATGAGTACATAATAAATCAGCCATATGATGAATATAATCGGCTCTGCCAGGAATGGGCGGGCACAAATATCCTTCAGGAATGTCCCAAAACTCTATGTTATAGTAGAATTTTAAAATAGCTTTATTTAGCATTTTTACAGCCTCAGGATTTGCAAAATCAATTGAATCATCGCCATATTTGTTGGGTGAAACAAAGGCCGCAAGATCAGGACAAGTCTCAATTAATTTGCTAAAATCGTAGCGTTCGTTATTTCTATTTCGCTGATGCAACCTTGGTTTATTCGTAGAAGGTTCCTTTTTTTTACTTGACATAAAATAGTTCTAAAATTCAGAACTGCAAGTTACCATTCTATTTGGCAGAAAATGCTTCAAAAGATAAAAAAGTTTACCTTTCAAATGCCAATACATTTTCAAAAAATGTATCTTGCAGCAAAAATTAAAAGCATGGCACTTACAAATAACGATATCATTAAAAAACTTCGCGTAGCACTTCAGTTAAAAGATACAGACATTATTAATATACTAAAACTGGTTGATTTTAAAATATCAAAAACCGAGTTAAGTGCTTTTTTTCGAAGTGAAGATCATCCAAATTACAAACAATTGGAAGATCAAATATTACGAAATTTTTTAAATGGCTTGGTAATTTACAAACGCGGACCCATGCAAAAAAAGGAAGAACCTTCAGAAGAAACAAGTAAGCCTGCGGATACAAATCTGAAACCAAGACCCAGACCAAGACCAAAAATCACAAAGAGGAGAGAGTGATTTTTTTCAAATGAGATGATGCTGTAAAACTTGAGTTGGCAGTTAGCAGTTGGCAGTACTCAGTAGACAGTGCTCAGTTAAAGGTTTGTAATTTTTAAGTTGTTTTGTTAGATACAAGCTCACTCCAATAGCATTATATTACGCTAACTCGAACCTTTTTCGTTTTAAGTTTTGCATTGTTTGTAAGTTCAATTACCTTATTGACTTTTGATGTATGAACCGCTACATAGGTACAATCTGCTTTTAACTCTATGGTTCCCAATTCATCTTTATTTAAAAGGCCTTGCTTAAAAAATAAGCCAGCAACGTCGCCCTTCGATATTTTATCTCTTCTTCCGCCAGTTACATGAAGGGTTGTCCATAGCGATGTGGTAGGAATAGAGGCAGTAGTAAGATTTTCAACTTCTGAAAGCTCAATAAATCCAGGAACGTCATCACTTTCACAATGAAGCACATAGGCTGTTCCATCGGCATTCATGCGAGCCGTTCTACCGTTTCGGTGCGTAAACTCATGGCTCTTCATGGGCAGCTCAAAATGCAGGATAAATTTAATTTCAGGCACATCAATTCCCCGGGCTGCCAAGTCAGTGGCAATTAATAGTTGATGCGTTCCATTTCTAAATTTTACCAAAGCCAATTCTCTGTCTCGTTGTTCCATTCCACCAAAAAAACACCCGTGATTTACACCCTTATCGGCTAAATAATCACTCACTTGTTGTATGGTATCTTTAAAATTGCAAAAAACAATACCCGGTTGATTGCCAATATGTGAAATCGCTTTAACCAAAGTTTCCAACTTATCATTATCGGGCGAAACAATGGCTTTTATCTTTAATTGAGTAATGCTTTCGTGCAAATAATTTATGATTACTGGCTTTTTAATTCCAACAAAGGCAGGTATTCCTTGTTTTTTTTCGGTAGCCGATGTCAATATTTTCTTTTTCAGATAATCTAAAGCATCAACAATTTCAATCATCTCTTTTTCAAAGCCAATCTCTAGTGATTTATCAAATTCATCGAGAACCAAGGTATGAATAGAATTGGCTGAAAAACTTCCACGACGCAAATGATCGGCAATCCGACCAGGAGTTCCAATAAGTATCGCTGGCTTGTGCTTCAGGTCAAGTTTATCCTGTGTTCCGGTCCGTCCTCCATAAATGGCATTTGTTTTAAATCCCGTTCCCATTTCTCGGGTCACTTGTTCAATCTGAATGGCCAATTCTCGTGAAGGTACTAGAATCAATAACTGTATTTCGTCACATTCGGTATCTAATGTTTCAAGTAATGGCATCAAAAAAGCCAGGGTTTTTCCAGTGCCTGTGGGTGAAAGCAATACCACATCGGAGTTTTCCTTTATGGCTTGAAACGTTTCTTCCTGCATGGGATTGAGTTGCTCAATACCCAATTTATTTAAGATATCCTCTTGATTTTTAAATGTACTCTTCATGACGCAAAAGTACTTTATTTTTATTTAGAAAATATTATCAGTCTTCCGTCAATTTCTACTTGAGAAAAACCAATTTCCTTTTTAACCCATTCAATGGTTGTTTTAGTAAAAATAAACACATGGGTTTCATCATTTTTGTAATACCATTTATGAAAATCGATGCTTTCATCGAACAAATCGGTCATACAATAAAGTTTGCCCTTGGGTTTCAATAGCGTTTTTAACAAAGCAAATTCTTTTCGGGGATGATGAAAATGCTCAATGACTTCGCAGCAAGCAATGTAATGGTAGCTAGCATCTAATAATTCTGGGTAATTATGAAAGAATGGGTCGTACTGCACAATGTTATAGGCATTGTCCTTTAATATTTTTGATATTACAGGGCCAGTACCCGCCCCAAAATCGAGTCCTTTATCATCAGGTGTAAAATTTTTAAGTATCGCCTTTGTTATTGGAGACACAAAATTCTGATACCCTTTATTGTGAACATCGTTGTTATGTTCCTCGTATCGTAGTTTTTCATCGCCAGAGCTGGGCACTAAATTTACATCAATAAAGACGCCCTTGCAAACCGTGCATTGGTAATACAATCGGCTTTTATATTCGTAAAAAACGTCTCCTGAATTGTTGCAAAGTGGACAGTTATTTGGCATACTAGTTTACTTTATGAAATTAATTACAGAAGATAGTTTAACAGCCTATATTACAAATGATTTTATTTCTACTTTGATGCATAAAAATGAAAAAGACAGTATGTGTGACCTCATTTTGAATACCCACCCCTCCCCTCCCTAAATACAGGAGGGAGTTTAGAACTACTAAATTTTTAATTTTAGCAGTTTCATGCAATCGAAGTATTCTCCCATGCTTGCAGGGGAGAACCCGATAGTGATCGCAAGTGGGCTAAAAATAAAAGTTGCAAAGCTGAATTATTATTAAACCAATAAAAAAATTCTTTGAAAACTCCTATACAATTTTTTCTATCACGATTGGTTTCCCATTAAACTCGAAGGAATCGCCCACTTTTTTTCCTTTCAATTGCAATCCAAGGGGTGAAGCCAGCGAAATGGCATAACAAGTAAAATCATTCACTTGAACTTTGCCAATTCCAATGGAAATAAAATAATTCCCCGAGTTGGTATAAACCAAACTTCCAAATGCAACCCAATCCATTGGTTTTTTCAAATCAATTTTAGATAAGTCGTTGAGTAAGCTTTGCGTTTTTCCCAAGAGAATTTCGCTTTTCTGAATCTCAATTTGAGCCATGGCTCTGCCAGTTTCATATTTATCGCCTACGCTACTTTTGGAATCACTATCGCGCGCTTCTTTGGTCTCAGCAATTAGCTTTTGTAAATCAGAAATCTTTTGTTCCAAAACATTTCGCAAATTATTGAAAACCTCAATTTTCATGGCAGTTAAAGGTGCTTTTTTCAAAGTAAAAAACTTTATTTATTTATAAAATAGAAAATCATACCAAAGATCAAAATAGCTAAACATATAGCAAAGGCAATCCATCCCGATTTTTTTTGTTTTTCTTTTTCTTCTTCCCCTAATTCAATCGGATTGGGATTTTTCTTTTTTTCTAGTGCCGACCCAATAACAAGACCTAGGGCCAAACCAAGAGCCGCTCCTAAAACCATATGCCCTAAAGCTATACCCATTGCCATTCCTAGGCCAACACCCAAGGCAATACTCATACCTATAAAATGACCCCTTTTATATCGTTTTTCTTCGCTCATTGTAAAATAATTTAATGTAAAACATGCAATTATTGTCCTGTTATTGAATAGCCTGCCAAGCAACAAAGTCACATTCCTTTAAAATAAATTCAGAGCTTCAAATTACATTAGCAACAATTATATTCTGTAACTTAGCAGAAGTAATAGAGTATTCATCATTCATATTATGAAAGCCAAACACATTTCATTCATACTTTTTGTAATACTTTTTGTTTGTCAAAGCTGTGCTAATACTTCTGTAACAAAAAAACAAAACAAAGCATTAAAGCTAAAGACTTCGTATTCTGATAACACAACTATTCAAGAAGATAAAAATAAAGAAAATCATAAGGCTAACAAAAAACCTACTAAATATTATTACCAAATACGTAAAAATGAAATTTTACGTATTACTGATTCTATATTTCCAATGACAGATTTTCAAATGAATTATTCCCATGAAAATATTATTTATTTAACATCATTTTCAAAACCTTATGAAGTAATTTATTAGGTCATTAATTTATTTTTACGACCGAAATTAATATATATTTAAGCAAGTTTAAACAAAATAACCCAACACAGCAGTATATTATAAAAATAATTATTTTAGTAAAAAAAACAATATCATGAATACTTTTTTAGCTCTAATAATTCAAATTTGTATATCGATTTCTATATTTTCACAAACACCCACTTGGACCAACCCTCAACACCGAAAGTTAAAGTATTCCGATGCTGAATATTTAAAAGGTTATGCTGAATACAAAAACCAACAAAAAGAACTTGTAGAAGATTTTCTAGAAAAGTTAAAAGGCTATGCTCAAACGGAACTCATACAAAGCGTGCAAACAACTATTGAATCGGCAAGTGTTTTAAGTTCAAAAGAAGATAATTTAGGGTTTTCTGAATTATTTAAAATGTCAAGTGTGTCTACCTCAGCTATGAGTATAAGTGGACTCCAATTTGAAACTTATTACGATATAAAAACAAAAACCGGATACGCCTTTGCCTATGCTAAGCGTAGCAATGTTAAAAACTATTACTTAAATATAATTAAAGAAAGCAAAAACAAAATAAATGAAAGGCTTGAACAAGCTAAATTACTGCAAAATGAAAAAACAAAGCAGCTAAATCTTATAAACAGCTGCTACACCGAGTTTAGAAAAGTTGAAGAAGCCCAAAGCATACTATATGCAATACAACTAGATATTTTAGCACAAGAATTACAAATGAATGATTTTAAAACGGCTAAATTAGAAGTTGAGCTTTTAAAATCGGGAATAGAAAAATCGGTAGCAAGCGATATTCAAGAGGCGGCTTCACTGCTTGCCTACTCATTAAAAGACCAGTTACCTTCTGAATTAAAAAGCATGCGCTTGCAAAACCTATCCTATCAGGATACCAAAATGGGAAGTTCTTTTTCTCGCCGATTTTCAAAATCGTTGGAGCAAATGCTAAATACGCAAGCAAATATAAATGTTGTTTCAAATGTAGCCAATCAAGACCAAGGAGCTATAAATCAATTATTAACTGGTACTTATTGGCAAGAGGGCAATTACCTTAGAATTATTATTGTTGTTAAAGATATCGCTTTAAATAAAACCCTAGCAAGTGCTGAGGTAAAATTATCTCTAGCTTGGCTTTCGCAAAATAACATTAATTACAAAGCTGAAAATTTTCAGCAAGCCTATGCAAGCATGAAGACTTTTAAAACCGATGAAGTATCGGGAGGAGGATTAATTGCCGAAGTGTGGACCAATAAAGGTGATGAAAACCTGATTTATACAGAAGGAGAAAAACTAAAACTTTTTGTGCGCATAAATCGTGAATGCTTTATACGATTTATTTATCATTTGGCTGATGGCTCACGTGTACTTTTTGTTGATAATTACTATATAGGATCGGACAAAGTAAATACCGTTTATGAATTACCTTTTGAGTTTGAGTGTGCCGAACCTTTTGGTGTAGAAACCTTACAATTAAACGCCCAAACCAAAGCCTTTGATGCCTTAAACACAAAAGCGGAATATGGTTATGATTTTATTATTGATGGACTAAACGAAGTATTGATAAGTACACGTGGATTTAAAAAAGTAACCAGTGATGTGCTGAAAGCTGAGAAAAGGGTTGTTATTACTACCATGAAAGAATAGAATTAGTATTGGAATACAATTTTTGTTTAAATTTACTATTCCAAAACCAACTAGTTATGAAATATTCTATTTCCCTCATTTTATTAGTTTGCCTAACATTAAACATTTACGCCCAAAACACAGGGAAACGACTGGCACTAGTAATAGGCAATTCAAACTACACTACAGGTGGTGCGCTTAAAAATCCGGTAAACGATGCCAACCTTATGGCAACAACCTTACAGCAATTGGGTTTTGATGTAATAAAAACCACCAATTCCACAAAAGCCCAAATGGACAAAGCTGTTTTAGATTATGCACGCAGACTTGTTGATTGCGATGTTGCGCTATTTTATTATGCCGGACATGGCATGCAACTAAATGGAGTAAACTACTTAATTCCTATTGACGCGACACTACAAGATGAATTATCATTGGAATATGAGGCGGTAAATGTGGGGGAAATTGTGCAAAAGTTTGAATATTACCCTGACAACCTGAATATAGTAATACTAGATGCCTGCCGTGACAATCCAATAAAATCATTTTCGCGTGGAGGTAGCCGTGGATTTAAGGCCATAAGTGCCCGTAGTGAAACCTTAATTGCATTTGCTACCCGCGAAGGCGAGACAGCTGCCGATGGTAGCGGAAATAATGGATTGTTTACAGAACAGTTGGTAAAGCAAATGAAAAAGCCATTACAAATTGAAGATGTATTTAAACAAACACGTAAAGCTGTTTTACAAAAAAGCAACTATAAACAAAGCCCACAAGAATGGAGTATGCTAACTAGTGAATTCTACTTTACAAAAGAGGGAGTAAGTACACCACCTATTAATACTAAACTAACATCTGAATACTTTATTAAAGAAGCATACGAAAGAATGAAGTTGATTGTGCAAGCTAGCCATATATTAATATCCTGCAATTCTGATGCACTGCCGGCAGACACTTTAATTGCCTATAATAAAGCAAACAAAATAAGGCAAGAAATATTAAGGGGAGCAGATTTTGCAAACGTGGCCAAAGAAAAATCAAATGATAAAAGTGCAGAAAGAAATAGTGGAAATTTAGGTTATTTTTCTGCGTTTACAATGGTTTATCCATTTGAAACCGCTGTTTATAGCTCTAAAATTGGAGAAATCCCTAATGTTGTTAGAACACAGTTTGGATACCATATAATTAAGGTTACTGATATAAAAGAAAATCCCGGCAATGTAAAGGTTGCTCATATAATGCGGTCTATCCCTAAGGAAGGTGATCCACAAAAAGACCAAATAGAGTTGGCAAAAGCTAATGCTATTTACGATTCCTTATTAATGGGAAATAGCTTTGAAGAGCTTGCCTTAAGAAATAGTGATGATAAAAGCTCAAAGAATAAAGGTGGAGAACTTCCTGAATTTGGAATTGGAAGAATGGTGCCAGAATTTGAAGACGTGGCTTTTGGTTTAACTTCAATTCGTGATATTTCAAAACCAATCAGGACGCAATACGGATATCATATAATTAAATTATTAGAAAAAAATCCAATTGGAACATTCGAAGAAATGCAAACTTTCATTATTGAAAAGTTAAAAAAAGATAGATATAGAAGTCGTTTTATAAAATGATTCATTCAATTTCAATCCTAAAAATCAAGGCATTTTCCAGTAAACTTGAAGCTCACTGTTTTGTTTTTGCAATTCTTTAACAAAAGGCTTTAATTGTTTCTTGTAGTCAGATTCAATATAGAGTATTTCGAGTTTATGTAATTTTAGTAATGATTTTGGTAGTGTAGTTAGCTGGTTATAGCTTAAATTTAACTCTTGTAGATTCTTTAAATTACCAATAGTCTCCGGAATACTGGTGAGTTGATTGCCTCCCAAATAAAGTTCTTTAAGCTTAATTAAATTACCAATATTTTCAGGTAAGGTTGTTAAATTATTTTCATCTAAAACCAGAACCTCCAATTCAATTAATTTACCCATGCTAATTGGCATGTCTGACAGATGGTTATTATTCAACCATAAGGTAGAAAGCTTTGTTAATTGGACAAATGATTCAGGCAAAATAGTTATTTGGTTTTTACTTAAATACAGTCGTTCTAGGTTAGTTAATTGTGTAAAGGATTCTGGCAGATGACTTATCTTATTGCTTTCTAGATTAAGAAATTCTAAATTAATCAACTTACCTATTGATTCTGGCAAATTTGTTAATCGGTTATTTTCCAATGAAAGAGCTTGCAACTTGGTTAGATTGCAGAGCCATTCAGGCATTTCTGTTAATTTATTGCCTGTCAGATATAATCTTTCCAAATTAGTTAAATTAATCATTGACTCAGGCAGTTTCCCAAGCAGATAATTACCCAAATTCAATTCTCGTAAATTAGTAAGTTCACCCACCGATTCAGGTAATGTATATTCTGTATTGTCATTTGGGTCAGGCGTATTCGTTGGGTTATCATACAGAACTGAAATATCTAATTTGTAAACCTGCTCCTTATTAGCCAAAGCCTCTTCAACCGAATAGTAGGTTTTGTCGGATTGTGATTTTCCGGTTAAACATAAACCTATAAAAATGATATTTATAAATAAAACCCTCATAATTACTATTTTATCTTTTTTGTTCTCTTCTTTTTTGCCGTAATATCTTTAATACACCGAACACTTAAACCATTTCGCTTATCGTTTTCAAAGCTAAAAACACCTTCATAGGAATTGCTAAAATTTCTATCCATTGCATTAGCACTATCAATCTCCGTTGATGACCAAAAATAGGCATCTTGACCTAGATATCCATCAAAACAAAAGCCACCTGGAAGTATTGAAAAACCACTGGAATTAGATGCTCCTTCATTTGGAACAGCCCAAAGTATAGTATCCACTTTTTTCATTTTACCACCAGCAATTTCTTCACCTCCTAAATGCTTTATTAGTTTTTCCCATTCTTTTTGCGTTGGCAAATGCCAGCCTATAGGACAGGCATTGTTTGCCGCTGCCCAAGTATATAAAACTCCATAAGTTTTATAGTAATCCGTGATTTTTGCTTCGCTTACATTATTTTCACGATAATCATATAAAAAATAAACTTCATCGCTAGATGAATAGAAATGCCAACCAAAGGATCTTATAGCTGGTAGGTAAGCTAAATTTTCTGCCATCCACAACTGCTTTCCTATTTCTACTGTTTTATAATTATTCCCGTCTCTGGTATCTTTTAACTTCCCTACGGTTAAAGTAGGTGCTGCCTTTTTATTTTCTATAGTTAATTCAAAAGTCTTATTACCAATATCAACATTAAGAATTTTATTATCCTTTGTTTTAACTATTGCATAAATATGATCACCTACTTGATCAAATTGAATTGATTCAATATTCTTAATTTCTAATTTTACCCAGCTCTTATTATCACCTATTCCAATGTAGTTTTCTTTTATTATTAACGGTACGTTTTCAAGCGGCACAATATGAAATGAATGAAAAGCACTATCTATAATTGCATCTTTCTCATAAGAATATATGTAAAACTTTTTATCCTTTTCAGTTAGGCAAAATTCATTAAAGGGGCTAGGGAAATTGTAAATTGAATCGACTAAAAACTGAGATTTTAATACTCCTTTTTCATAATCTATGTAAGCAATTCTATTGTTTTTTGATGTATCCTGTGATGCAATTTCAACAAATATTCCTTGATTATAATCTCCCAAATTCAGGGCTTCACTAATTATTCTTTTTATGGGTATTGTTTTATTAAAACCTTCCAAAGAATCTTTATCTCTGTTATAATAAAAAAGTACAAAATCACCATTTTTATGACCTATAAAGTGTTCCCAATCAATTATTTGAATGTCATCAAATTGTTTCTCGTCTAATTCTCCAATTTTTATCCACCCTTCAAATTCATCATAGGTATCATCCTGACTATCTATATATATACTCCACGTTTTATCAGAAATACCTAGAAATACTTGGCTTTGCTTTTTGAAATGAGTAAAACGTTGTTTACTTATAAAATTTGTTTCATTATTATATATACGAACAGTCCTATCATTAAAGTAAAGGAGATAGTTGTCATAATTAAGGTATGTGCATTCTTCTAATTGTTTTAAGCCATGTTTTGTAATAATTTGCTCAATATCTGGCTCCTGAGCAAATAAAAAAATAGGAACACAAATTATACATATAATAAAAAATATGTTTTTCATGAAATATGTTTTTAAGTTTACCTCCCCCAATAATAGGTGGTATCAATATTTTTAAAAAAGTAAAAAGCGGAACCTCCACACGAGCTTCGTTTAAGCTTTATAAAGGGTATATAATACTCAATGGTTAAGAGAATAGTATTATGCTTGGTATCTACTGTTGAATTATATTGTTGGCTATAATTGGTGTTAACTAATTCGGAATTATAGTAGCCATCTTTTATTGGATTTGCATCAGGCTTTGTAATGCTGCTTAACGAGGTTGTATAACGTAACGAAACCACAGCGCCCTTAAAAAATACGCCTGCTCCTAATACCAAACTTGTATAATCCTGATAATTATCTTCGTATTTATAGTCATCTACTAAATAATCGAAGTTACTATCGGTAACTGAATTGCTGTGGTTTATCGACCTATATTTAGTGAATTGCGAGCCAGCCTCAAGCATCCATTTTTTTGGCACATTGGTATAGCGGAATGTAAGAACCATATCGTTTGTTTTTAAATCGACTGTTTTATTATAACTGCCATTATCTGTAATGATTTTCGTAAATTTTATGGGATAAGCTCCCCACAAATAATCGAAATAAAAACCCAACAATGCATTTCTTGGTGCTTTTCCTAAATAGCTTAAACTAGTTTTTAAACCATAGGAATAAAATAGCCCCGATTTATAATCTAAATTATTATCAGCACTCATGTTTGCATTCTTTATAAAAGAAGCACCAACAGTTCCTTTTGCTCCTACGGTAGAATATAAAGCAAATTGCTTTCCTCTATTTTGTGAGAAAAGGGATGTTGTCGTTAAAAGTAAAATTACAATAAAGTACTTATGCTTCATTGTTATAAATTTATTAGTTATTCATACCGCCCCATCGTAATATTTATAGTTTTTTGATTAGACTCTTTAATTAATTTTAATGTGAAATATGATTCTCCGGTACAACTTGTAGTGCTATGATACGAGTTCATCAACAACACATTTGGAACATTCGGAAAAAGAAGCAATGATATAATAATAAAATTATTTTGTTCATCAAGTGAGAAAGGATACCCAGTACCCGTTTTGCATGACCAAATATTTTTATTTTCTTTTTGGACTGTCAGTATTTTTAATCGTTCTATCTTTTTTATTCTACCAATAGACTCATCAATGTATTCCTTCCTCAAATTATAAGAACAATAGTTTATTTGCTTTTGTGCTATTATTGAATCTCGTATTTGTACATGTTTTTTTATATAGGTTTTTAAAAATAGTTGGGGCTCTATTCTAAAAATATTAATATAAAAATAGAGCTCTTTTTCATCACTGCTTAATAAGTCATTTGATTTTCCAACATCGGCTAAATGATATTTAGGATTATTATATTCTTCGAAAGAAAATAGTTTGTCTTTATACTCTTCGGGAAAGCCATAGAGATAGTTAAGGTTGTTTTTATAAAAAACATTATAAATATGGTTAAAACACAAGTCTGCTTTTTCAAAATCTTCATTTTCATAAAATATTTTACCTGAATTAAAAAGACTTCGTTGCATTTCTGTCAATACATTATCCGGTATCTCTATTATATTATCTTGCAAATAGGCAATAAGCTTATTATAATAATGTATTCCTTCATTAACTTGTTGTTTTTCAATATTCTTTTCTCCTTCAATAAAAATTAGACTTAGCAATTCTTTATCAACTTTAAGTTGAAAAAAACCTTCTGTTTCATTAAATAATTCCAGTAATTTATCGCTGTATTGCTCTGCTAGTTTTTCGTTATTATTGGCGAATAGATGTTTAATTTGATATGTAATGGTTTTTTGTACTCTTTTTGATTCTGACTTATAGGTATGAAGAAAATCGGAATCATATTCTGAAGTTTTTATCTTAGTCAATAAACTAAATAACTCCTTAGTAAGATCCGGGTATTTTGTTTTTACATATGCATCTTTTTTAAGACTGTTAATACAGATAAGTTTAAAAAACACACTTATTTCTGAGCTATAAACATCAATATCCGCTTCAGCGATCTGTAAGCACTTAAGATACTGTTCTTTATCGTAAAGCTTAATTAATTTTTGCTCTTGCTTAGTTTGGGCTGTTGCAATTAGCAATGCGCAATTAATAATGAAGAATAATACTAATAGTTTTTTCACAACAAAATATTTATTCAACTACATGATAGTGAATGTCATAAAATATTTTCTTAGTTTCCATAATATTAACTTTTATTATATTTATCAAATATTTCCTTTATCTCTTTTATAGTTCTGCTTTTTTGCTCTTCTTCTAAAAATATTCGGAGCAGTGCTTTCACTTCCGGCTTTTCAAAACTTTTTCCATGTACTGCGGTTACCATTACTGATTTAAATTTATCAGCCTCATAATCTGAAATATAACAGAATTTATTATGGATAAGATATTGATTTTCTGTTTTAACCACCCAATCATTAAAGCGACCCATAACTGTCCATGTAAGAACATCAAGGGTGCTACGCCATATTAAACCTCCTATTGATTTATTCCTCCATTTTTTATTGTAATCATCAATAATTGGTAAATAAATAGGAGCTTGTTCAACTGGGGGTGTATTAATAATATCAGTAAGTTCTTTTTCTCCTGGAGTCATTAATTTCATTCCCGGACGGTTGAGGAATAATTGTGCCGAATGTTGAGCAATTAGGCAAGCTAAAGCAGCATAAAGCTGACCTGATTTTGTTGCTGTTTTGCGTAAAGCTTTCAAAAATGTAGGAATATAGGCGGCTGATTTGAGATAATCTACACCATTTGCAGATGATACCAAAGCGATTTTTCCAACAGGAATTTTAATGTCTGAATTAATATTAGCAAGGTATTGAGCCAACAACCCTCCCTGACTGGTGGCTATAATATCAACATTTTGTGTAAATATTACACTGCCAAGCATATTATGCAGTTTTTCAATATTTATTATGGCATCGGCAAAAAGTGTGGGATGGTCGTAGGTGATAATTTGTTCGTAAATGCCACCATATTCAATGTGACGCTTTTGCAACCATTCACTATCAATTAAATGTCCAAACGATTTTTCTGTAGTACCAAAAGTACCATGAATAAGAAACAGTGTTTTTGAATCTGAATTTATTTCGTGAAAGTCTATCTCAACAAATTCGTTTCCATTAGGTTTGAATAACAATAAATCCCTTTCTTTTTCAAGAGTGGTGTTGAATTTATCATTTAATTTTTTTATTGCTTCTTTAATTACACCTTCACTGTCTTTGCTCTTGCCCCGTTTAAAGGTTAGTATTTTAATAACAAAATCTTCATCATTATTTTTATCTAAAACACGTACTGTTTCATTTTCCTCATCTTCTTCTATTGCAAAAGTTGGCAGCATCGGAAAAATATAAGTTAACCTATCGCGCTTATCTGTATTATATTCATCTTTTCCTTTTTTACCGGTTGCTTCAGTTTGGATATACCGAACATTGTAATCATCATCTTTTTCTTCATCGCTAAACTGGTAAAAAACCAATGCCCCTTCATCTTGTTCAAGCATAAGCGTTAACCTTAATTCCGGAAGGTCTTCAAATTTGAAATTATTCCGGTCGTAATCCTCCGGAAGGTTGAATTGTATATTGTTAAAGTTGATAAATCTCTCTACAATATTATCGGGCTCTAATTCAGGATGTAAAAGAGCAATTAATTCCTGCTCTTTTTGAGTTGCTTTTCCAAAATTGTCTTCGTTTTTAATTCTAGAACATTCCAACTCGCCCGTCCATTCAATTTTAGAATCGTTAGCATTGCCCAAAGTACCCCACAAACCTGATACAAAAGGAGTTTTGCCGTCTTTATCCTTAATTTTTTTTATATAAACTTCTTCTAAATCATTTGAAGTTGTTGCTTCGCCCAAACAAATAAAGTGTTTTTCTTCGCCTGCCAGCATAAAGACTTGTTTATTAAGTTCTATTTTTCTCATTTTTTTATGGGTTTAGATTAAAAAGGTACTTTGCGGTAAATTATATGGTGGCATTAATTTATTAACGAACTTTTTTTAAAGAAAATCGCAAAGCACCTTTCTACAAGAAAGAAACATAACCGTACTGTATTACACTTATATAAATTACAACTCTGTCATTTTTATCGTTACATTATACTTAGCAAACATTTTACTAAATAAAAATTCAGTAGAGGAGCTAAATTTTTCTACTTCTTGTTTTGAAAATTGCTTGGTTGAAATTATATCATCCATTTTTATTTGCTTAGCAATATCACCAACTAAACTAATTATAACAGCAGGCAAACCTTTAACAACCATTTTGGTTAGTGAAGCTAAAATATCTTTAAGGTCAATACCTTCTAAATCTAAGCTTTCAAGAAGCTTTCGTATGGCATTACCTATTATATCGATGTTCTCAAATTCCTTTGCTACTTCATCATTTTTAAACTTCTGTTGTATTATACCATCATCCTTTTCAATTAGTTGAAAAATTAACATATAGTCATCGTAACCACTATAGTCTAATTCACATTCATAATCAACACGTACTTCCATCACACCTTTTCCCATGGAAAAATCATTAGTTACAAAGTTTGTTACTTTACCCCATTTAATGTTTTTACCTTCTTTCTTAACAGGAATAAAAAACCCTCCACAATAAATTTCATCTTTACCGAGCTCAATACTGGTTCTTAAACAAGAGAATTTCTCAATTTCTAATTTTAACTTTTTCATAAGATTTAATTTTTAATGTTTATAATAAATATTGATCTAAACTTTATTCATCTTTACAAATATGAAAACTTTTAATCCTTGACACAGCGAACAGATGAACCTCTTGATTTATCAACATCAGAACGCATCAATGTTGAAGATAGATGACTAAGGTAATAAAAGTAGGTTTCACTAGTATTTCGTTCAGTAGAACTCCACCAATAACCAGTATCTCCAATATCATGAAAAAGCCCACCATAATATCCACGATCACGATAACCACCAGGTAGGGCTGAAAAACCGTAATCATCAGTCCCATTACCACCATTATTCCAACCGCTGCTTGCTTTTAATGCCGCACCCTCGGTATCTGAATGACCATCTTCGCCAATATAGTCTCTTAATTCTATCCATTCATTATTACTAGGCAAATGCCAGCCGGTGGGGCAAACCCCCTGTACTCCACTTGGATTTGCACTACTGCTACTTGCTTTCTTCATAGCTGCCGCCCAAGTATATAAAGCACCATACTGACTTGAACTATTGTTATCATAGTAACAATATGCATCATTATAATATTCCAAAAGAGCCCATGCAGAATTATCTGTTACTAAGGGGATTACATCACCATTCGAGTAATGTGCTACCTTTAAGTTTTCTGCCATCCAAGCCTGGGCACCTATTCCCACCCAATTGTAACTAGTACCATCAATATCGGTTAATGTGCCAGTTTGTCCCGTAATGTTCTCAATGGTAACAAAACTTTTTTCATTACCATATGCTGTACCTGCACTATTTGTAGCATATGCACGCACGTAATAAGTTGTATTATGAGTTAGATCTGAAATATAACTAATAAAACCACCAATGCCTTCACCATTTGTTGTGTAACTATCAGTGACAATTGGATTTTGGGTTGTACTCCAACAAATACCTCGTACTGTAACTATAGCACCACCCTCAGAAGTAACATCCCCACCGCTTGTTGCTGTATTAAATGTAATAGCACTAATGTCTCTTGTTGTTACTGTTGGTAAAATGTTTTGCGTTGTAAAATTTCTATTTTCGCCATAAGCAGTACCTGCACTATTTATTGCATAGGCACGCACATAATAGCTTGTACTATTGGTTAATCCAGTAAGAGAACTGGTATAGATGCCTGTTCCTGAGCCATCTTCCGTATGACTATCGGTTATTGTTGGATTTTCTGTTGTACTCCAACAAACCCCACGGGCTGTTACCGCTGCTGCACCCTCAAAAGAAATATCTCCACCACTTGTTGCCGTATTGTTTGCAATTGAAGTTATCTCAGTTGTTGTTAATATGGGCAAATTAGTTAGGGTTGTAAGAATTTTCTCATCGCCATAAGCGGTACCTGCACTATTTGTAGCGTAAGCTCGCACATAGTATGTTGTACCGTGGATTATACCTGTTATTGAACTGGCAAAACTGCCTGTTCCAGTGCCATCAGTTGTATGCGAGTCGTATGCAGTTGGATTCTGTGTTGTGCTCCAACAAACACCACGTGCCGTAATGGCAGCCCCACCATTATTAGTTATACTACCACCACATGTTGCTGTATTAGACGTAATATCGCT
>JAEINW010000056.1 GCA_016342715.1 Salinivirgaceae bacterium | reverse complement strand
CTGCTGGAATAAAACCTCATTTGTGATTTAATTTTCGAATATTTTATTTGTCACTATTATTAATAATAAAACTAGATGAATTGCTATTCTTACCCCAACTTTATAAAATGATCCCTAAACTGTGTAATAAATGCTATTTTTTTTATGTGTGTTTTATTAAAAGAATGGAACACTATTTTCAAAAATTATTTGAATATAGATTCCATTCTTTATAATAAATTAAAAAGTAGGTACTTACTTATAATTGCATAATTTCATCGGAAAGTGTTTGAGCTCCAACTGCAGTAACTGCAGCCATATTTACAATATCGGGAACTGAAGCTCCCATTTGTAAAACATTAATAGGTTTACGCACACCCAGTAATATTGGTCCTATAATTTCTGAATCACCAATCTCCATCATGGTTTTATAAGCAATGTTTCCTGAACTTAAATTCGGGAAAATGATAGTATTCACTTTTTTATCACCTAATTTTGAAAATGGAAATTTTTCCATTCTTAATTTTGTGTCAAATGCATAATTTGCTTGCATTTCACCGTCTACTATTAATTTAGGATAATTTTCATGTAAATATGCAACAGCTTCTCGAACACGTGCTGGGCTTCCGGTTTTTGAAGATCCAAAATTCGAGTATGACACCATGGATATTACAGGTTCAATATTAAATTTGCGAACTTCATTTGCAGTTAATAAGGTAGTGTCAATTAGTGATCTGGTATTAGGCTGGTAATTTATGGTTGTATCAGCAAAGAAATATGTACCCGATTTATTAATAATAACATACATTCCAGCAATGTGATTTAGACTGTTGTTGGTTCCACAAATTTGAATTGCTGGACGGATGGTATCGGAATATTTTGTAGAATACCCTGCTAAAAATCCATCAGCATCTCCTGCTTCAACCATCATGCTTCCAAAATAATTAATATTTCGAATCATTCTCCGTGCTTCATCTAAAGTACAACCTTTCCGTTGACGTTTTTTGAATAATAATTGAGCATATCGTTCTAAGCGATCTTTTTCAATTAAATCGTTCACATCAATAATTGGAACATCACAATCTCCAAAACAATTGGTGCGTATATTACTTTCAATTTTTGCTCTATCTCCTATTAAGATTGGGGCAGCAATGCCTTGATTTTTAATCATTTGTACTGCTTTTAGTACATTGTAATTTTCAGCATCAGAAATCACAATTGTCTTGAGTTGTTGTTTTGCTTTTATATGAATATTTTCGGTTACTTTATTATAAAGTCCCATTTTCTTCATGAGCTCAATGCGATAGGCCTCCCAATCGGTAATAGGCTCGCGAGCTACTCCTGTATCCATTGCAGCTTTGGCAACAGCTGGTGCAACTTCGGTTATTAAACGATGATCCACTGGTTTTGGTAAAATGTATTCACGCCCGAACGTTAAGTTTTTGCTATTATATGCTGCATTTACGGCTTCTGGAACTTCTTTTTTTGCCAAGTTTGCCAGGGCATAAGTTGCAGCCATTTTCATTTCTTCATTTATTACAGTTGCTCTCACATCAAGGGCTCCTCTAAAAATAAATGGAAAACCCAGTACATTATTAACCTGATTTGGATAATCGGAACGTCCTGTAGCAAAAATGATGTCTTTTCTGGCCGCCATCGCATCTTCGTATGAAATTTCAGGATTTGGATTTGCCATGGCAAAAACAATTGGGTCTTTAGCCATGGATTGAACCATTTGTTTTGAAACCACATTTTCTTTAGATAAACCTAAAAAAACGTCGGCATCTTTCATTACTTCTTCAAGAGTAGTTAATTCAGAATCTTGAGCAAAATATGATTTTTGTTCGTTCAGGTCGCTACGTTTTGTTGTAATTAATCCTTTTGAATCAAGCATGTAAACATTTTCAAGCTTAACTCCTAATTTCACGTAGTAACGAGCACACATAACTCCAGCAGCCCCAGCACCATTTACTACAACTTTCATATCTGAAATTTTTTTCCCACTTAACTCCGCAGCATTTATTAATCCAGCTCCTGAAATAATAGCGGTTCCATGTTGATCGTCGTGAAAAACAGGAATATCTAGTTCTTTTATAAGTGTTTGTTCTATTTCAAAGCATTCTGGAGCTTTAATATCTTCTAAGTTTATTCCACCAAATGTTGGAGCAATGGCTTTGACAATTTCAATTATTTTCTTGGGATCCTTTTCATTAATTTCAATATCAAAAACATCAACATCGGCATTAACTTTAAAAAGCAAACCTTTACCTTCCATAACCGGCTTACTTGCTAAAGCGCCAATATCGCCAAGTCCAAGTACCGCAGTTCCATTACTTATAACTGCTATTAGGTTTCTTTTTGCTGTATATTTATAAACATCATCGGGATTTTTTTCAATTTCAAGACAAGGTTCGGCAACTCCTGGTGAGTATGCAAGTGATAAATCATATTGTGTACTGTAAGGTTTGGTTGGAACTACCTCAATTTTTCCAGGTTTCCCTTCGGAATGATATCGAAGGGCGTCTTCTTTTGTAAAGTTTGCCATAGTACTAAATTTTGTTTAAGGTTGTTGAGAAACAAGTTACACCATTTTAAATATTTTTAAGTAAAATACTTTCTCTTTTGCAACATAATTTCATGATTTAAAATTACATCATATATTACTCATTACAAATATGTTATTGAAATATACAGATGTTTGCATATTCTTATTTGTCAGTATGTTAAAGTTGAGTTAAAATATGCAAATTTAAGCGCTATCAAAATTTATGGAATTATTTTAGCTTTGCAATGAACCTTTTTATTTTAAAGTGTACTGCAAAGAAAAAACCTTATGAACAATAGTAGCGAAAATAAAATATTACTAAACTGGAAAATATTTTTGTTTGGACTAACTAGTCTTTTGTCAGGATATTTTATGATGGCAATTTTTAGTTCCGAATTTATTAGACTTACGGTATCGCCAATAATTATTTTAATAGGGTTTATTTTATTAGCCTTTTCAATTTTTAAAACAAGGTGATTTTTAAAATAAAAAATATTGATTTCAAAAGGCTTTCTGATGAAAAGCTGATGCAAGCTCTGCAAAATGGCGAAGTAAAAGCTTTTGACGAAATCTACTTTAGATATCAATCGAGAATGCTTTACTATTTTTTTAGAATGTTAGGATCGAACAAAGAAATTGCTGAAGATTTTTTACAAGAAACCTTTTTTAAAATACTGAACAAACCGCATTTATACGACCCGAAAAAACCATTTTCAACCTGGATTTTTAGCATTGCACACAATTTATGTAAAAATGAATACAGGAGTCGAAGTGTTCGCTCTATTATTGTTGGAGAAGAAAATCCAGATAAATTTTTATGCTGCCAGGAAAATAATACAAAACAGATTGAAACCGAGCAAATTTTTAAAATATTGGATGATTTTGATGAAATTCATAAATCAGTTTTCCTTTTAAAATATCGTGAAGGATTTTCAATTGATGAGATTTGTGAAGTGCTAAATATTCCTAAAGGCACCGTTAAATCAAGGTTACATTACACCAAATTGCAATTAAAAGAAAAACTAAGCAAACAGTTTTACAATCAAGAATTAAATTTTTAAGCTATGGATACTTTTGAAAAATATTTAAATGATCATATTTCGAACGATGCGTTTGAACTTGAAGCTAATCCAGCAATATTTGAACAACTTAAATATGCGGCCATGCTTAAAAGTTCTGCAGTTCAAGTGAAACAGAATAGTTTTATTCCTTCGCTTTCAAATATATTTTCAGTAAAGTTTTTAGCTTTGAAAGTAAGTTTTGCAGCTGTTTTATTGATTTCTTTTATGGGATACCAACAAATAAATACCCATTCAAATTTAATTCATGTGAACGATACGGCTCAGGTGTTTCAAACACTAGATACTCTTAACATAAAAGCTTTAAACGATTCTCTTTGCAATTAAAAAAAACAATTTCAAATTGAAAAAAAATAGAACGCAGATAACACTGAAAAAAAACTGATTTCAACTTAGTTGAGGGCTAAAGCCGTTCACTGATTTAATCTGTAAATATCGGCCAAAACTTACCTACCGGCAGTCAGGCCTGCGTCATCCCTGCCAGCCGGTTAATGCCATTTACTTTAGAATATTTAATGTTTTATATCACTATTAACCGACTAAAATTTTCCTAAAAATATTTTTACGTGAAATATCAATGTAGAACGAAGTTAACTCATTGAGATTTGAATATTTTTATTTTTTTGGATGAAACAATGGCAAATTTTATAAGTATAACAATGAACAAAAAAAATGACCCTTATTTGATAAAAAGCCTGTAATAAATTGATACAATGATAAATGCAAAATATTTTATATTTTAGTCGGTCAGTAATGGTTTTATATATAAGATTTCATTGAATATCGAACAAAGATTATTCGCTAACGCTCATGAGAAAAGTTATTCGCTAACGCTCATGAGAAAAGTTATTCGCTAACGCTCATGAGAGAAGTTATTCTCTAACGCTCATGAGAGAAGTTAACGAATTTTGATTTCAGAATTAACAACTTCTTAAATCGTTAATCAATGTTCCTTGTTCTTAAATCTATTTTATTTAATTCAATATCTAACAACAAAAAGTTTAAATCAATGGCATTAGCCTACCGGTAGGCAGGTGCGTTCCATTTTAAATTTAGCTTTAATATTGTAAGTTTTAAAAGTTGAACGATCCTTTTTGGTAACCCTCTTTTGCTTTCCTATTCACTTAACTCTGCCACAAAATCAGTGTATAAACTACTTGAATATTGTTGTGTGATTTTCATCACCTGCTGTATTAAATAATATCTTGTATTCATTTGCATTTGATTTATCTCTTTAGAGTTTTCGTTTAAATTGTAATAAGCTATATACTCCTTATGAAAATTAATAATCTGTTGAGCCAATTCATCAGCTTTTTGTTGGGCTCCTGAATTATAATATGCTTTTAATAAATCACCCATAAAATAATTGTATGGAACTTTTTCTAGACTAAATAATTCTTGAGCTAAATCTAACAATTCAATTGCTTTTTGTTTTTCATCGTATTTTGAAAGTTGATTGGCTGCTTCAGCAAACATTTGACGAAAACGGAAAGAACTTATCATTTGAATATTGGTATGATCTAAATATACTTCTGGCTTATTTACATTTCCCCAAACAAATTCATTTTTTATTAAGTGATATTGGAATAAGGCATTCGCTTTTTCAAAAACAGGTTTTTCATTGTTTTTAAATGGCAATAAACGATAAACCATTCCCTCGCAATGCAAATATTGCGACAAACCCAAATTATCTAACAAATGAGGATAAACAAAATACACAGGTCGCTTCCAATTATTTTTTTGCAACATATCAAGTATTAGCAAATCGTCGCGACTCAAGTATTGCTTTTTTGTTTTAAAGTTTAACTCTTTCGGCAACTCATTGTTATTTAGTGTACAATAGGAGCAACTATTCATAAAATTCTCGACATTTACCGACAAACTCATTTTCTCTGAAGGAATAAAACTTAGCTGAGAACCATCATTAGCTGTTACTTTGGTTCGTTTATCAGGACTCCGAACAAAATCAATTAATTCAGAAACATCCACAAACGAATCTACTTTATTTAATACCGGAAAATATTGATTTTTACTCATCAATAATTCGGTTCCTTTAAACGAAATAGGTATGGAACCTTTTTCAGGATGATTAATTTGCAATTGATCGGCATACCAATCAACAGGTAAAAAGGTTAACAGCACTTCACGAATATCGGGTCTGAATTTTTCAACTTCTTGCAAATACCAAATCGGGTAGGTATCGTTGTCAGCCGTTGTAAATAATATGGCATTTTTATCACATGAGCTTAATATGTTTTTTGCATAATCTCTTGCCGTGAATCTATCTGATCGATCATGGTCGTCCCAATTTTCATATAACATGTTTGCTGGAACTAAAATGGCAATAAATAGCAATCCAAATGAAAGAAAAATATTTTTATATTTAAGCGACTGCAAATTTTGCAGCAACGCAAAAGCACCCAATCCCATCCAAATGGCAAACACATAAAAAGAACCCACATGCACATAATCGCGTTCTCGAGGTGTTATTGGTACTTCGTTAAGGTATATTACAATGGAAATTCCAGTAAGTAAAAACAAAAGCATGGCAACAAGAAAATTGTTTTTATCTTTTTTAAAATGATAGAACATCCCAATAAAGCCAAGCAAAAATGGCAACATGTAATATGCATTTCTTGCCTTATGATTTTTATAAAAATCAGGCAATAAAGATTGATCGCCCAAGCGCAAATTATCGTAAAATGGAAGACCTGATATCCAATTTCCATCCATCTTATTTCCATAGCCTTGTATGTCGTTTTGTTTGCCAGCAAAATTCCACATAAAATACCGCCAATACATATGATTTAATTGGTATTTAAAAAAGAATTTTAAATTATCAATAAATGTTGGCACTTGAATGAATTCTTCCGATCCATCGCGTTTTCTAACCATAACTTTTCGTCCTTTTATAGCTACCCAATTTTTGTAAGCTTGTTGATGGCGCTCTTCCATACTTGCCATTCTTGGAAATAAAGTCATGGTATTGTCATCAAAAATGTATGTTGGGTTTAATTCATCGCGATAATATTTTCCATCGTGCAATTTATAATTGAAGCGCTTTTTTGAATCGAGAACAGGAGAATTAAAATTATTCCCATACACCAAAGGTCTGGAAGGATATTGTTCGCGATTTAAATAATCAACCAAGCCAAAAATATTTTCAACATTATTAATATCCACAAATGGATTTTGGTTCGACCGAATAATTAAAATAGTAAATGAGGAATAACCAAGCAGCCAAAAAATGAATGACAATACTGCCAATTTCTTAATTAATTCGTGTTTTTTATATTCTCTTTTAAACAAAACATACAATCCAATGGCAATTAGAATAATTAAAAAAAAGGCTCCCGAATATACTGGTAAATGAAATCCGTTTACAAATAATAAATCGGCATATGCGGCAAATTTTACCACTCCAGGAATAAGACCAAAAATAAAGAATAGCATAAGCATTGATGACAACAATATGCTTAGCAAAACTCCCTTATTTGTGGGTTTAAATTTTTTGTGATAATAAATTAATGCCATTGCTGGAAAGGCCAAAATATTCAAAAGGTGGACACCTACAGAAATCCCTAATAAAAAGAATATAAAAACTATCCAACGATTTTCATTCCAGCCCTTTTCTGCCTCATCGTATTTAATCATGCACCAAAACACCAAAGCCGAAAACATGGATGATGTAGCATACACCTCACCTTCAACTGCCGAAAACCAAAAACTATCGGACACAGCATACGCCATTGCACCAATAAAGGCACTACCATAAACTAGTAAGAGATTAAACTCTCTATTTGTTTTTGAGAGTATTTTTTTAATAAACCAAACAATAGTTAAATACAAAAACAGTACGGTAAAAGCACTCATTAGAGCAGAAACTCCATTAATCATAAGAGCTACCCTTTCTGGATTATTGCCTGCAAATAAACTGGCAATTCTTCCAATTATCATAAAAAATGGTGCCCCAGGTGCATGACCTACTTCCAAGTTATACGCACAAGTAATAAATTCACTACAATCCCAAAAATTGGTGGTAGGTTCAAGTGTTAATAAATAAATGGTAAGAGAAAACAGAAAAACTAATCCGCCAATTAAATTTGATGTTCTTTTGATTATCATTTCAAAATAATTTTGGTTTTATATGCTGATACACCTCTATTTTTAAAAGTTCAAACTTTAAGGTAATTTTAACATTTAAAGAAATTTTTTATGGCAAAAATCATAAGCAAACCCACTCTTATTGAAGCTGCTGGAAACAAACCCAAAATTATTGAAGAATTTTTTGGCTTAGTTAACAGTAGAACTTCAGATATTAGTATTGCAAAAATGACCAGTCCTGAAGGATGGGTTGAACCCGGACAAACTCCAGAATTTGAAGAATATACCATTGTATTAAAAGGAGCACTTCAAGTAAAAACAAAGAATGAAGAATATAAAGTTTCAGCTGGAGAAGCTATTTTAATTGAAGGGAATGAATGGGTACAATATTCGTCACCGTTTGCAGGTGGAGCTGAATATATTGCCGTTTGTTTGCCCGCTTTTAGTCCAAATTCGGTTCACAGGGATGAATAAAATTGCAAAAAGACAGATCTAAGGATATGAAAAACTACATACTATACCTTTTTATTTCACCCATTCCATACACATTATTTAACCGAATGGTATGTTTGGTATTTTTAATCACACCATTAAAAACCCCATAAGGTGCTTTGTAATTTGCTTTTATCAAGCCAAAATTACTTTTCAATGTATTTTCTGATTTAATTGTAAATTCCAAATTTACCATGCCATAAGCATCGGTAATAATCCATTTACCGCTCAAAAAATTAAATTTCACTGGCGGAAGAACTTGTAAAATACCGTTAACCCAAAAACAATTTTCATTAAAGTTTTCAGAATCAATACTTTGATTTTCTGTTAAATTGAATGCATAAAATTCTCCATCTGATTTTCGCCAAGCCCCTGTTGCCCAATTGTATTTTAATTTGTAAGGATAGAATCCTTTATGATCGTCTAAAATTAGCAGGCTATCATTTCTTCCAATATTAATAGTTGTATTTCCAATTTTTAAATTTCCAGAACATGGCATCAATGCTTTGTGAGAATACATAGCTCTATTTTTTCCAAAAGGAATACAACACACGTGCGGTTCGGTAATATGAAAAGCATTTATATTTAGATTTAAATCATTAGGGCGATCATCAATTTTTATTGTAAAACGATTTAGTTCAATTTCATTTTTTATTTCAATTTCATTGTTTTTTGACCTTGAATTATTTAATCCCCAAGCCACCTTTTGAGCAAACGGAAGTGTAGTTTTTATAGAATGTTGTTTAAAACCTGTTTTAAAATTATAATAAGAAACTATTGAAACGCCCACAATTTTTGCATTATATATGGCTCCAAACACAAAATGCTCTTTATGCCATAACTGAAAGGCCTGCCATTCTTTTAAACGAAATTTCTTAAACCATTTGGGTGTTTTCTTATTCCATACTTTTTTAATATCTAAAAAGTTCAAATTTTTAAACTCACAACTAAAAGCTCCATGATTAAAACCATGTTGATCAACAATATTATTTGTTTGTTTCTGTATTTTACGATGATAATTGAACACTTCCATTAAATATAACAGCTATAAATTACGTGTAATAATATATTTTTAAAACTCATTGAATTTTACTAATTTAATGTAATTAATCTATTCATGCAATCTAAAAAATAACATCAAAAAAAATGGCTGAATTTATTTCATTTGACGATAATGTGGAAGTTAATGGTGAAACAGTAGCAACTATAATAAATAGCTTTCCTGAATATTTAACAGGAATAGTCATTCGTATTTTAAAGGAGCATGGCATTGACAATCCCACTTCAGGTCAATGGTATAGTCAACAATTGTGGTTAAATGCATTTAAAGAAATATCCGATAAATTTGGATCAAACACATTGTTCGAGATTGGAAAAGCACTTCCTTCCAATGCAAAATTCCCTTCAAATATTGATAGCATTGAAAAAGCTTTAATTAGCATTGATGAAGCTTATCAAATAAATCATCGTGGGGGCAACATTGGTTTTTATAAGCTTGTTGAGTTTAACGAAAAATTAAAAAGTGCTGTCATGCACTGTAACAATCCATATCCATGCGAATTCGACAGAGGAATCATTACAGCTATGGCTCGTAAGTTTCGTCCAGTTGATTCTAATTTTCCAGAAGCATTATTGGACAAATCAAAACCCAATCGAAAAAATGGCGCCGATGAGAGTTGGTATATCGTGTCCTGGTAATTATAATCTAAGTTGAGCGATTGGAGCATAGCGAACAAGCGCTTTACTTAGAGTTAACCACGATGTAGAGATTGTAGTGTTTCACAAACAAAGTGCAGTGAAATACTTACAAGAACTAAATCGTGAGCGAGAATCGCTCAATTTGGGTATAAATAAACCTATTAAAATATAAGTTGTTCTATTAAAAAAAATAAAGATGGAACAACTCACAAAAGTTAAAATAACTAAGCATTTTTCAATAGCAGAAAATACATATATTATTCAATTTAAAAGGGTCTTTGATTTTATTCCCGGACAAATAATTGGAATTACCGACAAACATGAAAATCCACCCCGTTTGTATTCTATTTGCAGCTCACCAAAAGATGAGTTTATTTCAATACTTTTTAATTTAAAAGTTAATGGCGAATTAACTCCAGTGTTGTCTGAATTATCTATTGGTGATTACATTTTAATTACTGAAGTTCAAGGAAAATTTACATTTAACAACGAACCCGCTTGGTGGATTGGTACCGGAACAGGAATAGCTCCTTTTTATTCCATGTTTTCATCAGGACAAAAACCTCAAAAACTAATTCAAGGTGCTAGAACAAAAAATGATTTGTTTTTCATTAAAGAATTTGAATCGCTTCCCGATTATATTAAATGCTGTTCAAAAGATTCAGGAGATGGAATTTATGCGGATAGATTAACCAGCTATTTAGAAAAATTTGAATCGCTACCAGAAAATTTAAATTACTACCTTTGCGGAAGTGCTGAAATGGTTGTTGATGTTAGGAATTTATTAATCAGTAAAGGCGTTCCGTTTAGCAACATAATCACCGAAATATATTTTTAATACAATGTTGAAACAAAAACTATACGGCAAATCATTAAGTGAACTTCAAGCAATTTGCACTGAACTGGGAATGGCAAAATTCACAGCCAAACAACTATCAGAATGGCTTTATAAGAAGGAAATTTCATCCATCGATGAAATGACAAATCTTTCAAAAAAAAATCGTGAAATTCTTCAAGCAAACTATGAGTATGGTCTTACGCCTCCAATAAAAGTTCAGCAAAGTGTTGATGGTACTAAAAAATATTTATTCCCCTCAATAAATGAAAACTTTATTGAAACTGCCATGATTCCTGATAAGGATAGAAATACGGTGTGTGTATCATCGCAAGTAGGCTGTAAAATGGGCTGTTTATTCTGCATGACTGGGCGCCAAGGATTTCAGGCAAATTTAACCGCCAATGATATTTTAAATCAAATTCGCAGTATTGAAGAATGGCCGAATATTTCAAACTTGGTTTATATGGGAATGGGCGAACCCTTAGATAACGTTAGCGAAGTTTTAAAAAGTTTGGAAATCTTAACCTCCGAATGGGGATATGCCATGAGCCCGAAAAGAATAACGGTTTCAACCATTGGGGTTATTCCTGGGTTAAAAACTTTTCTTGAAAAAAGTTCTTGTCATCTTGCGGTAAGCATGCATACCCCCTTTGATGATGAACGAAAGAGCTTAATGCCCATTGAACAAGTTTACCCTCTTAAAGACGTTTTAAAAGAAATAAAAAGTTTTGATTTTGGGTTGCAACGTAGGGTTTCTTTCGAATACATTATGTTTAAAAATGTGAATGATACAAAGAAACATATTAGCGAATTGGCAAAAATACTAGATGGCATTAAATGCAGAATGAATCTGATTCGTTTTCACCCAATTCCAGATTCCCCTTTGCAAAGTTCCGATGAAGAAACCATTATGGAATTTAAAGAAGCTTTAAACAAAAAAGGCGTTTTAACCACCATTCGCTCTTCTCGTGGTGAAGACATTTTTGCCGCTTGCGGATTACTTTCAACCAAAGAATTAATAAAAAAACAAGAAAAAGACTACTAACCCCCGTATGTCCACAATTGTTAGAATGATTTGTTAGCCAGTATTTTTTTTCTCTGATTATTGTTTGCTGTAAACTTTAATTTAAAACGGGTTTACGTACAACGTTGATGCTAGAAGTAGGTGAGATTTAACTGCAATACTGCCTACTTTTTTCATAGTTTTAAAGATAGAAAAAGTTAACTAGAACCATCTTGAACCCTCTTGCTTTTGAGCATTTGTTGCATGGCGTTATTCTTTCTAATTTCTTCAGTCAGAATCTTATTTAATTTGTCAATATCAAAAGCATCAGTGGATAAACAATAATTTCTTATCAAATCATTTTCAAAATCTTGAATTGGATAAATTTTGTAAGATGTAAAAATAGAAGACTCGGTATCTTCGCCATAGGATATCAATCCGGTTTCAAATTTAAATGTTTTAGTCAAGCGTTTTAATTTTATTCCTGTACGCAACTTTTTTTCTACAAGACGCAAATAATATTTTCGATTAACTTTTCCGTATTCTTTTCTTATGAATTCTGTTTTAACAAGGTCATTATCATTCAGAGATTTAAGCCATTTATTATATCCTCGCTTTGGAGCTGGCACAAAATCAGAATTGAGATAATGTTCAATATCAGAAATTTCTAAATATTTAAATTTCTTCATTTTACCTCCACATTCTTTGCATTCCATCAATTATTGTTTAAAAGTTTATACATGTAGTTGTGCGTATATTTTACTCTCCAAGTCGATTTTCAATATCCATATTTTGATGCAAAATTCTAATGATTTCAATTACATCATCTTCCTTTTTTTTGCAAAAAATCAAGTAAGATTTCACTTTTGACATTCTATAACCAATTCGAACATGTCCCATATTACTACACAATTCGAAATTATTTACAATAAAATCAATTTCGTCAATAATTAGTTTGTGATATCTATCTGCTTGTACTTTTGACCATTTATTTAAAGTGTAAAACCATATTCTTTCCAAATCATAAATTGCTTTTTCACTTATTCGATATCTTTTATTCATAAGTATTTCCGATGTAACTCTACAAGATGTTTTTCTGAGTCGAAGTTTTCAACTAGTCCACTATTTTCTCCTTCAATTAATGCGGTTCTTAGTTCATTAAGTTTTTTTTCCTCTGACTCCAACAATCTCAGTGCAGAACGGACAACCTCACTTACTGAGCTATATTTTCCTGATGAAATTGAGGAATTTATAAAATCCTCAAAATGCGGTCCCAATGATATCGATGTATTTTTTCCCATTTTATTATAATTTTACTTTAAAGTTACCAATTCTTGGTAATTTAGTCAAATTATATATCACAAAAATGCATATTCATTTTCTATGTGCTGAATTTACGCACAACGGTTGGCTATAAGAAGTACGGTATTAGTGGCTTCTAGGGTTTTAGTAAACTTCATAGCTTATTAATTTTGAACGCTAATCTAGCAATAATTTTTCCATGTGAACTATTACTCACAGCCTGCCCCGATTCCCTCGGGGAACATATTTGAAAATAGATTATGGCTGTGAGTAAAAATTAATTTGTGGGCTTTCAGGTACGGATTACTTTTGCAATCGTACATAACCCGTATTTTTTATAAACATGTGCTGTACCTTGTACTTTAATCTAAATCCATTAGTATTAAAATATTTTCTTTCACTAAATCAATCAAGTCGCTTGGCAGCAAACCAACTTTATTTATTAATCTAGAATTGTCAATTGCTCTAATTTGGTCAATCATAATATCACAGTTTTGATGAAGATTTGCAATCCCTTTCTTCAAATGAACTCGCAGAATTTCGGAGTCTTTTTTTACATTTGTTGTTATAGGACAAATAATCGTTGAAGGGTGAGAAATTTTATTCAGCAAATCTGTCTGAATAACTAATACTGGTCTGCTTTTTCCTGGTTCTGTTCCAATCTGTGGATTTAAATCTGCAACCCATATTTCATATTGCTTAATCGACATAATCAATCCCCTCGAATTCTTTTAAAACTGTCATCGAATCACTTTTAACTAATGCGGACTCCTTTTTTAGCCTTTTTTCGAGAATCAAACGCCTCTGAACTCGATTGTAATACTCAATTGCTTCGTTTATGTATCTATTTCTGGGTTTCTTTAATCGTGCTAGAATCTTTTCAGTTTCCCCAAAAATAGAATCGTCAATTTTTAATGATACTGTTTTCATAATAGTCTATTTTTTAGACTACAAAGGTATATCCTTTTAGTATATATTAAAAGTGTTTTAAAAATTAAATTCTGAGCCTATAAGGTACAACTAGTAAATATTCGCATAAGCTGTCAATATATTCCATTATTAGCTATATATCCACAACTAATTATTTTGTTAAACGATTAACAAACGACTTGTTAAACGATTAAATTTCAACTTTACAATATAAAACTACATTTTTTTTACAGAAACAAAAGATTTAAACATTATTAATTCAGCGAGTAAGTTTTGTTTGATACCACCCTGCTAAATAGCAGGGAGTGCATAGCTTTGTCCTTTTAGTTATGCAACTAATTCACGATTAAAATATTTTAAGATTTTCATAATAGCCTCGCTTTTTGCAGTTAATTGGGTTAACCTGATTGTTACCGAGCTGCTGTTCTCTATACTGGATGCGATTTATACCAGTCTTAACTGCCACCATTTCTTGACAAACTGGTCACATTCTTCTTCAATAATTTCATGTTCTTTTAAATAAAACCTAAATTGAGGGGTCAACATGCTCCGTTTTTCCTCTCCGATCTATTGCGCAAACTTCCATTTATCAAAGCTTGCTTGAAGCATTTCTGTTTTAGGGGGTCAGCATCCGCCGGAATGTCATTCAGTTTTTAGTAGCCTTTGGTTAATCTGCAAGGGGGGAACATGGTAAAGAATATCCAATTGTTATCCAAATCAATCCCTCAGGTAATTTATATGATTGTTTACCTTTCTCCATTATTCAGTATCTGCAATATTTTGGATTAGCTCCATAATAATTTCTGTAGCCTCTTCCTCTGAGCCATAGGGTAATGCACTTTCAATACCTTCTGTTAAGCCTTCATTTATAAGTAGGTCAGCACATTCCTCTTTTAAATAGCCTTTTACTGTTTCATTTCCACTCTTTATATTTTCTAGAAGCTCAGAGCAATTGTCCAATATGTAAATGATATCTTCAAAATCATGACTTTGCCGCAAATCATTTCCACCTCGTCCTTTATGCGCTTCAAATTTTGCTGCTAAATAATATTCAGGGGGAAATACAAAAACCTCTGTTCCGTCTGGAAGTGTTTTTGAAATTTTATTTTCAATGCCTTCATCGTACCATATATTACTAAATCCAAGTACATCATAATCTGACGGCATAACATCTACTAAGATATCCTGATAAATCCATCTGCAAATTGGAGCTCCTTTAGAGGTATCATTTGCAAAACCCAAGGCTCTTAAGTTATCTTCTAATTTTACATGAGCGGTTTTAGAACGCAACTCAATTACACAATCAACATCAAGCGTTGGTCTGATGTCGGATAATTCAGGATTACTTGCATATAATTCGGCAACAACGCCACCAACAAATACCATATCGTCTTTTAAATTACCTAAACCTAAGGCTACGACTTGTAGCATTTCAATATTTGTACTAGGCATGCTTTAATCGTTTTTCAAGTTCTTCTTTTGCAATATTTATTTCTCTAACTCTTCCTACACGGATAGTGTCAACAATAACTAATAGTTCATAGAATAATTTATCTTCTTGTACTATTTGAGGAATGGATTTAAAAAGAGGCTCTATGGCTTGTCCGCGGTGAGTTCCTTTTGCACTTGCCCATACATATACATCATTTCCACTTGATATGTGTTCATTAATTGGTGATGCAGAATGTGCTGTCGGAATTCCTTTTACGATTGCCCCAGGTTCAGTAGGAAATACATATTTTAATCCATAAACTAAAAACTCCATGAAAGAATTAATATTAACCTTTCGTTTCTTAGAATCGATTAAGCCTGCGATTTTACATCTATTCAATACTTCAGATATTTCTGATGGACTGATTTTTAGTGCATGAGCTAAATCAGAGTTATACCAATCATCGTGCTTTAGTGCAATGATTTTTAACAGAACTACAATATCTTGGGGACGCATCCCATTATGTTTTTTCATCTTATTTATTTTCAATTGGCTCCGCGTTCTTCGATTCGCGATTCGCGAATTGCAAACAATCAAATATATAAAATTAAATCGAGAATAGCTTTTTTGAATACAATTCAATTGCTGTTAACTTTCCGTATCCTATTTTTTCTTTGTAAACACAGCCTGTATCAATATTAATAACTTGCTGTTTGTCTTCAATTTGCTTTTTACAAAAATCAACTGTTATTGGTCTATGCCCATGAATAATGGTTTTGTCCGACAATAATGGATTCAAATATGCATTTTGACTTTTCTAGACCATTGAATAAGTGTCCTGAAATGGATTAAGTATTTTATCATTAAATCCTGCATGGACAAACAAGAATTCTTCAAATGAATAATAATTCTGTAGGTTTTTAAAGAACTGAAGGTATTTGAGAGGAAAGTTAGTTATAGAATCAATTCCGAAACTATTTAATGTTTCTAAACCTCCGTTTTGAATCCATTTAGATTTGTTCTTTTCATCCTCTAAAGTTTCTAAGAGTAGTAATTCATGATTCCCAATGAGTGAAATTATACCAAAACCTTTCTCTTGTAAATCAATGATATAATCTATGACCTCTTTACTCTTATTACCTCGGTCGATGTAATCACCCAACAAAACAAGCCTATCATTTTTATCAAGTTGAATCTGCTTTTCAACTAATTCCAGCAGAGAATCAAAACATCCATGAATATCACCGATAGCAAAGAGACCTTTCATATTAGCAGTGTTTTGAGCGATGGCAAAGATTACTCACGGTATTATAATTTATTTGTGTTCGTGATCTCCTTTCAGTAGGTTGCACTCTTTTGCAATTTTTGGTTGCGGGTTAGCTAGTGCGATTTGCAAATGTGTGCAATGTGCGTTGGCTTCCGCAACAAAAATCTACCATTTTGTTTACATTTCATTATCCAGTTTGCTAATGCAATGTGCCTTTTCAATTTATGCACACTTAGTCTTTTACACAGCGGACTGATATTCCAGAATTTCTATAAAATTCATCCCAAGTAATTCTTTCATTATCGTATCTAATTTCATAACTCATTCCAACATAAGACCAACCGCCTGAACAACACATAATTTGGGCAACATAACCTTTTAGTATGTATTCTGCATTATATTGGTGTCTCACTCCAGCAGGTAAGGCAGAAAAACCTGATTCATTGGTGGCTCCATAGTTAGGACTTATCCATAAAATAGTATCAACTTCTTTTAGTTTACCACCTGCTACTGAAAATCCTCCCAAATAATCAATTAGCTCTTCCCATTCAGTATAACTAGGTAAATGCCATCCATCTGGACAAACACCTTGTACACCACTTGGATTCAAAGTACTTGTATCTTCTCCATTCATTGCAGTTGACCATGTATATAATACTCCATATGTGTCTGCATTACTTTGTAAATTATCGTAAAAACAATAGCCATTAAGAGAGTCCCCTAGATAAGACCAGTCAGATTTGGATTCAACTAAAGGTATTTCACTTCCATCAGCATAATGTGTTGTTTTTAAGTTTTCAGCCATCCACCATTGGTTGCCTATTTTTATAGTGTTATAGGTATTTCCATCATAATCAGTTACAGTTCCTGTTTCATGCATAACAATAATATTTACGGTAATTTCAGCTCCTATGGTATCCCCAACATTATCTGATGCAATTACCCTTATTTTATGATTTCCAATATTTTCCTCGGCGGTAATCCATTCATAGTCAAATGGTAAACTATTGATAGATGCAACTTCTTCTTTATCTATGTAAAACTTGACTTCAGCAATATTTCCATCTGTATCATCAGCATTTACTGAGATATGCACGATATCACCTTTTGTTATTTCTGCACCATTTTCCGGAGTAATTATAGAACAAATAGGTATTATATTCTTGTTTTCTTCTGGTTTGTTACAACTAAATTGTAATAGCAGTAGACTTATAGCCATTAATACAGTTAGTTTAATATGTCGTAGATCTTGTATTTTCATAGTTTATCTATTTCCTAATTTCTAATTTAAATAAATGTAATATCACCTTAAACAGAAAAAACTAAAACAATTTTCTATCAAATAGCACTATACTTTCTTATAGAGAGTTTTAGCTGCTTACGACCGATATATAAAACAGTACGGATTTAAAGACTTTGTATGTTTCATTTTACCAATAGCTAATTAATTTTTGTGCAATATAGTAAATTCATTTCTACAAGAAATTAATTTGCGGTAAATCCAAGTACAAATGAAGTTTCAAGCTAAACATAAGCCCGTATTTTTTTTTATACAATGTTGTATGCTGGTGTTTATTCAAAATCAATCTGTTATAAGTTTTCACAAATCTAATCTTTTATCTTATCAATCCGCACGAACCTAGCAACGGAGCACGAATTTTATTTTGTTTTTTGTGGGTGGGAAAATCCTAAACCGCCCATAAAGGCGGTACTTGGGCTGGCATTTGTTAGCTCTTTGGCAAGCTTTGGTTTGAGTTCGGCTCGTGGGGCTTGCCAATGTGCTAACAAATAGGGTTGGCAGTCAGATTTTTGCTATAATCTGTTGAATTTATATTAATAAAAATCATGGTTATATCAGTATTTAAAAACAAATTTTACATTTGTATACAACGGCTGTTAGCAACTGGGCTATATACTAATTTCCTTTTTAATCCGTTAACTATAAAAATTCAAATATAATGTTAAAAGCTGTAATAATCTTAATTTTCAATTTCTATCCCGTTTTCATGTTTTGTCAATCTAACTATTTTATTGGAGGTATTTTCTTTAACGTCAACGGAATCCATCTTGAAGGTAATAACGACATCTACTGGCAAAATTCCAATGGCAGAACGCTGGGCGCAGGAGGTTTATCTGCCGGATTATCAGTAAAGCATTATTTGAATAAGAAATATTATTTCAAACTTGAAATCCGCTACGTTCAAAAAGGCAGTGTCTATGAATATTTTAATCCGTATACTACACGATCTTTTGAAGTTTTACGATTAAATTACATGGAGATACCAGCTTCAATAGGATATAAGTTTCAAGTTTATAAAAGAACTTTGTTTTTTGAATCTGGGTTTGCATATGCAAAGTTGTTTTCATCAGAAAAGAAAATTAACGAATATGCTATATTAACCAACATTGAAAATGCAGAATCTTTCAAAGACACAGACATTTCTTGGTTCACGTGCGTTAAGTTTCCTATAAATAAAATTGAAAACAAAATACTTCTTGGTTTACGTTTTTCATATTCACTTTTTACTATTCATGAGTATGACAAACTTAAGAATATAGTTTACGGAATACAAATGGATTACAAATTCAATAACAAATAATTCTTGTTGACAAATTCCTTAAATAACCGAGTAAGTTCCTTGGTTACAATTTTTTATCTGTAGTGTGGAAAATCCTATTTAAGGGAAGAAATCTCTAAACCACTAAATGTCATAAATAAATGATCTTGATATCATTCATTTAAGTCGATAAGATGTATTAAAGCTCTTGCCGAAATAGTTTGTGTATAAATATCAGACGCATAGAAATATCCTAAACCACCTGTTGATAAGTTTGTTGGGACATTTGCCGACATTGTAGAAAATAAATTATTATTCCAATAGGTTTCTTTTAACACAGCAATTAAATAGTTTTCATATTGCTGAGACATGGAAGACTTTTTTACAGTTATTTTATATGACATCCTTATACCCAAATAACTTATGCGCTCACTATACATTTCAGACAAAAGCCCTTGTTGATCAACAACCTTAAAATAATATAATGATGATTCAGATTTATCATAACCAAATATAGTATCAACTGCAATCCAATTGTATATACATGATTCTGTAGCACCAAAATTAAAAATTATTTGATTCAATAATGGATTTACCAATACACCTAAAGTATCATACCCACCACCCCCAGATTTAGAGGGTAAATCAATCGAATTGAAATCAAAGGGATCAACCTCCTCCATAATTTCAGAAGCAGTATATGTCTTACCTGAATAATTAATTGCTAAAGTATGAACAGCACCTGGTATACCTTTTATCTGGTTTCTTGACACATATGTACCTTTCCTTTTATGCAGGTTATTAATATTTGGATGACTGATTTCTTCAATAAATTCATAATTGTTGTTGCCAATTTTTAAGTTTACTGCTGCACCTGATATTGAGTCAATACTATGTTCATTTAATAAAATAGGTTTTGTTAATGTAATTTCTTGATATTCCATTTCTGAAGTAATTCCTCCTGTTAACACAATTTCAACCATTAATGCTTTATTATCAGTAATTTTTGAAATGTCCTCATAATATAAATCTTCACAGGATACAAATAAAAATGACAGTGTAAAAAGAATAAAGGTTATATTAAAAATGTACCTATACATAATCGACATGAAGGTTAGTTAAATTTAAAACTATACGAGAAATTGGGAATTACTCTGAAAAAATGAAATACCGCTACTTTATTATCAATCCTATTGTTAAAATCATAACCCATTGGATTACGTTTAGCGTATAAATTATAAATTCCGATGGTTAAGTTATGTTTTGTTTTTTTCTTAGAAGGAGGATCAAAAATTATTGCTAAATCTAAGCGATGATAATTTGGGAATTGTCCGCTATTCCGCTCAGAATAAATTGGTATTTGTGACTGCCAACCAGTTGAAACAAGATCTCCTGTGTGAGGAAAACCTGTTTGATAACCAATAGGAAAAGTTGCCGGGCGGCCACTTGTAAAAGTCCAAAACGCACTAGCCTTAATTTTTTTTGAAAACTCATGAACTATCTGAATTTTAATATCATGCGGTATATCATAGGGAGCGCGATACATGTCTTTAGATGTAGCGCCCTTAATTGTGTACAGAACCCGGGAAAAAGCATAGCTAACATTACCACTTGTCTTGCCACTTTTCTTGTTAAAATTTAATTCAAAACCGTAGGCATTTGCTTCTCCGCTTCTTATTTCACCATCAATATAAGGATTGTCGGTTAGTTTAGCGTGATCAACATAATCAATTTGATTGTTAATTAAACGGTAATAAGCTGTTAATGAAAAGCTCACATCTTTTTTATCCCAAAAATAGCTCGATAAAAAATTATTGCTAATTAGTGGTTTGATATTGGGTGAAGCGGGCATCCACGTTTCCAAAGCAGTGTATGAATACGAATTATTGGAAAGAATTTGAACAAATTGCGATGCTCTTGTGAATGCAATTCGATACGAATTGATTTTTGACTTATTAATACTAACAATTACTCTGGGTTCAATGTTGTTATAAGAATTCCAAACTCCTTTATTCTCAACATTAAGCTTTACGGGTAAATAGTTTTCATCATAAGAATACCACTTAGCACTTCCGGTATTTTGAAACATCGAAAATCGAATCCCATATTCTACATCAAGAATATTGATAAATTCTATCTCATTGGAAATATATGCACCTGATTCTATTGCTGACATACTGGAAATTATACTTTCAATATAATTTGATTGGTCAGGAGTATAATCGTGTAAAATTGAATTAATCCCTAATCGCATGGTATTTTTGGGATTTAAATACCAAGTGAAATCTAATTTAGCGCTTATATCTTCAACTCCAGTTTGTCAGGTATATGGTTTTGTGATCTTAGAACCGGGTAATGTAAGTGTGTTTTTGTACTTACTATATAATATTGTAGTATGCAAAAAAGCATTATTGTTAACTATATGGTTCCACCTAAGAGTAGATGTCGTATTGTACCACATATTGTTGAATGATGCCAATGTGTTTATAAAGTCAGACCCATGATAGACGGAACAATATAAATGATTGTTGTTGTTAATTTTATAATTTATTTTACCATTTAAGTCATAAAATGAAGGAACAATACTAATTCTTTCAGATGGTTTTACAAATAAGTCAATAGTGCTTTTCCTTGCTGCTATTACAAACGATGATCTTTCTTTTAATAAGGGACCGGTTACTGTTAATCTGGATGCAAGCATACTAAGACCGCCATAAACGGAAAAATTATTACGATTTCCTTCTTGCATCTTTGTATCGATTACAGAGGATACTCTGCCTCCAAATTTTGCCGGAAACACCGTGTTAAAGAATTTTACATCTTTTACTATATCGGGATTAAAAACTGAAACAAAACCATATAAATGAGAACTATTATAAACCGGGGCTTCATCTATCAAAACATAGTTTTGGTCTCTATTTCCTCCTCTAATATATAAACCGGACGAACCTTCACCAATATTCTTAACACCAGGTTCCTGTTGTATGGCTTTGATAATATCTTGTTCGCCAAAAACTGATGGTAGCAATTTAATTTGTTCAATTGAAATAGTTTTGTGGGTATTTTCAATTTGTTTTGATTTCTCAGAAGTGAATGCTACTTCATCCAAATATTGAATATTCTTTTTCAGTTTGACATTAAGTAATGTATCTTTTGTTAAATTTATCTTTATTTCTTGATTATAATATCCAATAAAGCTGAAATTTAGAATATATAAGTCTTCGTTTAACGTAAGTGAATAAAATCCATAAGGATTAGATGTTGTTCCTAAACCAGATAAATTAGCTATGACATTACATCCAATTAATTCCTCACCTGTATCAAAATCCGAAATATACCCGCTAATAGTATGTTTTTGGTTGCTAAATGCTTTAAAACAAAATAACAAAAATACTATTGTAAAGAATTGTGTTTTGATAGTGCTTTATATTTTAAGTTAAAAGTAAGAATATTAGCGGCATCATTATAAATTGATTGATAATATTCTTACTTTCTTATTTAGCTAATAATAGAATGTATATGTGGGAGTTTGATTTTTGTAGTGCTTATACAATAAAGTGATTCCTACCTGCCCTGATTGAACATTAGTTGTTGCCTTATCCCCCGGATGTTTTAGATGATGGTAAGCATAAGAATCAGTAGTATTGTATTTACAAACATAATATTTAATATTATTACAAGTTTTTTTAGTTCTCTTAAATTCCATGTAAACTTTTGTGGCACCCCAAGCGTCAACATCATAGTACTCGTAATCCCTGGGAAACCATCGACATAATCCAGCTTTCAATTCTCCTTCTTGCTCCATTTCCGGTTCATCCTCATCCACCATAGAAGAGACATTAGAAACCAATGCATAGTTATTTACTTTATCTTTAAAACTAACATTAATAATATCCATTTGTACAGTTACTCTTTTAACCTCGATACTTGACTTTAAATCAGTATACTCTGGGTCTTCAATAGCAATGGTTAACTCGTCATATGGTGTCTCATCAGGCACTTCAGGGTTTATAATTAATTCATAACTCTCATCATTGTATCCAGCAAGTAATGTTGCATCATCCGAACTTAGTCTTAACGTAACTGAATTATTACCAGATTTATCAAAAACAATAAACTGTTTTTCAGAAGACATTGCTTCAGGTACCGTTTGAGGTTCATTTTTCTTGACTACATTCTCTTTTGAACAACTATAAGTAATAGCTAATGCAACTACTATCAAGGCTATTGAACCAAACAGGTAAATAGCTTTTTTTCTTAATAAATATTTAAAATTTTTCATGTAAATAATTTATTAGTTTTGCAAATTGTTAATGTGGTCAATTTGCTTGCCACATGAATAATTGTAACAGGAGGTTTTTACTTTATCGCGAATTGGTAAGTCCTCCTGTTTTTTGTGAGCAAATATAAAATATTGGTTTAAACTTTTTTAAAGAAAAATAATGTTTCTAATAAGCGTACCGTTATAACAAATGAAAGTAGCTACTTCTATGATGAATGAAATCAATTACTAATAATTTGCTTTATTTTTAATAATTTCCTATTTGATATGTAAATAATTTCATTAGGTTCTATTATTAACCTTGGTCTTTCAACAAAATCAATAGATAATACATATTTAGCATTTACTAAATTGTTTCTATTTACACGAATAAAGTCAAATTTTGAGAGTTCTAATTCATAGTATTTAAGCAATCTTGTTGTTGAAATTGGCTTTTCTTGAATAAAGTGAATTGTAGTAACATATCCATCACACTTTATATAAACTATTTCTTCAATATTAATCAATCGTATTTGTCTACCAATCTTTACAGAAATTTTTATATCTCTTTGAGAACTATAATCTTTTATCATCTGTTCTTTTTTAATTAGGTATCAATTTTATATTGCTTCGACAAAAAAACAACTCTTTTGCAAACTTTGGTTGCAGCGTTGGCTTGCAGCGGTTTGTAAATGTTTTGTTTTGTGGATTGGGTTTCTTTTGTCTTTGTGCGGAGGAGAAAAAACAAAATAAATTCCCTCGCACTGCACCGCCCTGTCAACGGAAAACCAATCAAGTCAATCCGTGTTTTGTAAGTATTTCAATTTTCTAATATCGTATCAATGTGTCGTGTCGGTTCTGTACACTTGCATACAACTAGTAAATATTCGCATAAGCTGTCAATATTTTTCATTATTAGCTATATCCACAACTAATTATTTTGTTAAACGATTAACAAACGACTTGTTAAACGATTAAATTTCAACTTTACAATATAAAACTACAATTATTTTACAGAAACAAAACATAAAAACAAAAATATGTTATTATGTTTATACTGTTATAAAATATATCTTACCCTTTTATCAATGGTTTAATGCTATTCCGATGGATTAATTCTTTCTCATATTAGAACTTCTAACTATTGTTTAATTCAGATTATAAGCGGGTAATGCCATTTTCTTTAGAATATTTAATGTTTTATATATTTATATATATATAAGATTTCATTGGATATTGAATAAAGATTATTCGCTAACGCTCATGAGAGAAGTTATTCGCTAACGCTCATGAGAGAAGTTAATGAATTTTGATTTCAAAATTAACAAGTTCTTTAATCGTTAATCTTTGTTCCTTGTTCTTAAATCTATTTTATTTAATTCAATATCCAACAACAAAAAGCTTAAATCAATGGCATTAGCCTACGGCCAGACAGGTGCGTTCGATTTTAAATTTAACTTTCATTTGTTTATTTTTTATTAAATTGGTCAGATGGATGGAACCCCGAAGGGTTCAACGGAAGCTAATACGCCATAAATAACTTAGCAAAGCGTTCTCACTGGCTTTGCCAGTAATCATTGCGCTTTGTATGCAAATTAGTACTTATGGCTATTTCAAATTGAAAGTTTTCAAAGTTGAACTATCCTTTTTGGACACCCTCTTCTTGTTTTAAATAATAAGATTTTCTATTTTTTGTGAGATTAGGTGACTCGGAAAATAAAGAAAGAAAAATTGTCAGAATTGAATAAATCATAAACAAGACAATGTGACATCGTTATTTATATCAAAACAGACACAATGGCAAGTAGTTGTTTTCTTTAAAAAATGTATGTGTTTGTAAGGATCAAAAATACTGGTAGTTATACTTTAATTATGTTTCAATTCATTCAATATGGCACATAGTTTGAAATTTAAGTTATCGTAAATAAATTAATGTTTAACTTAAATTATGGAGGGATTAATCATGACACTAGCAAGATTAAATAACAATTTGTTTCCGTCATTTCCTTCATTATTCGATAGAATATTTGAAGGGGATTTGATGGATTGGAACAGCTCGAATTTTTCAGATGTAAATTCAACAATGCCTGCTGTAAATGTTAAAGAAACAAATGATGAATTCTTAATTGATGTAGCAGCTCCGGGATTGAAAAAGGATGATTTTACGCTGAACTATGATAATGGAAAACTTAGCATTTCTTCAGAAAAAAAGGAAGAAAAGGAAGCCAAAGATGGCGAAAAAGTTACCCGGCGAGAATTTAGCTATCAATCGTTTCAAAGAACATTTACAGTTCCCGAAAACGTTGTTAATGCCGAAAAAATTGCAGCTAAGTATGCTGATGGTATTCTTCATGTTACTTTACCAAAGTTCGAAGAAGTGAAAGCAAAACCAGCAAAGCAAATTGCAATTAAATAAACAAAAGGGAGAAATTCTTCTCCCTTACAATAATAAATTACTGTACTAAAACACACCAAAAGGTGATTGCTTTACAACTTGTGAAACACTAGAATTATATAAAAAATTAAACTAAAATTAGGAGTGGATAATCCGGAGCAAACCCTGCCACTCATTCCGATGATATGCTGCCACTGATTCCGGTCAAAGGCTGCCACT
>JAEINW010000055.1 GCA_016342715.1 Salinivirgaceae bacterium | reverse complement strand
ATTGATAATTACAAATAAATTAATAAAAAAAAAGCTGTGTATAAAAAATAGATTTGGATTACAACATAGAAGGCTCTATGTTTCCATTTTTCAATATTATCATGTTTTGCAATGATAACAAAGAGATTGGTAATTTTCCTTAATCCGACATCATCGTCCCGACTCGGGATCGGTGTTATTAAATCGAAATAGCTTTTGTCAGTAGCACTCTTGGTTCTGTTTTCCCTCTCTCCGCTTTGCGGTTTCTCTCCTAGGAGATAACTTGCACCTATTAATCAGTAAGTAAATAAGTTAATACCTTACTAGCAAAAGCATATTCAGCTAAAGTGCTCTCTTGGAAGAGGAAATAATTAGTAAATAACTGAAGTGCTTAAATTAAGCTTTGAACTAGCGGATGTGAAAACAAAAAACCCCGACCAAATTGGCCGGGGTTTTTTAATATCTAAAGATCAGCTTATTTTAGAATTACTTTTCCTAAATAGCTTTGATTGTTTGAAACAATACGGATAAAGTAAACACCAGCCTCTTGATTCGATAAATCAATAGTTTCTTCCATTTCTGAAATTTTACGGGTTTCAATTACTTGTCCGGTAATACTAGTAATAGTTAGCATTGCATTCGAAACATTTTCGTTTAATACAACATTCACAATACCATTAGTTGGGTTAGGATACATACTTGAAATTAATCCAGCATTATCTTCAATTCCAACAGAAATTAATGTTACAGGAACATTAACGTCAGCATTAGTAACGCTTACTGTTCCATTATAAACTACATATAATTCAGAAGCACCTGTTACAGTAAATGGAGCATCAGTAACTGGATTAACTTCAGTAAATTCTGCAATACCATTTGCATCTGTAGTAAGCTCTGTTCCATTGAATGCAACAACAGCACCTAATACTAATTCTGCATCTTCGTTTGTAACAGTAAATGTAACGGTGTAGGTTGGAACTGCTGCGAATTCTAATTCACTAGCATTACGAGATGTAATGAAAGTTCCAGTTGAACGAGAAACGGCAATACCTGTAACTTTTCCAGTTGTTGTTGGAATGCTTGCTCCAATATAATCAACTTCGGAGAAATTAGTATAGAATCCTGCAACATTGGTTCCGTCTGTTAGATCGTAAGCCGTGTTTATTGCAAAAACTTCAGTACCCGTTGCATCAGCAAAATTAACAGCTTCAAAAGTAATTAACTGAGCTTCGTAAGCTTCGAAGTTTGCAGTGAATTCAGTGATAGTAAGAACAGTAGGAGTTACTTCTAAACCACTTGCTGTAGCTTCACCTGGATCGACAGTAGGAACAAATTGCATCATGTTTCCATATTCACTAATGCTACCCTCAATACCTGGCATTTGATCACCAGCTACATAGGTTGAAGTAATAATTCCACTTGCATCGTCAATAAGAACAGCTGCAGATGCATCTTGAATGAATTTTTGGTTACGTAGTGTTTGAACGAAAGTTACAGTTGCGTTTCCAGTTAGTTTCACTTTATCGCCAATACTATTGGTTCTTAGTGAAGCAATGTCAGTAGCTAAAGCTATAACTTCATACTCACCGCTCATATCAAATACAGCTGCATCAGTAACATCAGAAATTCTGATTTTGTATGCAGTACTATAACTTGCTTCTGCATTAACAGTAACAACTTCTGAACCATCAGCAGCAGGAGTGCTTGCAACTAAATCTTGCCAAGAACTAATTTCAGGTACATATACTTCAATCTTCACATTTTCAATGTTTGCTGAAGTCCAAGTAATGGTTGATTCGTCACCAGCATATACGGTTTCGCCACCCAAAGGAGCAGTTAAAACAATATAAGGAGTGGTAGCATCAATGGTAGTGAACGCTGAGCTTGTTAGCACATTTTCATTTCCAAAGGCATCTTCAACACTAGTTGCTTTTAATACAACTGTGTATTGTAAGTTATAAGTTAAGTCAGCACTTGGAACAATAGTAACAACATTGCCAGTAATAGTAGCAGCAAAAGCAACAGCATTCGCTGGAGTTGCTGTTTCATAAAACTCTAGCATTGAAGAAACATCTTCACCTTCAGTAAATTCAGCTCCATCAGCAGCTTTGTAAACCATTTCGTCGAAGGTAATTGTTACATCGCTAGTTGTTATCACATTAGTAGCACCATTTGCTGGAGTAAAGGTTGCTATTGGAGCATCTTCATCAGAAGCTGCATTGTGATTTCCTAGATGACTGAAATCGTCTTTATCATAAACTACCCACTCTGAATTGTCTGCATCGGTACCTGCCGAAGCAGCCCAAACAGCATTTCCTTCTAAAATAGTTGTTTTTCTAACTAAGGTATGATCTTTTGTTGCAGTAGTTACACCAGCAACATCCCAACCATTACTTGGTTGAGTAAGATCATTAGCTCCAATAATATCAATTAAGATAGTGTCTGTTCCTTCAACTTTAAATAATCCACGAACATCGTCGCCATTAAATACGGCCACATAAGAAGTTCCACCACCATAAGGATCTACAACTACTGTATCTGTAACTGCTAATATTTCAGGTACAGAGGCAGAATGTGCTAATACATAAACATCTTTATCGGCTACCATAGTTCCTGTTGGGAATTCAAATAATGAAGACCAAGCTGAACCATTACCGTTAATTCTAATTACATAAGATGAAAGATCAACTTCAGCACCTGTTCCGTTATAAATTTCTAGGGCTTTATTGTTTGCACTACCTTCAATATATTCTGAGAAGAAAACGCCTCCATTTACCACAACTTCTTCGTCAACTGTAAGCACATATGTTTTAGATACACTTAAATCATCAGAAGTGACAATTAATTTGAATCCTGTTACAACGGTGGTTGCTATAGTAGCTCCATCAGCTTCGTACAATATAAATGAGGCTGCTTCAGATGCAGTTAAGTTACTTTCAAAAGTAACTAAGTCGGTTCCAAAAGGAATATCAACAATCGTTTCGGCAACATCGTCAACAGTATAAACACTAGAAGTAACAGCAACTACTTGCACGTCAACAGCAAGAGTATATATTTTGGTTGTTGCTAAATCTTCTGAAGTAACCGCTAATTTGAATCCTGTAGCAACAGTAGTAGCAACAGTAGTTCCATCAGCTTCGTATAATTCGAAAGTTGCATAAGCGGATGCAGTTAAGTTACTTTTAAAAGTAACTAAGTCGGTTCCAAAAGGAATGTCAACAATAGTTGCAGCCACATCGTTTACAGTATAAACCGTTGATGTAATTAAAGCTTCGGTAGCTAATTCAACATCGTTATACCAAACAGTAACTTCATTTGTTCCTGCTATTACAGCGTGTGATCTTATAATCAATTCTGCAGTAGCATTAATTTGGAATTTATAATCAATACTTGAACCTACTGCCTGGTTTGCAGCAACAAAGGTGTAAATACCATCAGCATCAGCATCGGTACATGTACCTGAAACTGTTCCAGTAATAGTAAGAGCATCCGTTCCCGCAATAAATTCACCAAGATTAATTTGCTTGTTCATGTTTACATTAAATGTAACATCAGCAACTACTTGTTTTGTTACATTAACAGTCCACTCTTTTTCTGTGATTCCATCTTCAGCAGTTACTGTGTAAACAAAGGCGTTGGTGAAATCTTGAGCAACACCAGTTGTAGTTGGTGAAACCATGGCTCCAGCAGATATTGTAAATGTCGGAACTAATGTAGCTAAATCAGCATCCCATTCCACTTCTGAAGTAACTGTTGCTGCGGCAGTATTGATAATCGCGGCTTTGGTTTCTTCTGCAAATGAGAAAGTTTCAATTTCAGCTGCACTGCTTTGGAATTCTAGATTTTCAACGTGTACCCACCATTCTTTAGCTGTACCATCATAAGAAGTAATGGTATATTTTACGTCTGTTGTAAAATCTTGAGCTACACCTGAATTTGGAGTAACTGTTGCACCTGGCGAAACATTAATAGTTGGAGTTAAACTTGAAAGATTCGTTCCAAACAACATGGTTACATAAACTGAATCTTTTGCTGTTATAATTTCAGAGCTTACTTGATTTGCAATTGTGAAAGCCACAATATTTGCTTCAAAAGCTGGTACTTCATCATTATAATAAACTGTGTCAAGGATGTTAGCACCTGCAACTATAGTATATATTCTGTCGGCAGTTTCTTTATCCGTTTCCCCATTTTTTCTAAAACGATAAGTAATTACATCACCAACCAATTGGTTAGGAACAAGCACTGAATAAACTAAGTCTTTATTGGCATCGTACATTTTTTCACCAGCAAATCCATCAATTAAAACATCAAGATTTGTTGCTATTGAATCCCAAGCATTGTTATAAAACTCAATGCTCATATCAACATTAAATGTAATGTCAGCTGAAGTGCCGGTTTCAAAATCAACACTTTGAGTCTCTGTAGCATTTCCAGCAGCATCAAAGAAAAAGTTAGGTTGTAATTCAAGAACAATATAACTTGCACTTGGAAGTGGACTGTTAATTTCAATGGTAATAACTTGTCCGTTAATTAGAGCTGTAAAATCAACAGCTAATTCTGGAATAACTTTTGAGTTTCCGTAGAATTTAAATCCTGCACTTACATCTTCGTTGACAGTAAAAACTGTTTGTAAAGCGTCTTTATATACAACTTCAGGGAACGAAAGGGTTAAATCTCCAGAAGGATCTACATTTGTTGATCCACCTAAGGTGCCAAAAGAAGCTAGGGCTCCATAATTGTCAACAAAATTATCAATACTAACACTAGTAATATAATTACCGTCAGCGGTTGTAATTAGTAAACCTTCAACATCCACTTTATCTTCAGTTATTATGGTTGTTGCAGTTAAATAATTAACCTCAGCCAATAAAGTTTTAAAAGTAAATGTTTCTGTTCCTGTATTTAATTCATATTCAGTATCGGCTACAAAGGTAACTACACCGTTAGCGTCAGTAAAATTAACACCTTCAATAGTAACCATTCTGGCTTCATACATATCAAAGCTTGTAGTTAAGTCTGAAATAGAAACAACAGGTGCTGTAATTGCTTGATCATGTACTGTAGCAGCAACAAGATCAGCAATAGGAACAATTTGTAACATTCCTTGATATTCAGAAATAGTACCTTCTAGTCCGGTCATTTGATCACCAGCTACATAGGTCGATGTAATAATAGGAGTAGCATCATCAATTAAAATACCACCGTTGGCATCTTGAATGAAGATTTGATTTCTATATGTTTGAGTAAAAGAAACAATTGCGTTTCCTGTATATTTTACTACATCACCCACGCTATTGTTGTTGCGTAAGTCTGCTAATGTTGCAGCTACTGCGCGAATTTCAAAAGCAGCAGATTCACTATTCATTGTTGTGTCAGATGCATCGGCAATCATTAATTTATAAGTAGTGCCATATATTGCATCGGTAGGAATAGTTAGTAGTTCCGAACCATCATCACTAAGGTTTTCTGCAAATAGACTCCATTCCCCATCTTCAGGAATAAAGGCATATATATTTACAAAATCAATATTTGTTGATACCCAGTTTACTGTTACATCATTACCTGCATAATAAGGAGAAGTTCCACTAAGTGTAACATCAGAAAGTGTTGGTGCAGTTGGATCTATAGGTGTAGCTACTTCAATAACATATGAGTTAACTGAAGTATAACCAACTCCACAATCGCTATGAGCACGAACTACATATTTGTAAGCTGTTGAAGGTGTTAGGCCAGTAACAGCATCGCTGGTTCCGGCAACTGTTTTGTCTTCGTAACCTTTAACATAAGTAATTACAGCTGATTCTGCTTGTTTCTTGAAACTCAAATCATCAACATAAACAATTTCTGGTAAATCAACTCCAGTTTGGTCATAAAAACGAAGTCCCACTTCTATATCACCATCGGACGTTGCGGTATATGTGTGGGTCACTTCTTGCCATGTGGTTGTATTGCTATTATCTGAGTAACCTTCATAATCACTTACAAAAAGGCGGGCTTTCATAAATCCTTCCGTATGTTTAACCCATACAGAAAAATCATAAGTTTTACCATTTTCAACTGTAACAGTTTGTCTAAAATCAGTACTACCTTGATCCCCAGTAGTAACCTCAAAACTTGCAGAAGAAGAACCTCCGTGAATTTCGGTTGTTTCTTCTGTGATCGTAGTTCCAGACTCAATAGTTGTCCATCCATCAGGTACACCTGCTGTCCAACTTTCAAAATCACCATTTAAAACCAATTCAGGAGATGAGCCTCCCTCTTCGGTATAAACATCTAACTTATAACTATCTGCACCTGTTACAGCATCCCAATTAGCGGTGAAGCTTTGGTAGTCAGTTCCTGTGGCTGCAGTTGCATTTGGAGCAGCTGGAGTAGTACAAGTAGTAGTGTTCGCTGTTGGAACTGTACCATCGGTTTTAAAATCGATAATAGTACTTGTGTTTGTATAAGGATATATTGTAAAATAATAAGCTGTATTTTCACTTAAACCTGTAAAATCTAAGGTTTGAGTTCCTGCTGCAACATTTACAACAGCTGAACCATCGCTTAAATCAACATCGTTAACTTGTGGCGTTCCGTCAACAGGAGCAGAGAATGAATCGGAAGTACTTGCTAAAACTAAAAAGTTTTCAGCAGCTTGAGCACCAGCAGCATCATCTGTCCATGTTAAAGAAATTTCAGAGATAGAATTTGCTGTTGCAGTAAAATCAGAAACATGATTTGTTGGTTCGGGTGCAGGGGCTGCATTTACCGTTCCTTCTAAAGCCACGTTTTTTGTAGTAGCATCTGTTGATGAACAAGCAATATTCTCATTGTAAGTAGCAACAGATAAACCAGCTTTCAATCTTGCGTATAAGGTGGTTTCAGCCACATCGCCACTAACTACGGGTAAGGTAACAGCTGTGCTTTGCCAATCTGTGTTATTTTCAGAAATTTCATAGCTTGCTGGTAGAGTAACTATAATATTCGAAGATAAATCGGAACCAGAAACCACAAAGGCTTGGCTTAAACTTGGCCCTGCACCAAACACATAAGTAAAACCTGTTAAAGTCTCAGTTGCGGTTATGGTTGGAACTAAAGTTTCAAAAGTTGTAGTTGTTTCAATATTTTCATTTGTTGAAGCATCTTCAACAGAATTAGCAGCTAAAATAAGAGTATAAGAAAGTTCGTAATTTAAATCAGAAGCAGGAACAATAGTAATTACTTTGCCATTTATGGTAGCCGTAAAATCTACAGGAGTTGTAGTTACTGTTTCAGCAAAAGTAAGTAAGCCTGTAACAACTTCGTCAGTAGTAAATGCACTGCCATCAGCAGCTTTAAATACATTTTCATCAAAAGTTATAGTCGGGTTTACATCAATTGCAACACCTGATGTAGTATTCGCTGGATCAAAGGTTGCTACTGGAGCATCGTTATCAACTGCAGCTGTATGAGTTCCTGGATTCATATCAGCAATATCACCACCTGTGATGGTCCATTCAGAAGCTGTCCAAGTTGAATTAGGAAGAAGTATATAGGAATTTCTTTCAGCATGAGAATTTTCATATTCCCAATCTTTACCTGATCCATCTTCACCAATTACACCATAAGAGTCCAATAAAGTTCCAGTGGTTTCATCACCAGCGTAATAAAGGTAATATCCATCATCACCATTACCATCTGTATTGGTAACATCTTCGTCAGCAGAAAAACCATAAGATGCTAAAAAGTCGCTTCCTTTAGCTATAACATAAGCATCTCCTGCCGCAATAATTCCAGTTAATGCCATATCATACTGAGTGCCACCATTAACTTGTTTTACAAGGTAAACATTGTTTGCAGCAAGGTCAATTGGTAATTCACTATAATTATAGATTTCAACAAATCTACCTGCAGATGCTATAGGATCAGCAACTTCTGAAATAAACAATTCAGGAGCAGGTGGGGGAGCAACTATTTCAAAAGGATCACTGCTTTCATCAACAGGTGTTCCATCTGCAGCATCAGAAACTTTTACTTTATAAGTGGCTGCTATAGCCTGATCAACAGGAATGCTCCACTCATAGGTTCCATCATTTTCAGTGGAAGCTACAACCAACTTGTCATAAGTTGAACCATCTTCGGCAATTTCAATTTTTACATTGGTAGGGTTTCCTACTAAAGCAGATGTCCAAGTAATTGCTTCTGTTTTACCTTGTTCCCAAATTTCTCCACCATTTGGTGCAGTAAGAGTTAAGCTTGGTGCAGCAACTGTGCCTTCACAAGAAATTATTTGATCATCAGCTCCTGTTGAAGCGCAGGTAATATCTTCGGTGTAAGTTGCAACAGCTAAGCCTGTTTTTAATCTTGTATGTAAAGTAGTTACTCCTGCATTTGCCGTAGCAAAAGGAATAGTTATTGTTGTTGGATTAGAAACGAAAGTAATATCATCACTAGAAATTTCAAAATTTATAGGAGGAGTTACAATCAAATCTTCTGTTAAATTTGCACCTTCAACAGTAAATGATTGGCTAGCACTTGGGGCGGAACCATCATTATCTAAACCTGTTAATGCAGAGGAAACAGTAATTGTTGGAGTTGGTGTACCCGAACCATACGAAACTTCAAAGTCATCATACATCATTCTTTCACCTGCGGTTGTGATGAACTCAATAAATATTTTTTGTCCAGCATCAGGAGAAATAGCACTTGAGAAAGTATGACTATACTTTTGATATATTTTGCTTCCTGAAAAACCATCACCATCAATAAATTCAATGTCTGTATACGAAGTTCCACTATCTGTACTATATCTTATGGTTACTTTTGGTTTTGGGCTATTATCCCATATAGCCATATAGACACTAAACGAGTTAACAATATCTTCAGTTTCGTAACGAAAATATGCATCCGCTAAGTCATCAACTCTCCATGCATATCCTGTACTATTTGTATGTGAAGCCTCTCGCACAGCTGCATTAGTTGAAAAACCATCATTCGCTGGATCATCAACATCGTTAACATAAGTTTTTGCATTGTATCCTGTGTAGCTTCCACCGGCCCAATTGCCATGGGTGTCAAAGTTTTCTGTATAAGTGTTTTGCCCAAAACTCATGGAGCTAAACGCAAAAGCCAGAATAAAAGCCAGCAAACCTTGCCAAACCCTATTCCGTAATCGAGTAGTCTTTTTCATAATTGTTTGTTTAATTTATAATTTAGTTTTTCTTTCTTACTATTTTATTCCCATCTACTTATAGGTGTTTCCTAAAACTTACACTAGGAAAATGGGCGTTAAATTACATAATATTTTGTACTTATGCAATGGCTTGTATGGTTTTTTACAGGAATATTTCCTGTTTTTATTAACAATTACCGTAAATAGCGCAGGAACAAAGATATTTTTTAAAAAAGGTTTTTGTGTTAACAAAAGGTTATTGTTTAGTTATGATATTTTAAAGGGGGCTGTTTTGAGGCTGTCTAAAAAGGTTTACTCGTATCTAAAAAACTTACAATTTGAAAGCTAAGGAAAAAATAGAACACTGATAACGCTGATTATAACTGATTTTAACTTCGTTGAGGGCTAAAGCCGTTCGCTGATTTAATCCGTAGAAATTAGTCTTTTTAGCAAAATCCCTACCTGCAGCCAAGTGTGTTCCATTACTTTCAATTTGAAACTACAATTTTTTTGTTTTGCAATTTTGCGTCCTTTGCGAGGATTTTTTTTGTTCGGGCATTACCTTATGAGTTTTTAACGAGTTGCAGAGTAAACTAATTCTCCATCTAAAAAAGTTTGTTCGCCTTTCCCAACGATTTCAGGTCACAAAAAGACGCTGAAATGTTGTTTGATAATTGTTTTAACCCTTTGCGTTTTTAGCGTTTCTTTATTTTGCGTTCTTTGCGAGGAGTTTTTTATTTGGGCATTGTCTTATGAGTTTTTAACGAGTTGCAGAGTAAACTAATGTTACATAATATTAATTATTTTCGTCTTATTTTAAACTCAGGCTAATTACAAAGTGCTCATTTTTAGCATATATAAATCAATAAAAATATTTTCTTTTCCTTTCTTTTGTGACCAAAAGAAACAAAAGTCTTTCCACGAAACCGAATTTTGATAATTCCCTGAGTATTTCAATAAAAATATCCTTCTTAAGGATATGAATAAATTGCATTTGCATGCAATACCTGAACTTGGCCTTACTTATCAAAATCCCGCTCTTTCGTGGACCCCAGCGCACAGTTATATAGAAATTTATTTAATCCAAAACTGTTTACGTATTCATCCATTGGCAATAACCCTTTGCGTTTTTAGCGTTTCTTTATTTTGCGTTCTTTGCGAGGAATTTTCTGTTCGGGCATTGCCTTATGAGTTTTTAACGAGTTGCAGAGTAAACTTTTTTTCCAGTTAAATAGGTCGCATCAATTGTTAAGTTAACTATTTCTAGAGGATCGCAAGTCATTATGTTTTTTGAAGTAATTACAAAATCAGCATTTTTGCCAACTTCAATGCTTCCTTTTTGGTCTTCCTCAAATTGCGCTTTGGCAGCCCAAATAGTCATTGCTTTTAATGCTTGTGTTCTAGTAAGTTTTTGTTTTGGAAAAAAGCCATTTTTGGGCAAGCCCTTTTTGTCTTGGCGAGTAATTCCGGCATAAAAGCCATAAAGTGGATTTATATCTTCAATTGGGAAATCCGATCCATTGGGAAACCATCCGTTTTGTTTGTGTAAATCTTGCCAAATGTAGGCATCTGAAATCCGTTCGCCTAAACGTTCGTCGGCCCAATACATGTCGCTGGTGCAATGCGTGGTTTGCATCGATGGAATTATGGAGTATTTCCCGTATAATTTTACATCTTCGGAGTTAACAACCTGAGCATGCTCTATTCGCCAACGCAAATCGTTTTTTTCTTTTAGTATTTCTCTATAAATATTTAGCATCAATCGGTTGGCTGAATCGCCGATACAATGCGTATTTACCTGATAATTATTTTCGAAAGCCAATTGGCACATTTGTTTTAAATATTCGGGCGTTTCAAGCAGCATGCCATAGTTTTCTGTATCGTCAGAATAGGGTTCGAGCAAACAAGCCCCGCGAGAACCCAAGGCGCCATCGGCATAAAGTTTTAGGGAACGAACATTTAATTTATTGCTTTGATAATGGCCTTTTTTAAGAAAGTGCTCTATGTTTTCTTCAGTAGCTTCCAGCATGGCGTAAATTTGCATTATTAAGCTGTCTGCTTTTTGCAATTCATCAATCAACTCAATGGTAGCTTTGTTTAATCCAGCATCGCTAACCGAGGTTAAACCTACAGCAAAACAATTTTCCTGAGCTTGTTCTAAGCCTTTGCTTTCTTCTTCTTTTGATGGAAGTGGAATTATTTCCAACACTTTATCAACGGCCTTATCAATTAATAAACCTGTGGGTTCTCCATTTTCAACAATAACTTTTCCTCCTTCAACAATTGTTTTTGAAGTTATACCCGCTTTTTTTAAAGCTAGTGAGTTTGCAATGGCTGCATGCCCATCAATTCTTCGCAATAAAACGGGGATGTTCGGGAAAGCTTCATCCAACAATTCTTTGGTTGGGAATTCTTGTCCTTCCCAAGAGTTTTGATCCCAACCACGGCCAGTTAGCCATTGGGTATTGAATTCGTTATGGTGTTTTTTTGCTCGTTCAATTACTTCGGCATACGAAGATGTTCCGCGCAAATCAACTTGAGCCAAGCTTAAGCCATAGCCATAAAAATGGCAATGTGGATCGATAAATCCTGGATATACAAATTTCCCTTTTAAATCAAGCACATTTGCCGATTTGTATCGTGCAAGAATGGTCGCATCAGGACCCACTGCAACAAATTTTCCATCAATGATGACGGCACCCGGAACTACACTAAAATTAGAATCGACTGTATATATTTTTGCGTTTTTAATAATTAAATCGGCTTCGGTTTTAAGGTCGCAACTTTGAATCATGAGAATAGATAATATATATATGGCTAGCTGTATTTTTCTTTTCATAGTTATACTGTTGGTTTATTTTCTTATTACAAAAATAGTATTTGCATTAATATGCAGCTGGTAAAAATGAAATTTATTACTTTTAGGCTGAAGTTTAAAATAGTTATTCGCAAATAAATAGTTTACCCTTTCCCCTTCGGGACTTTCCCTAATAGGGAAAAATGCTTTGAATAAGTATTTTAGCAAAACAAATAAATGTTGGCTAAAAAACTTAACATTTGCAATCTACCCTGGGTAGAGTGCTAAGCTAATAAAATAAAACACTGCCAGTTTAAACTAGAGCCTACTTTAAAAATTTATAATTATTAATTACTGGGTTATGAATATTGAAACACTTAGAGAATATTGCGTATCGAAAAAAGGAGTTACTGAATCTTTTCCTTTTGATAAGGTTACTTTAGTTTTTAAAGTAATGGGCAAAATGTTTGCTTTAACAGGACTAAATGAGGAGCTGCGTGTAAGTTTAAAATGCGATCCTGAAAAAGCTATTGAATTGCGTCAAGAATACGAAACTGTGATTCCAGGATTTCACTTGAGTAAAATACATTGGAATACGATTATTATTGACGGTACCATCCCAACCCAACAAATTGAAACGTGGATAGATGATAGTTATAATTTAATAGTAAACTCGTTAACAAAGAAACTTCGTGCGGAGTTAGATGAATTGTAAAAAGTAGGCGGTTGGACAGTAGGCAGTCTTCAGTAAGCAGTCCACAGTAGGCAGTTCTCAGTAGGCAGTAGGTAGTAGGCAGTCTTCAGTAGGACAGTAAGCAGTACCGAGAACTGGATCGATAGTCAATTCGTTTTTTTGAAAGTTGCTTAGTGACTATTTCATTTATAGATCAAAAATAGTAGGCAGTCTTCAGTCCACAGTTTGCAGTCAGCAATAAAGAAAACTGAATACTGAATACTGAACACTGAATACTGGAGACTGAATACTGAATACTGCAAACTGAATACTGCAAACTGCAAACTGGAGACTGGAAAAAAACATTATCTTTGCGCAAAATTTAAAATATCGACTTGATATATAATAATATATGAATATGACTGACAGAAAAGTACGCGTACGATTCGCACCAAGTCCTACAGGACCTTTGCACATGGGAGGAGTTAGAACGGCTCTTTTTAATTATTTATTTGCCAAAAAACATGGTGGAGATTTCTTGTTAAGAATTGAAGATACCGATCAAAACCGCTACGTTCCAGGAGCTGAGGAATACATTATGGAAAGCTTGGAATGGTGCGGAATTAAAGTGGATGAAGGCATTCGCGAAGGTGGAGAATTTGGACCCTATCGTCAGTCGGAGCGAAAAGAAATTTACAAGCAATATTCCAATGAATTAATTGAAAAAGGATTTGCTTATTTTGCATTTGATACTGCAGATGATTTAGATGCCTACAGAAAAGAAGCTGAAGAAAAGAAAGAAACTTTTACCTACAATGTGGCCTGTCGTGGCGGCTTAAAAAACTCCTTGGTTTTATCAGAGGCTGAGGTTAAGGCAAAAATTGAAGCGGGTGAGCCTTTTGTGGTGCGTTTTAAATTTCCTGAAAACGAAATAATCGAGATGAACGATTTAATTCGTGGCGAGGTAAAAGTAAACACAAATACACTCGACGATAAAGTGTTGTATAAATCGGATGGCATGCCAACCTATCATTTGGCCAACATTGTTGACGATCATTTAATGAATATTTCACATGTTATTCGTGGCGAAGAATGGTTGCCCTCACTCCCTTTGCATGTATCCTTATACAAAGCTTTTGGTTGGGAAACTACGATGCCCGAATTCGCACATTTACCCTTGCTTTTAAAACCTACAGGAAACGGAAAATTAAGTAAGCGTGATGGTGATAAATTAGGATTCCCGGTATTTCCATTGTTTTGGAAAGCTCCAAATGGTGATACAGCTTCAGGATATCGCGAAGAAGGTTATTTTGCCGATGCTTTTGTAAACTTATTGGCGCTGCTGGGCTGGAATCCGGGAACGGAACAAGAAATATTCACTATGGATGAACTAATTCAGCTATTTAGTTTAGAGAGAGTGACCAAATCGGGTTCAAAATTCGATCCTAAAAAAGCCGAATGGTTCAATCATCAATACATGACATTAAAATCGGCTGAAGAATTGACCGAATTATTTATTCCGGAATTGGAAGAAAAAGGCATAGCGCTTAACAAAGAAATGGTAATCCGTATTGTTGGAATGATTAAAGAGCGGGCAAATTTTGTTAAAGATTTTTGGGAACAATCGGCATATTTTTTCGAAGCTCCTACAGCATACGACGAAAAATTTATAAAAAAACAGTGGAAAGAAAACACGCCACAACTAATGGCCGACGTTAAGGATCTTCTTTTGGGTGTTGAAGATTTTAATGCGCTTAATGCAAAACAAGCAGTTTCAGATTATATTGAAAAAAACGAGTTGGGTTTTGGAGCTATAATGAATGCCCTACGTTTATGCGTGGTTGGTGCTGGAAAAGGCGCCGATTTATTTGAAATCATTGAAATTATAGGTCAGCAGGAAGTTGTTAAACGTATTGAAAAAGCAGTAGCCAACATCAAAAAGTAAAATTTTGTGTTCAGAATTCGGTGTTCAGTCAGAAAAACTGAGTAATATGGTTTACGTAAAAAGTTATAAAGAATTAGAAGTGTATAAAGTCTCAAGAGAATTAGCTCTTGAGATTTTTATTATTACAAAATCATTTCCAAAAGAGGAAAAGTACTCTTTAACTGATCAGATAAGAAGATCGTCAAGATCAATTGGAGCCCAAATTGCTGAATCTTGGGGAAAACGAATTTATGTAAAGCACTTTGTTTCCAAACTAACAGATGCTGATTCGGAGCAATTTGAAACTCAACATTGGATTGAAGTTTCAAAGGAATGTAATTATATTGATGATGAAACCAGATTACACTTATTAAACAAATGTGAATCTATTGGAAAGATGCTTCAATCAATGATTAACAAAGCAAATCTATTCTGTAAATAAATTTAACCCTTACATTCTGAATACTGAGTACTGAGTACTGAGTACTGATTACTGAATACTGAATACTGAATACTGAATACTGCCTACTATTTTCCTTTTCAGTACTAAATAATTCCTTTACTAAGCATTACTACAATTAATATTACATTTTTTGCAATAAAGACAAATGTATATTCTCCATTTTTTGTAGTTTTGCCCGATTGTAAGGCAATAAGGTTTTTATGTACGAGTATATTCAAGGAAAAGTAGCCGAATTAACCCCGGCAAATGTGGTGATTGATAACAATGGAATAGGGTATTTCATTAATATTTCATTGAACACCTATTCAGCATTATCTGGCAAAGAAAATGCAGTGGTTTTTATTCATCAGGTAATTCGCGAAGACGCTAATATCCTGTATGGATTTTACAATAAAAGCGAACGCGATATTTTTCGTTTGCTTATTTCCGTTTCCGGAATCGGCTCAAATACCGCACGAATGATGCTTTCGTCCTTAAGTCCAAATGAAATTAGCGAAGCTATTTTATCGGGAAATGTAAAGCTTTTGAATAGTATTAAAGGAATTGGAGCAAAAACCGCTCAACGAGTAATTGTCGATTTAAAAGATAAAGTAGGAAAATCGGAGATTTCGGATGAATTTTTTACTTCACAAAGCAATACAAACCGCGAAGAAGCGTTATCAGCATTAGTAATGTTGGGTTTTGCTAAGAATACTGTGGAGAAAGTACTTGATAAGTTGCTTAAGTCAGATCCAACATTAATGGTTGAAGAACTTGTAAAAAAAGCATTAAAGACGTTTTAAACAAAAGAAACTTTTGAATAAAAGAACCTTACATATATTATTAACGGGATTCGTTTTTGCCTTATCTTATAATGGGCAATCTCAAGAAATTAGTGATACCACTAAACTTCCTTTCAAAATTGAACCTCAGGATAACAATCCCTTTACTCCTAAAAAAAATTCGTCGAATGTGAATTTTAAGGATCCAGAGAATTTATCGAGTGAGGTTGAATACGATCAGGAATCGAATCAATACATAGTTCATAAAAAAGCCGGATCGGTTGATTATGCCGTACCCTATACCATGGATTTTAACGAATACCGAAATTACGATATTCAAAAGAATTTAAAAGGGTATTGGAGAGAAAGGTACAAAAGTGAGACCTTTGAAAATCAATCATCAATAATTCCGAAAATAAATATTGGTAGCCAGGCTTTCGAAACAATTTTTGGTAGCAATACCATAGATATTAAGCCATCGGGTATGGCATCGCTTAAATTTGCTATTAAAATTAGTTTTAACGATAATCCGAACCAACCTGTAGAGCTAAGGAGAAATACCACTTTTGATTTTAAAGAAGAAATTCAAATGAGTGTGGTTGGTAAAATTGGCGAAAATTTGGAAATGCGTGTAAATTATGATACCGAATCGCAATTCGACTTCGACAACACCATGAAATTAGCCTACCAAGGCAAAGAAGATGACATTCTTCAAAAAATTGAAGCTGGTGATGTATCCTTACCTTTGTCAACTTCATTAATTACTGGGAGTCAAAGTTTGTTTGGTATTTTAACTGAAATGAAGTTCGGAAAACTTCATGTGTCAACAGTGTTTTCGCAGCAAGAAGGCGAAACAAAAACAATTACCGTCGAAGGGGGAGCACAAAAAAGCGATTACGATTTTTCTGCCTCACAATACGATAAAAACCGCCATTTCTTTTTATCTCATTATTTTAGAGAGAATTACGATGAGTTTATAAGCAATGTAAACCAACCTACTTCTCCAGTAGTAATATCAAAGGTTGAGGTTTGGGTAACAAATACAACTAGAGAAACTGTCAACTCCAGAAATATTCTTGCATTACTTGATTTAGGTGAAGAGCAGAAAGATTATGATTTATACGGTAGGAATGAAAAAGCTATTTATGATGATAATGTTAAGCTAATTAATGCTAGTGAATTTCCACAAAATACTGCCAACGATTTGTATGAAAAAATTGGCGGGATAAGCGAAATAAGAGAAGTGAATGGAATTAATAATGTAACTCAACAAATGCAAGAAAAGGGTTATGAAAGCGGAGTACATTACGAAAAAGTTGAGCAAGCTCGTTTGCTTTCACCTAATGAATATACCTTTAATAGCAAATTGGGTTATATCTCGTTAAATTCTGCCTTAAATTCCGATGAAGTATTAGCCGTTTCTTTTGAATATTCCATTGATGGACAAACCGTAAGAGTTGGAGAATTTTCTCAAGATGGCAGTGGGGTTATTCTTGCTAAACTTTTAAAAGGTACTAACTTTTCTCCCCGACTACCCAACTGGGATTTAATGATGAAAAACGTTTATTCCATTGGAGCTTATCAGGTAAATAGTGAGGATTTCATTTTCGATGTGGAATTTTATAACGATTCCAAAGGATCGCGTGTTTTAAATATTCCCATTCCAGCGGCCATTAATAGTTCAGTTCCAGGCGATTTAAGCATTAAAAAGGATAAATTCATCAGGCTTTTTAATTTAGATAACCTGAATTCTCAAGGAAATTATATTTCAATTGGTGATGGGGTTTTTGACTTTGTGGAAGGCTATACTATATTAGCAACCAATGGTCGTGTAATTTTTCCGGTGGTTGAACCTTTTGGTGGTTTTATAAATCAAGCCATTAAAAAGGATGCAGAGAATTTAAATCCAACAGCTAAAGACGAGTTATATAAGTTGGCCGAAAAAATTGCTTATCAAGAATTGTATGATTCTACACAATATACAGCAGAGCAAATAACAACAAAGAATAAATATTATTTAAAAGGAAGCTATAAATCATCTGGAGGATCAGAAATTTTCTTGAATTCATTTAATATCCCAGAAGGTTCGGTTAAAGTTACCGCTGGTGGCAGACCACTTGCAGAAAATCTCGATTACACGGTAGATTATAATTTAGGTCGGGTTAAAATTTTGAACGAAGGATTATTGGCTTCTGGAACGCCATTAAAAATCTCCTTAGAAAGCCAATCGCTCTTTAGTATTCAGAGTAAAACCCTTATGGGAACTCACATGGAATATCGTTTTAATCCCGATTTTAACTTGGGTGCAACGGTAATGAAATTATCTGAAAGACCACTTACCGAAAAGGTAAATATGGGTGAAGAGCCTATAAATAATACTATTTGGGGATTAAATGGATCGTATCGAACCGAGGTTCCTTTTTTAACCAGAGCTGTCGATTTTCTTCCCTTTTTGGAAACCAAAGAAATGTCAACCATTACACTGGAAGGTGAATTTGCACAATTAATACCGGGCCACAATAAAGCAATTGGTAAAACCGGAAATGCTTTTATCGACGATTTTGAAGGCAGTGAATCAAGTTTTGATATCAGAAGTAAACATGGTTGGGTGTTAGCAAGTGCTCCGCAAGGGGCTAAATCAGAAACAGGCGAAGAGCTATTTCCAGAGGCTAAACTTTTTGGCAAACTCGACTACGGTTACAATAGAGCCAAATTGGCATGGTATCAGATCGATCCAAGTTTTTATAATTCGGGTTCTCCCGTAAGTACCGATGTGCTATCGAGTTTACAAGTGTACCGCGTAAACGAACAAAATATATTTCCAAATAAAGAGACTGCTCAGGGTATTCCAACAGATATACCTACCCTTGATTTAGCATTTTTCCCTAAAGAGCGAGGACCCTATAATTTTAACATTGAAGAAATTAATGAAAATGGATTGTTCGCGAACCCTGAAAATAAATGGGGTGGAATTATGCGGGAATTGTCAATCAACGATTTTGAAGCTCAAAATATTGAGTATTTAATGTTTTGGGTGATGGATCCCTTTGCTGAAGGCAGTGAAAACACTACAGGAGGTCAATTATATTTTAACCTCGGAAATATTTCGGAAGATGTGCTGAAAGATGGTAGAAAAAGTTATGAACATGGTTTGCCTACTGGCGATGTGCTAGATCAAAATTTATTCGATGAAACCATATGGGGACGTGTATCAACTCAACAAATTACTACAGAGAATTGGATTAATGATAATGCTTTAAGAATAAAACAGGATATTGGATTGGATGGAATAAACTCCACCGATGAACAGGTATTTTTTTCTGATTATATAAATACTATCAGCAATAAAATAACGAATCAAACCCTTTTGAATAGGATTAAGGCTGACCCTTCAAATGACGATTTTAAATATTGGAAGGATGAAAACTATAGTGAAAACGCATCAATAATTGAACGCTATAAAAACTTTAACAACCAGGAAGGCAACTCTCAGGTGGCAGGCGATAAAAATTCTAAAACAGAAAAATCGACTCCCGATGTGGAAGATATTAATGGTGATTTTACCCTAAGTGAAACGGAAAGCTATTTTCAATATCGAATAAATCTTGAGAAAGAAAATATGACCATAGGTAGAAATTACATTACCGATAAAAGAACGGCTTCTGTTGAGCTTAAGAATGGTACAAAAAAAACGGTCGATTGGTATCAATTTAAAATTCCCATTAGCGAAGGCGAGGCCATTGGAAATATTCAGGATTTTAAGTCTATTCGATTTGCAAGAATGTTTTTAAGTGGCTGGGAAGACGACGTGGTTTTACGTTTTGCTAAACTGGAATTGATAAAAAGTGAGTGGCGAAAATACGATTATGCCATAAAAGAAGGTGGTGAATTTAGTGGTGGCGACGAAAGTCATGACCCAAACGATATTCCATTTACCGTAGCTTCTGTTAATATTGAAGAAAACGCCAGTCGTGAGCCAGTAAACTACATATTACCTCCCGATGTCGATCGTCAACAAGATCCTTCAAATCAATCAGCAACACGCCTTAACGAACAGTCCATGGTGTTGCGTGTTCAGGAATTGGAAGATGGCTATTCCAAAGCGGTTTTTAAAACCATTAACATGGATATGCGTGATTATGGAAAACTAAAAATGTATATTCATGCGGAGAGCATGCTTGGTTTTGACTCCATTACAAACAATGATATAAGATGTTTTATTCGTTTAGGATCGGACTTTACCGATAATTATTATGAATATGAAGTACCTTTAAAAGTTACACAACCATGGACAAAATCGTTAAACGGCCAACTTTATAATGGTGCCGATATTGATGATAGACGAATAGTTTGGCCTGAAGGAAATAACATGGAGATTGATTTTGATCAGTTGGTGGAAGCAAAACTTGCCAGAAATGATGAAATGCGGAAAGCAGACTCAAAAATTGGATTTACCGATGCCTTTGCCTACATAAAAAATGGGAAACGTATAATTATTAAAGGAAATCCGAATGTTGCCCAGGTTAAAACCCTTATGATAGGGGTTCGTAACCCCAAAAAGCAATTCAATACCATTAGTGATGATGATGGTTTTGAAAAATCGGCAGAAATATGGGTAAACGAATTGCGCTTAACCGATTTTGATGAAAAAGGAGGCTGGGCAGCTACTGGACGAATGACCGCCCGATTGGCTGATTTTGGTTCCGTTTCATTTTCCGGAAGCACCACACAACCTGGTTTTGGTAGCATTGAACAAAATGCTCAGGAAAGAGCTAAGGAAACTTCCAATCAGTTAGATGTGTCTGTGAATTTGGAGTTAGGTAAATTTTTCCCAAAAGAATCGAATGTGCGTGTCCCTATGTTTCTTGGTTATTCAAGAACGGCCATAAACCCTGAATACGACCCCTTAGATCAGGATGTAAAAATTGAGGACAAATTGAATAACCCGGATATTACCGAAGAGGAAAAAAAGCAATTAATTAATCAGAGCCAGGACTTAACGGAACGAAAAAGTATAAATTTTACCAATGTGGGTCTTGGTAGTTCGGGTAAAAATAAAACGAGATTTTATTCCCCTTCTAATTTAAGCGCCACTTATTCTTATAGCGAGCTTAGTCATACCGATGTTGGTATTGATTCCGATATTACAAAAGATTATTTAGGATCGATAAACTATATTTTTAACAACAGACCCGAGAATGTGCGCCCTTTTAAAAAGAGTAAATTGTTACGGAAACCGGCATTAAAAATAATTGGTGATTTTAATTTTTATTATGCACCGCAACAAATAAGTTTTAGGACTACAGTGAATCGCAGGTATAGCGAAACCTTGCTTAGAAACTTAAATAATCCTGATCAAATATTCGACCCAACTTTTGATAAAAACTTTACCTGGTCGCGACAATTCGATTTTAAATATAATTTAAGCAAAAGTTTAAAATTCGACTTTTCAACCAATACCAATGCGCTTATCGAAGAACCAGATGGTATGGTTGATAAAACCGATGAGCAGAAATATAAAGATTACAAAGAAGAAGTTTGGAGATCGATTAAAAACTTAGGAACACCAAATACCTACAATCAAAAGTTTAATGCTTCGTACACCATTCCAATTAATAAAATTCCATTATTCGATTGGATTTCGGCCAATGCCCGATACACTGGAACCTATCAGTGGGACGCTGCAATGAAAACAAAGGATAATTTAGCAATGGGTAATAAAATAAAAAACAGTCAGCAGATTTCGTTGAGTAGTCAATTCCGAATGGATAATCTTTATGATAAGGTTGGGTTTCTCGAAAAGATTAATAAAAAATATAAGCAAAATAAGAAGCAACGTAAAAAGCCAAAATTCGAGGATGTAACTTTTACTAAAGAGGGTGTTCGTTTTAAAGCAAAGGATGATAAAAAAATTTCGCATAATTTAGATTCTGAAGAAGAAGTTCGATTGAAAGTAAAAGATGCCGAAGGAAAAGAGATTAAATCTGATTTTGAAATTATTAATCAAAACCGAATTGCAATTACATTAGAACAAGAAGTAGAAGGTGCAACGGTTGAAATTACTGTTAAAAAGCAAATTAAAGACAATCCATTTATTGTAGTTATGGAGCATACCGCTTTAGGCTTAATGGGGTTCAAACAATTTTCAGCAACCTACAGTTTAACCAGTGGTACTGTTTTGGGTAACTATGAAAATGATCATAATATTTCAAAAATACCAAATGATCCCGGATTAGCATTTATATTTGGATGGCAAGACAGAAATTTTGGTGATAGAATGGCAAGTAATAGATCGGAAGATACAGATGAATCTATTATTGAACCTTACTTAATGACAAGCAACGATTCGTGGGATTTTAAAGCAAATTACCAACCCGTAAAAAGCTTGCGAATTGATTTTTCTGGTAAACGCAGTTTCTCCGATAATTTCTCAGAGTATTATTATTTTGTTGAAAATGATCTTGAAAAATCGATTGAGGCATTTAATTACGAAGTAAATGGCTCGTATAGTTATAGCTTTTGGATGCTAAGTTCTGCCTTTGATTCCCGACCATCGATAGGCGATCTTTCGTCGGAAGCATTTAATAGTTTTAAAGACGAGTTAAAAGACCAGGCTTGGCTTTTGGCAAATGAGAGGGAGAACTTAAAAAACCAACCAGATCCGTATGTTTTAAAATTAGATGCTAATGGATATCCTAACGGATATAGTAGCTCAAATCCCGATGTGGCAATTCCCGCTTTTCTGGCAACTTACGGAAACACACGAATAGATAGAGTAGGCGATTTATTTGAGGTTAAGAATATGTTAAAAACCCTTCGACCCAATTGGAGTATCAAATACGATGGGCTTAAAGACATTGAGTTTATAGGAAAATATTTTAAGAATATTTCTATTCAACATCGCTATACCTCGAATTTTTCTCTGGGAAGTTATAAATCAAATCTTCTTTACAACTTTGATGCTGATACGGTTGGCGGAATGTCATCAGTACAGTCTGAAACCGATCAAGCTTTATTTGTTTCAAAATACGACATTGGAAGTTTTTCAGCTACCGAACAATTTGTTCCGCTTATTGGGCTCGATTTAACCTGGAAAAACAATGTGTTGACTAAATTTGAATACAAGAAAACCCGCAACTTAACCATGAGTTTGGTTAATAAAAAAATGACCGAAGTTTTCACCTGGGAATATACCATTGGTAGTGGATACCGTTTTGATAAACTAAAACTTGGCTTAAAAACTCCCGGAGGAACGAAAAAGGACGTGATTAGTGATTTAAATTTGCGGGTCGACTTTTCTATTAGAAATAACATTACTGTTAACTACGAATTAGCTGATAATACTGTTCCCATAATTAATGCCGGAAGCAAAGTATTCACAATAAAATTTACTGCCGATTACAAATTGAGTGATAATCTTACCTTGCAGGCCTTTTATGATTATGATAAAGCCGATCCGTTTACCAATGGTAACCTAATAGCGAATACCGAATTCGGTTTTATGGTTCGTTTTTCATTGTCTGACTTAAAATAATATCCGTGTTGTAAAACAATATGTATGTGATCTTTTATTATGATTTACATCACATCTTTTTTATAAAAAAAAAATTACATTTGTTCAAAATAATACAATCAGCAAATAACTAAAATATTAACATTATGAATGTTCCTGAAAATTTAAAGTACACTGAAGATCACGAATGGATAAAAATCGATGGTGATACTGCAATTATTGGTGTTACTGAATATGCATCGCAACAGTTAGGTGATGTTGTTTTTGTTGAGATTGAAACCGAAGGTGAAACTTTAGCTAAAGGCGAAACTTTTGGAACAATTGAAGCTGTAAAAACGGTATCTGATTTATTTATGCCAGTAGGTGGCGAAGTTTTGGAAATAAATCCTAAACTTGAAGAAACACCAGAAATTGTAAACCAAGACCCTTATGGAGACGGTTGGATGGTGAAAATTAAAATAAGCGATGCATCAGAACTTGAGGCATTATTATCACCTGAAGTTTATAAAGAAACTATCGGATAATATCTGATATAAAATACCATAATAAAAGCTATCTCAATTTTTTGAGGTAGCTTTTTGTTGTTATATTCTCTTCTGTACTAAAACTTATTCGTGTAAATTATGTTTTATCGGTGTATATATCTAAATAATTATTAGATATTTAGATTTTATTATGCATTAGGCATTGGCAAATGATAATTTTGAGATTATCTTTGCAAGCTGATTTAAAATAATTGATTGATTGAGAGATGGAGAATATTAGGAACTTTTGCATAATTGCACATATTGATCACGGTAAAAGTACGCTTGCCGATAGATTGCTTCAGGAAACCAATACGGTTTCGGAACGCGACCGCCAGGAACAGGTGCTCGATGATATGGAATTGGAGCGCGAAAGAGGGATTACCATTAAAAGCCATGCCATTCAAATGGACCATGAACGTGATGGCAAAAAATATGTATTGAACCTAATTGATACTCCCGGACACGTCGATTTTTCATATGAAGTTTCGCGGTCAATTGCTGCCTGCGAAGGAGCCTTACTTATTATTGATGCTACGCAGGGAATTCAGGCCCAAACCATTTCAAATCTATATTTGGCCATTGAACACGATTTGGAAATTATTCCAATTCTCAATAAAATGGATTTGGCCAGCGCCATGCCCGATGAAGTTAAAGATCAAATTGTGGATTTAATAGGTTGCGATCGCGACGATATTATTGAAGCCAGCGGAAAAACCGGAATGGGCGTTGGTTTGATTTTAGAGGCAATCATGGATAGAGTTCCCGCACCTAAAGGCGATCCCAAAGAGCCCTTTCAGGCATTGATATTTGATTCGGTGTTTAATTCATTCCGTGGTATTATTGCCTACATAAAAGTAATGAATGGCGAAGTTCGCAAAGGCGATCTGGTTAAATTTGTAAATACGGGTAAAGAATATAATGCCGATGAAGTTGGAGTTCTCCGACTAACTCAGGAAGCAAGACCGGTATTAAGAACTGGTGATGTGGGTTATCTTATTTCAGGAATTAAAACTTCAAAAGAAGTTAAAGTGGGTGACACAATTACCAACGTAAAAAATCCATGTAAAACCGCTATCGACGGTTTCGAAGATGTAAAACCAATGGTGTTTGCGGGTATTTATCCAATTGATCCTGAAGATTACGAAGATTTACGAGCATCCATTGAAAAGCTTCAGTTAAATGATGCTTCCTTAACCTTTGAGCCCGAATCGTCGGCAGCATTGGGTTTTGGTTTCCGTTGTGGATTCCTTGGCTTATTACACATGGAAATTGTTCAGGAGCGTTTAGATCGCGAATTCGACATGGACGTAATTACTACAGTTCCCAACGTTTCGTTTAACGTAATTACAAAAAAAGGCGATTTAGTTGAGGTTCATAATCCATCGGGATTACCTACCGAAACAATGATTGATTATATTGAAGAACCTTACATTCATGCGCAAATAATTTCAAGAGCCGATTATATTGGACAAATAATGAAATTGTGTATTGATAAAAGAGGTGAACTAAAAACTCAGGTTTACTTAACTGGAAATAGGGTGGAGGTTACTTTTAATATGCCTTTATCGGAGATTGTATTTGATTTTTACGATAAATTAAAAAGTATATCAAAAGGCTATGCCTCGTTTGATTATTACCGAACTGACTTTAAACGGGCAACTTTATGCAAATTAGATATTTTACTTAATGGCGAAAGTGTAGATGCCTTATCCTCATTAATGCATACCAGTAACGCCTATGAGATTGGTCGTAAAATGTGTATAAAGCTTAAAGAATTAATTCCGCGTCAGCAATTTGATATTGCCATACAAGCCGCTATCGGATCAAAAATTATCGCTCGCGAAACCGTTAAAGCCGTTCGTAAAGATGTTACCGCAAAATGTTATGGTGGTGATATTACCCGTAAACGTAAATTGTTAGAAAAGCAGAAAAAAGGTAAGAAACGAATGCGTCAAGTAGGAAACGTTGAGGTTCCACAAAAAGCCTTTTTAGCGGTACTTAAATTAGATTAAAACTATTTGCATAAGAATATATTCCCAACTCCATTGAGTTGGGATTTTTGCTTTAAGCAGCTTTTTATTGCTTATTTGCATCTACCATCGGAAAATGAAGATAACTTTATAAGCACAGAATCCTTAAATACTAACTACTATGAAAAAACTAATTGTTTTATTATTAGTTATTTTTGCTGCCATAGTTGGACTTAATGCTCAATCAACAAAGAACGAAATTCGCATAAAAATTACTCAAAATAACAAATTATTGCTCGATACTACCTTTGTTGATGAAGGTGAATCAGCAGCTAAATCTATTCAACAAATTGTGGGTGACTATTCAAAGGAACCTGTTTATGTTGACGGCAATAATATTCATGGCTTATATGTTTTTGATATTAGCTGTGAGTTTGAAGAAAAAACCTATGTCAAAGAAGTGGTGGTAAATTTGGATAGTATCTTAGAACAATTTGGCGAAAAACTTGAAACTAAATGGGATAATTGGGAAATGGATGGGGTAATTGATACTTTGCATAATAGGTATAATGATTTAAAAAAGGAAATTAAAGAATTTGATGCTGAAACGGATCCAGACTTTCAGGAATTTAAAAAAGATATGCACAATTGATATTCCGATGATACCCTGCCAGTTATTCCGATGAAACCCTGCCAGTTTTTTTTATTGATTTCTGCAACAAA
>JAEINW010000054.1 GCA_016342715.1 Salinivirgaceae bacterium | reverse complement strand
GAAAGTACTCACTAACTCCCTCCTTTCTAAGGAGGGCTGGGGAGGATATTGTCTTACAAATACAAACATTGCAAAACCGAAACAAATGATAATAAAAAGCATCAAATGGATATTTGAAATAACAGAGGGTGTCTTTTTCCCCAATGCTCGCAGCGAGGTAGTTTGTTTTCTTAGCTATATCATTTATGATTGACCGTTTCAAAATTTTTAGCTTGCTCCACAACTTTTCAATATGATCCATAATAAATTTACTTGTTTCACTGAGACCGCGATACGACTATCTAACTGAGTTCTAAACTAAATGTACTTTTATCTGCATATTTAAGTAGAATATTAACCCCCATAATTCATGAGAAAATAGATTCTGTTTGCGTAAAGTGTTGGTTTTATTGTGTTTATTGCACGTTTTGAGATTCAAATTCATAGCCCACTTTTGAGCTATTGTATAAATTAAGTTTCTAAAACCAACACGTTGTCAATCAAGCACAAACAGCTTCTCAACATAGCGTAGTGTTCTCATGAGCGATAGCGAGTAATAATTAAGTCCCGAACCTTTAGCTCATGCGAAGCATAATTTTTCGGGTTAAACCAAACACTGTCCCCACATAATTATTTTACAATTCCAGAATCAACTATAAATCTGAATAAACAACAAGTAGTTTGGGGCGTGTAAAATGTTCAAAATAATAAATCAGTTGAGTTTTACTCAGTTCATATGGAGCTTTACCTGAACCTTTCATTTTAGAATAACTCTTTTTGTTTATTCCATTTCTTTCAATATCTGATCCACATGATCTTTTGTTTTTACTTTGTTGAACACTTTTAAAATAATTCCATCTTCACCAATTACATAAGTAGTTCTCAAAACCCCTTCGTATTCTTTTCCATACATTTTTTTCAATCCCCAGGCACCATAGGCATTAAGAATTTCTTTTTCAGTATCAGCAATTAGTTGAAAAGGCAATTCGTGTTTTTTAATAAAATTTTGATGCGATTTTTCTCCATCGGGGCTTATGCCAACAACTTCGTATCCTTTACCTAATAAATCATTGTAATTGTCGCGTAAGTTACACGATTCAGCAGTACAGCCAGGCGTAGAGTCTTTTGGATAAAAATAAAGAATCAATTTTTTGCCTTTAAACTGCTCCAATGTTATGGGCTCTCCGTTCTGGTTTAGACCTGAAAAAACAGGAGCTTTATCTCCTTCATTTAATAATGCCATGCTCTTATTTGTTTATGATTTATTGAATACAACGAAAATAGAAAACAATTGTTGAACCATACAAAAACAAATCAATTTAAAATCAACTATGGTTCTACGCTTTTTTCAATGATTGAAACAAAAAAATTAATATCTTTGAATCATTAAAACCTTTAGCCATAAATAAATTTGTTATGGGAAATCAAGAAAAACTACATCCGGAATTAGATGAATTCTTCTCAACTGAAAAAGAGAAAGCATTTAACTTAATTCTTCATAACGATGAAGAAAACACTTTTGATCATGTTATTGACAGCCTAATTGAGGTCTGCCATCACGAAAATAATCAGGCAGAACAATGCGCCTTTATTACCCATTACAAAGGGAAATGTGATGTAAAAAAAGGCGAGTTTGAGGAGCTTTCGTTTATGAAAGGCAGACTCACAAGTAAAGGATTAAGTTGTACAATAGACTAAACGAAACCTATGAGTTTAACCGCAGTTATTATTTTAATTGGAATAGGTTTATTATTAGTTCTAGTTGAATTTTTAGTTTTGCCCGGTGCGAATATTCCAGGACTTATTGGGATTATTTTTATTTTGACAGGGATTTATTTTGGGTATAATTATTTTGGCACACCAAAAGGACATTATATATTATTAGGAACATTTCTTTTATTCTTAATAGCCATGGTTTTAGCGCTACGCTCAAAAACATGGAAAACACTTGTTCTTAAATCAAGCATATCAAGTAAAATGGAAAATACAGACGTGCAATTTGTTAAACCTGGCGATAAAGGTATGGCAGTTACTCGTTTAGCTCCTATTGGTACCGTGGTTGTAAATGAAAAATCATTTGAAGGAAAATCGGGTCACAAGTTTATTGACCCAAATACACCCGTTGAAGTAATTAAAGTTAACGGGAATCAATTAATTGTTAAACCTATAGAATAAATAGTATGGAAGGAATCACATTTAGCGTTGTTTTAATTGTTGGAATAATAATTGGATTATGGATAATATTATACCTTATTCCAATAAAATTATGGTTTATTGCCCAAATTACTGGCGTAAGAGTTTCTTTACTGCAGCTCATCTTAATGCGCTTAAGAAATGTTCCACCACCACGCATTGTAAACTCAATGATTGAAGCCCATAAAGCAGGTCTTCAGGGAATGAAAAGTGACGATTTGGAGGCTCATTATTTAGCTGGTGGACATGTTGAAGCTGTTGTTCATGCCTTGGTTTCTGCCGAAAAAGCAAACATCGATCTTTCATTTAAAATGGCAACAGCCATTGACCTTGCAGGTCGTGATGTTTTGGAAGCTGTAAAAATGTCGGTAAATCCGAAAGTAATTGATACCCCACCGGTAACTGCGGTTGCTAAAGATGGAATTCAGTTAATTTGTAAAGCTCGTGTTACTGTGCGTGCCAACATAAAACAATTGGTTGGTGGAGCAGGTGAAGATACCGTACTTGCCAGAGTTGGTGAAGGAATTGTTTCTTCCATTGGTTCACAATCGTCGCATAAGGCTGTACTTGAAAATCCTGACACCATATCAAGAGTTGTTCTTGAAAAAGGTTTGGATGCAGGAACTGCATTTGAAATTCTGTCGATTGATATTGCCGATATTGATATAGGTAAAAATATTGGTGCTGTTTTACAAATGGATCAGGCCGAAGCCGATAAAAATATTGCTCAGGCCAAAGCTGAAGAAAGAAGAGCTATGGCGGTTGCCCTTGAACAAGAAATGAAAGCCCTGGCACAAGAGAAAAAAGCGCTGGTTATTGAAGCCGAAGCTGAAGTGCCAAAAGCTATGGCAGATGCTTTTCGTGCTGGAAACTTGGGAATAATGGATTACTACAAAATGAAAAACATTGAGGCTGATACGCACATGCGAGACAATATTGCGATGCCTCCTACATCGAATAAAAAAGGAAAAGACTCCGATAAAAAATAACTAATTAGATCCCGGAAATTCCGGGATTTTTTTTATTTAAACTTTTAAAACCCTTTGCTGTTCCAACAATTCATTAGAATAAAACTAGGTTAAATATTTGTTTTTCAAATTATTGCAAAACACATCTCTAGCATTTTGATTTCAATTACCATGCAACCCCATGTTTTAGTCATCTCCTTTTACTCTCCCGATTGCTCGGGATCATGATAACGCTTCGCTAAGTTGTGAACGAAGGTGAATGAGGGTTTCATCTGAATAGCATCTAATGATAAAAGAAATTAAGAAGAACCCCATGTATGGGTATTTGCTTTTATTGGTAATTGCCATGTCTATTGGTTTTCAAACATGGAGAACCTTATTCAATAATTTTGCAGTTGATGAAATTGGTATTAATGGATTTCAGGCTGGAGTGATTCAATCGGTACGAGAAATACCAGGTTTTTTGGCCTTGTTGGTGGTTTATATCCTCTTAGTAATTAAAGAGCATCGCTTTGCAGCGATTTCTATTTTTATTATGGGATTAGGAGTTTTGGCAACAGGACTTCTCCCTTCGTTTTTAGGATTGGTGCTAACTACTTTATTAATGTCTGTTGGCTTTCATTATTTTGAAACCGTAAACCAAAGCCTAACCCTTCAATATTTTAATAAGAAGGAAGCTCCCCTAATGATTGGTAAAATAAAAAGCATGGCTGCCTTAACGAATATTATTGTTGGAGTAATTATTTGGTTTAGCTCACAAAAGTTTTCTTTGTCGTGGCATTTTATGGTAGCAGGTGGAATAGTAATGAGCATTGGTATTTATTCGTTGTTTAAAAATCCGGTGAACAAAAATCTTGTTCCACAACAAAAGAAAATGGTCTTAAAACGCAAATACTGGCTATTTTATCTTTTAAACTTTTTAGGCGGAGCAAGGCGTCAAATATTTGTTGTATTCGCCGTTTTTATGCTGGTAGAGAAATATGACTTTCAAGTAAAAGGTATTGCCATATTATTCATAATTAACAACGTAATCACCTTTTTTATGGCTCCAATAATTGCTAAAGGAATCAATCGATTTGGAGAGCGAGTAATGTTAAGCATTGAATATGTTTTTTTAATTTTTATATTTCTAGGTTATGCTTTTATCGAAAACAGAACGGCTGTTGGAATATTTTATGTGGCCGATCATATTTTCTTTAGTGCAGCCATGGCTATCAATACATTCTTCCAAAAAACAGGTGACGCAGAAGATATTGCTCCCTCAATGGCTGTTGGATTTACCATTAATCATATTTCAGCAGTTGTAATTCCGGTAATTGGAGGTGCTTTGTGGATGATTAATTGGCGAATTCCATTTATTGCCGGTGCATTTATTGCTATACTTTCACTGATATTTGCACAAAAGGTATACACCAGTAACTTTCCAAAAGCAAGCTAAAGATTTTCTGATTTATACCGATTGAGCACCTTAATCATTTGTTTTGCCCACAAGCTTAATTTCTGTCATTCAAACTCAAAAACACGCAATGCGAGACAGAAGTTTTGTTAAAAAAATATTTTTTTATGTAAACCATTAAATTTTTCATATTTTTCTTTGCATAAGTAATGCAATTTTATACTTTTGTGAACCTTAATTTAAGGTACGTTCTTAAAAGAGTAACAATTCAGTTAAAACACCGGGAGAGTTGGGTGAGTGGCTGAAACCACCAGTTTGCTAAACTGACGTACGGGTTAAACTGTACCGGGGGTTCGAATCCCCCACTCTCCGCAATACAGTCTGATTATTAAGAACTTGCAAAAATAAGGGACTAAAAAGGGGGCTATTAATATCTAATAGTCCCCTTTTTGATTTTATATATTTAACTTATTGCAATACTTTAAAAGGCTATTTTATTTTTTCACTACTCATACACTAAATCAAACTTTTCAATCAACTTATTCAAAACCGGGTTAATTTTAATCATTTGCTCTGTAATTCCTTTAGGGCTATTGTTATATTCTAATCTCTTAATAGAAACAACAAGGTCAGCAACATCAGAACCTTCAGGCAAATCAGCTCTTTCAATAATAGAATCTACTTTAACAGGGAAGTCAGCATCTTTTGCAAAAACAGTCCACTTTTTATAAGCCATACCCTTATCAGGGAAAAGAGTGATGTCATAGTTCTTTAAAGCATTTAATTTTGACAAGTTTAGCATATTAATACCACCAACAGCAATCCAATTATATTGTGGATAATGCAATGCTCCAAGTATTGCATTCTTTTCACCCTCAGCAATAGCAACTGGTATTTTTGTATCAATTAGAAGGTGTGCTCCAAAGTAGATTTGCTTTAAGTTAAAATCTTTGATATTCAATTTTGAGTGCGCCCAGTTAATATTTGAAGTTCGCTTTAATGTTTTTGCATCATAAAGAATTATTTTACCAGTTCTAACCTCGCCTATTCTGTTTACTTGCCAAAAAATTGTTTTGTTGCCTTTTGCAGTTCCAACACAATACTTTTTTAGAATTGCATCAACATGTGTTTTGTTAAAATACTGATATAACCCTTGAGCAAAATTATTCTGATTATAATTACCCAATGTACTTTTCATAATTTTGCTATCAATACATGATGGCTTTTGAGGTTTTTGTATTGTTGGTTTAGTTTTTTGCACATAATTAGTATCAAATTTATATACAACTTTTTCAAAAAACATCTTCGGTGTAAAATGATAACCACATTTTTCTTCCCTACTACATCTACCTACATAATCGGCTAAAAAAATATTGGTATCGTTATCAATATACCGAGTAAGAGTTCTTTTATCGCATTCAGGACATAAGTACCTTGATTTCATTCCTGAGTATTTTTCTAACGAGTATCTTATATAAGTCATCAGTGAATATTATTTACATATATAAAAGCGTACAGTTTGTAGAGTTTGTGTTTAATGGCTGTAGGTTAGGTAGTTGTTACTGTACATTTACTATACAAACTGTACAATCAAATTCTAATTAAAATTGCTACTGTACACTTACTACACACATACTACACACGTAAGTGTTTGACATTCAATTAAACTGTACAACTCTACAAGCTACACAGGGTTTTAATCTATTAAATCTGTTTCATATAGACCTTTTGATACCTTTTGGGCTAATTTAGTTTGTGATAATAACCTATAAGCATAAGATTCTTTTGCAATATTTAGTTTGCCTGCAATTATTATAAAATCATTATTGGTAAACTCTTTTTTGTTTATTGCTCTGATTATTTTCAACACCTTTCCCTCTTTTGAGTTATCTTCAAAAACATCTAAAATCATACTATTTAGTTTGAGTGCATTTTTATAGAAATACTCCTTTAGTAATATGCTTTTTTCCATGCTCTTTTCTGATATTGTTGTTACTGTCTCTTTATTTGATAATCTGTCAAGAACTTCTATAATTAATGCAAACCGTAACATATATCTATCCATTTTTGAAAGGATACCGGAAACAACACCATCTCTGTTTGATGGCTCAACATGACTGTCTTGTTCGTCAATAAACAAATCATTTGCATCATCAGATAATCTAACTATTTGAGGTATTTGAATATTAAGAGTGAAGTCAAGTATATCGCTCATTTTATCATGATACTTTTCAACAATATATTTATTTAGTTGTGTCCGAGAGTTTTTCCTTTTCTCCATTTTGAGAGGAATTGCAAAGAGAATTCTCTCAAAAAATCCATCTTTAATGTCCTTTGCTTTGAGCGATGCTATAACATCATCTTGGATACCACCAATTATTGATACACATGGATTTTCAACCATCGAGCTTTCTGTTCCTTTCCTATCAAGATAGATTGGCGCACCGTCCCACATTGACAAATGTTGAGCTTGTTTTGAACCTCCACTATATCCAACTAAATTACTGATGAAACTTTTAAATTCATCAGGTTTAAGAGCTATTCCATGCGGATTTTCCTCATGCATTTTAACAAGAGCCTCAAATGTTGGATCGGTAGTAAACAGTTTTTTACAAATCGGTGTCGAATTATCTTCATCAGAACTGTAAGAAGACACCTGTTCTTTGTATTCTTTATTAAAGTCACTCTGTTTACTGCTAATAGCACGGAATGCGGTTTTTACCGGGGCACTTTTATTTTGCCCCGATTTGCCAACATTTGCTACCCAAAGTACAGATGATTCTCTCCATTCGCTATTACGTTCTAAATGAAAAGAGTTCCCAATTGCAGTAGCAACAGCCACTAAAATACCTGCCGATGTATAATCAATATTGAAGTTAGAATTGTTATATAGTTCTATAATTACATCTTGAATATAGCTTGGGAAAATTTCAATTGGAAATTCAGAAACATTCTGAACCGTTATCATCCTATCAGCTTGTTTGATGGAGATAGTACCATTTTTCATTTCATACCTCCTTTCGCATTAAACAGTTTCATTGCTTTATCAACATCCATAATGATTTTACGCCCATATTGCGTAATGGCATCTTTTAAAATACCATCCTTATACTTTTGAGCTGTGGCATGCGAAACATTAAATGTATCACGAATGCCTTTTAGCCCATAAGCATACTTCTTGTCAGTAAAATCGTTTTGTACTACTGCTTCTTTTTGCTGTTCTAAATTCAACACCTCTTTTAATTGTCCTACCGTTAACATGGCGATAGGGGTTTCGTTTGTAACTGTCATCTTTACGACTTTTAAATGTTTGTAAAAAATGACTTGCAAGTCTTTATTAAATCAAATTTGATTGTACAAAAGAAGTGAGTTAGTTTAGGATAATTCAATAAAATACAGGGTTTCAAACTCTTTCAAATAAGAGTTTTGGAGAGTTTTTAAGAGTGATGGTGAAATTTGGCTTCTAACTATATGTAAATTAAAGTAATAAATAAAGAGTGACTTTTTGCCACATATTATAGTTTCTATATTTGTAATATGAGTATTGCTATTGAAAAAATTGACTTATATAAATCTATCTTTCAGGGAAAGACGGATATTTAAGCTATTCGGTGGGAAAATAATGGGAGAAGCGGATACATGCCTGCCTATTATTACGATCCATACATGTATCTTAACAAACAAAACAGGAGTGACTCTTTATCCATTATTGAAAGATAATACTACTTGGTGGCAATAACTAAAGTGGGAAAAGAAAAAAGGACATTTTTTTAAAGCACAAATTAGTTACAGCACATACCGCAAGAAGATCTTTTGCAACAAACTTATACAAATCATATTTCCCAACAATCTCCATTATGGCAATAACAGGACATAAAACAGAGAAAGCTTTCTTGTCCTACATAAAAGTTACACCAGAAGAACATGCTAAAAAGCTTGAAAGACATTGGGAAAAAGTAAGTAAAAAGAGCTAATTTTAATCTAGACCTCAGACCTAGTTTATTGTTTTATTTATTCAGTTAAATTTCGAACAACCAGTTTTTAATATTACTTTTTAGTCTCATATCTTTAATTAGATGGAATAAATATCCATCTACTAACTAGTTGAACAAAACCGCCTTTGGGCGGTAATTTGGCAATAATTATTTACTTTCCAGTTTAATTTAAAACATTAGTATTATGAAAAAAAAGGTTTAAAGGATCAGGTGATCCAAGAGATGCGTATTCGCAATTATAGTGAGCGGACTATATCCACTTACTTAAGCCTCATAGGATTATTATCGAAGTATTATGAAAAACCTGTAGAACAATTAACAACAAACCAGGTTAAGGATTACATTTATTATCGTATCACTACTGATAATGTTTCTGTATCTACTGTCAACCAGCTTATCAGTACATGGAAAATTATCAATGTTTATATTTTAGGTAAAGATTGGGAGATGAATGTACAGAATAAGCCTGTTACCATTTCTCCAGAGCAAGCAGCGGATATTGAGGCAAACAATAAGAAAGTAAGCTATCCGCAAGAGGATGCTGATAAATTGGAGACCATTGAAGAAAATGCAACAGTTGAAGCGCTTTGGGTGACATCCTTTATTTTAGAAATATCAACGTATACACCTGTATAATTGACTATTGTGAGTATTTTTAATTTCAGTAAAATTACATTGGTTACATATTTGTTACTGAGATTAAAGTTTTTTTGTTAGTTCGATATTTACACATGCTCTACTGGGAATCAAATATAAGCTAAGAACTATTATACCATGACATCTTTGTCGCTTAATTTACTAATGAAGTGTTAGTGAGTAAAGCAATTAAGATTGTAGGTGAAATATATAGAGTTGTTGGAGTATTAAACAATTATTATCAAATTTATCGATAAATCCACCTTTGCACATTTTGATTTGGCAATACCCATAAAACTCACACCTGCTTTATGAAAAAATACACATCCTACCATACTTCCATAAAATTGCTTGCAAAGAGGAATACTTTACCCAATAGCTATTACTCGGCAATAGATCGTTCGACCATTTGGCGATGGAAAAAGGAATCTGATAGTAAATATTTTGGAAGTGAACTACAGGAAGTCGAGGTGCTTGAAAGTTTCATTAGTAGAAAAGAGGCACAGGTGATGATGAAAACATATATGAAAGTTGTCTTGTCATTGGTATCCGTTATTTCCGGTTCAAAGTCATTTTACCGGTTGCTCCAGAATAACAAAGAAGGTTTGGTACATGCAATGCATAGATATCATAAGAAAATAGATACCGGGTTGGTGCTGCGATTATTGAAAATTCCGGTATCCGTTTTTTATTATTGGAAGAACAGGGTTCTGTACAAATGTGAAACCTCGCCCTTAAAACTTTGCAAAAGGGTCTATCCGCTTCAATTGACAGAAAATGAGGTTTCGGTTATAAAAGAGCTTGTCTCATCGGAACAGTTTAAATATTGGCCTATCTGCTCTCTTGCTTGGTACGCAGCAAGAGAAAACTTATTGCACATATCCCTGGCCACATGGTATAAGTACATTCATATATTAGGACTAAATAGAACCCGGATAAGAAAGAAGAAACGTTATCCTACGGGGATTGTGGCAACTGAACCCAACCAGATATGGCATGCGGATATTACCGTTGTGAAAAGCCTGGATGGCTTAAAAAGCTATGTATACCTATTAATGGACAACTTCTCAAAGTATATCATCAACTGGAGGGTTGAACCTGTGGTGTCGGGAGAGATAAGGGTACAAACCATTATGGACGGGTATCAGCAACACATAAATCAAAACAGAGACATGCAGTTGATTATTGACGGAGGTCAGGAAAATAACAACTACAAAATGGACGAATATGTCAATTCAAATGAAATAAACATCCAGAAGCTCATTGCCCTAAAGGATATCCCTTTCTCTAACTCTCTGATAGAGGCACAGAACAAATTATTGAAGTACAGGTATCTGTTTAAATGTCAATATCAGGATATTGGTGAGTTACGTAATGTCCTGAATTGGATAGTTCCTGATTACAATAACCGAAGACCCCACAATTCATTAAAAGGATTGACCCCCTATGAAGCATTTACTGGAAAGACATTTGATATTGGAGAGCAAGTTCAAAGAATGAAGCAATCCAGAAAAAATAGAATAACTCAAAACAAGAAAAGGTTGTGTGAAATATGTAAATGATAAAACATGCTGTTAAAAGAGAAACAAACCAATAGGATGTTTACCTTTTAACAGCATAAAGGTGCTTAAAAACCATAACGTATTATCCATAAGGGAAATAAATATCGCTTGTTGCAATATTGCAACGCTTTTTTCCAACTTTACCGTGGGATTTGCGGGGCTATTGAAACCACCATTTGCTATATTGTTTGGTAGAGCCAGTTAATGTTAGGTTATCAAGTATTTAATCAGTATTTCGTTTAAAGTTTCTTCACTAATTGGTTTTGTAATATAATCATCGCAACCTGCCGATATTGCTTTATCTCTGTCTTCTTGTTTTGAGTAAGCTGTTTGTGCAACTATGGGTAAATCTGGTCGAAGTTCTTTTATCAGCTTTGTGGCTTCAAATCCATCCATTACGGGCATTTTTAAATCCATCAGCACAAAGTCTATTCCCTCTTTTTTAGTGCAAATATCGACTGCTTCTTTTCCATTTCTTGCGTATATGGTTTTGCATTCTAAGTCAATTTCTTCTTCTATAAGAGTCTCTAAATATATATAATTTATTACTTCGTCTTCTACGATTAGTATTGTGTATTTATCCCGTTTTTTTGTTGTTTTCCCCGTGTCATTTACAGAACTGTTTTTTTCAATTTTTAGATTTACTGGTTTGTACGGGATTGTAACAATAAAAGTTGAACCTTTTCCTTTTTCTGATTGAAGTTTAATACTACCGCCCAATAATTCTGCATTTTCTTTGGAAATTGACAATCCCAAACCTAGTCCACCAACATTTCGTGATAATCCCTTTTCTTCTTGCGAAAATCGTTCAAATATTATTTCTTGACTTTCAGGTTTTATTCCAATTCCTGTATCTTTTACATATATTTCCAATGAACTGTTTAATTGTTGATAGCCAAACTCGATAAACCCTTCTCTTGTAAATTTTAATGCATTTTCCAATAAGTTGCTTATGATTTTGTTCAGTTTAGATTTATCAGTCAATATCCAGCTATCTTTATCTGAAAGTCCTTTTTTAAAGTATAATGGCAACTTAATTTCTTTTGCTTTGATATCAAAAATTGAGAACAAATCTAATAGCAAATCATTCAAACAGATTTCTTTTTCAATTGCTTCTACCTGTTTTGTTCCAAGTTGTGATATTTCAAGGATGTCTTCAATTATACGCATTAATTGATTTCCACTATCTTGAATAATATTCACATACTGCTTTCTTTTTTGTTCAGACTTATTTGATTTATCTAATAATTTGGAAAATCCTAATATTCCATTCAAAGGTGTGCGAATTTCATGCGACATGTTGTTTAAAAATTCGGTTTTTAATTGGTCGCTTTCCTGTGCTTTTACAAGTGCTGATTTTAAATCCTGCTCTGCCTTTTTTCTTTCAAGCGAAATACTAATTTGATGCGAGATAATCTCAAGCGTTTTCATATCTGATTCGTTATAAGCTTTTTCGTTCTCATAACTTTGAAGTGCAATTACCCCCGATACTTTTCCTTTTGCAAATAACGGCACTCCAAGCCATACTTCTGAATCTGCACCTACCAATTCTACCTCACCCGATTTTACAAGTTTAGCCTTAACAGCTCTTGTTGCCAATAAAGATTTTTTTGTTTTAATAACATATTTTGTTAAAGTTTTACCTGCCTGAAAAGACTTTATTTTATCTTTTTTATCCTTGTGATATAATAAATCTATTGAATCTGTAGATTCATCATAAAGGGCAACATAAAAGTTGTTTGTGTCAATGATTGTTTCTAGTTCGTTTTTAACCAGCACAATAAATTCCTCAGGATTATTACTTATTGCAACCGCATTTGAAATATTATGGATTAACTTTTGAATTTGCTCGTTTCGTTTGCGCCCGGTGATGTCGGCATTAAAGCCATACCAGGTAATACTGCCATCAGGTAATTTTTCGGGTGTTGATCTGGAAAGAATCCATTGAATTTCCTTCCCAGGTATCTGCACTCTAAACTCACATGTAAAGTAGGTCAAATGTTCGGCTGAGTATTCAATATCACTGATTACCCTTGCTGCATCGTTGGGATGAATTACCCTACCAATCGGTGTAAAGTCGTCCGCTACATCTTCTGGCGTACATCCAAAAATATTCCTGATCCCTTCTGAAGCAATAGGAACGAAATAAGTGCCGTCGGGTCTTCTAGTAAATTGATAAATCAGGTCAGACACGTTTGCTGAAAGCTTTCTGAATTGCATGTCTTTTTCACGAATCTTTTCTTCCGCCTGCTTGCCTGCCTGTTCGGTAGACATGCGCTCTGTAATATCTCGCATGATTCCTTCATGAAAAATGATATTCTCGTTTTTATCAAGCGTTAGCCATCCATGGTCTTCTACCCAAATTTCAGAACCATCCTTTTTTTTCATTCTGTAAATTCCCATTTCTTTCAAATTTACCTGTAGTTCAACGCTTTCGCGATCGTTAACATGAAAATAAAGTTGGGTTTTTATATCAATGGCCATTAGTTCCTCTTTATTTGCATATCCTAACATTGAAACCATGGCAGGATTAACATCAACAAATACACCATCGTTGGTGCTTTTATATACACCATCTGGCATTACTTGAACTAAATTTCTATAAATTTCTTCGTTTTCTTCGGCTTTCTCTTTGGCAATTTTTAATTCTTGTTCGGCTTTCTTTCGGGCAGTTATATCAATAATTGTTACAATCATGCATATTGCATCATCAATCTCAAGATGTGATGCATAAACCTCTACATCTTTAATTTCGCCGTTTGATAATGTATGCTGAAATTCGAAAAAGTTTGATTTTCTTTTTACAGCTTCTTCCATTAGCCTGCTTATTTCATCGGGACTTAATGTATTTACGTCATTAATCGTTTTTTGCAATAATTCATTTTTGGGATAGCCATAGAAATTAACTGCTGCCTCATTGGCTCTTAAAATCTGTTTTGTTTTTGAATTAACTTGCAACATGATTGCTTGATTAAATTCAAAGTAGTTTCTAAACTTTTCGTCTTTTTCATAAATTTCAAATCTTTGACGAAGAATTTCATTTTCATTTTCTAATTCTTGATATGTGAGTTTTGGTTTCATACTTTCGATTTATTTTGTTGCTTCAAAACCATTCATAATGCCGTTTATTCTTCAATCCCGAATTATCGGGAGTCATATTTGTAAAAAACAAATATGGGTTGAATATATAAGGGCATTAACCATTCTATACTTTAATAGGATGGTTTTCTTGTAAACACTGCTTCTCAATTAATAACTGTATTTCAATACATTCCTCATAATTTTCTTCAGCAATATATTCTTGTAATAATTCATTTAATTCATCTATACTTTTTGTATTGTTTTCTTGCTTACTTTTCTTTTCATCGAATTCACTTTCGAAACTAAAGTTTGATCCCAAATATTTATTTAAATTCTTTATATGATTAGAGTTTTTATTCTCAATCGTCGACATTAGCTTTTTCTCATTTTTTTTATAAAAGTCTATTATATCGTTAAAAAGTGCTACTATATCTTGTTTTTCAGAAGTAATTTTCTCATTAATGCGTACTAATTCCATTTTCTGACTTTGCACATCTATTATTGCCAATTCATTCTGAGAAATTTCTTTTACAATAGTTTCATTTTTTTCAATTATTGTAATATTCTCTTTTATACTATCACCCAGAAACTCCAAGAATTCACCAATTGTCATGTTTTTAAATTGTTTCATGTCTATCCGTTTTATATTATAATTGATTTTCTTCGTATCCGCCAACTGGCGGGCACTGGGATTCTGCTAGTATATTATAACTAAATTGGTACGACTTATCATTTAGCTTGTAATTTGTTTTTATTTCTAGCCTTTCTTGTTTTGCTTGTATTTAATCTGGAACTAAAAAAAAGTTTCCAACCTAATTACAATCCTTATCATTGTTAAGAAGTTGGAAACTCCAGCAAACTACAACTATTTAATCAACTAGCTTCTTAGCTTCTTTTTTATCTGTATTCTGTTTTAGATCAATTAATTCATCAGCTGAAAATATTTTATCCATATCTAAAAGCATAATAAACTCATCCTTGTTTTTTGCCATACCATAAATAAATTGTGATTTATATTTACTTCCAATATTTGGAGGTGGCTGAATTTGATCTTCGGTAATTTCCAGAACTTCCTGAACAGAATCGACTAAGGCTCCAACTTGAATTTTTTCACCATCTATATCTATATCGAGAACAAGAATACATGTTTGTGAAGTATATTCGGTAGCTTCCATCCCAAACTTAATTCTTTGATCAATAACCGGTAATACTGTTCCTCTCAAGTTAATTACACCAAGCATATAATCTGGTGATTTGGGAATTTTTGTTATTTTACTCATCTCAAGAATATTAAGCACCTTAGCTACATTAGCTGCAAAATACTCTTCTTGCAATGTAAATGATAAGAATGAGTTAAATTTATATTTATTTTCCATAATAATTTGATTTTAAAATGTTAGTTAAAGATTAATTATAAAGAGCTAAAGGATTTAAAAACCCTTAGCTCTCATTGCTACAACTAATATTTTTCATATTCTTCATCACTCTTATCCATATTCAGATGGTGTTCCTTTGCAGGAAATGTTTCTAAAACTGTTTTTTTACCCTTTGGGGCATTGTGTGCAACAACTTTTTGTTGAGCATATCCAGCTTTCTTTGCTTTTGAGGCTCCAAAACTTGCTTTTTCATCACCAATTTTAAAGAAGGAAATAATATCTTTTAACTGGTCGGCCTGGCTTGCAAGCTCCTCTGAGCTGGTTGCCAATTCTTCAGAAGCAGCTGCATTTTGTTGTGTTACCTGGTTTAGTTGCTGAATAGCACTGTTTATTTGATCAGCACCAGAATTTTGTTCCTGCGATGCAGCAGCTATTTCCAGTACAAGTTTTACTGTTTTATCCATTTCAGGAACTACCGCCTCAAGCTGTTTTCCTGCTTTATCAGAAATCTCTACTCCTGATTTTGAAACAATTGCAATTTCATCGGCTGCTATTTTACTTCTTTCGGCTAGTTTTCTTACTTCTGCTGCAACTACGGCAAATCCTTTACCGTGTTCGCCAGCTCGTGCTGCTTCAACTGCTGCATTTAATGCAAGAATATTTGTTTGGAATGCTATATCATTAACAATTTGTATTTTATCCGCAATATCCCTCATTGATTTTACTGCTAAACCAGTTGATTCAGAACCAGTTTTTATAGCATCTAAAGAAAGCGTTGCTATTTTCTCTGTCTGTCGAGAATTATCGGCATTTTGCTGAATATTCGAAACCATTTGCTCCATGGAAGAAGAAACTTCTTCGGCTGACGATGCCTGTTCAGATGAACCCTGTGACACTTGTTGCGATGTAGAGCTCATTTCCTGACTAGCTGATGCAATATTTTCGGCACCTGTACGAATAGCCTCAACTATCTCTCTTAGTTTATCTGCCATGGCTTTCAAAGCATTTATTAATTGCCCAATCTCATCTTTCTGATTAAGATCAATTGTTGTTGTTAAATCACCGTTAGCTATTGCTTGTGCAAAAACAACGCTTTTTGCTACCGGCCCGGTTATTGCTTTGGTAATAATTAAGGCAATTACTATCCCAAGAATAACAGCAATTAATGCAAATAAAATAATCATCATAGTGCTTGTTTGTATTTCATTCAACATTTTTTCTTTTTGGTCGGCCCTTGCAGCTTCAGCTACCGATATTGCTTCACGGGCAACAGCCACCATTACTTCATCTATTTTTGACTGTTCTTCTACATTTTTAATAAATTTCACCCAACTTGTTTCGTAATCATTAAGGGCAGCAATTAATTTATTGCCTTGTTCGATGTTTTGTTTATGGACAAACCTACTAGTCAATTTTGCGGCTAACTCTTTTGTCTGTTTTACATATTTATTATGTTCGTCATGAAATTTTTGTTCCCCTGAAATAATTACTTCTTTTTCATTTTTTCTGACATTCAAAAATTCTTTTATTATCCGGGTTGCATCATCGGCTTTTGTTAATTTATCATCTATTAGTGCATCCGAAGCATTTGCCTGTGACCTTATTACTTCAAGTTGTGCTTTTTGGTCTGCCCTTATTTCTTCGGCTTGTGCTAGCACTTCCCTTGCCGCAACACGCATTTCTTCCATAATTGCAGCTTTTTCTGTTTCAGCATTTACATAATCATTAAAAGCTTTTTCGTATTCTTTTGTTTGTTTAACTATCTCCTTCATCTGGTCTTTGTTAAGCGTTTGAGCAAACTTTTCTGTTGTTATCGCAGCCTGCTCGTAAACGTCATTTACTAACTTCAAGACAGCATCTACAGATTCTTTGTCTTTCTTGATAATGAAATTCTTTTCCTGTTGGCGTACTTCAATCATAAGTTTCATGATACGGTTTAAATCATCAGCCTTATCAACCCTGTCTGCCACCCCCTGAATACCGTTCCGTCCTACAATACTAACTACAACAGTAAGAACCAGTATAAGTGCAAACCCTACTGCTAACTTTAATCCAATTTTTAAATTTTTCATAATATTCTCTTTTTTTAATTATTAATAATTTTTACTATTTTTTTATGATTTAATTCATTTCCTTTAAAAATACAATGCCATTAATTAAAATTTAAATTCAAAATTGACATAAATAAGGTCCATAGCAGTTGCGCCAGAGGCCCTGGGTGTAAAATGCCTGTAATTCAATCCCGTTTTAACTCCTTTAATTGGCGAAAATTGAATGCCACCCAATATCATGCTGTAATCTTTGGCATTGTTCCATGGGTCGGTTGCACCGCTGAGTGTAATGGAAGCCAATTGGTCGTATCGTGCCAATAATTCGATCTTTTTTATTGTTAAAGTCCCATAAGTAGATATACCATTTATATCATGGGATTCTTTATTTTCGGCATCGGTCAGCATGTTGTATTCCACTCCAAGCCTGAACAAATCCTTTTTCTCATATCCTAAGAAAAAATTGAGAATATTCTGGGTTTGTTTTAAAGAATCAGTTACCAAAGCAGAAGTATCTCTCTTGGGCTTTATATCATAATAAGTTTTAAAAATCAAACCTTCGATTGGACGGATTACAACATCGGCAGTTACTCTTTGGCTACCAAAATTATCCTGTATACTTTTATAGCCTTCACCATTATAAACTCCTAAATGGAATTCGAGCATATCAATTGGTTTAAAGGTTCCTTTAACGCCCAAGTCGGCACTTGAATTAAATTTATCTCTAATTTGTTGGGTTGCTAAAATATATCGGTAACCCCAAAATTTTTCCTGAACATCCCCAATATGGGTAGCAATCATACCTCCCTCAATGGTTAACATTTTATTGATTTTATACTCCAATGAAGCAATTTTTAAAAATGCAGTAAATGAGTTCGTCTTTTTATTTGTTAGAGCATCGGTAACTTTTTCTTCATACCCAACATCAAAAAGCACCTTGGTGGTAAATTTTTCACTAAAATTATAGGTATAGCCAAAATAGGAGCGCAACAACTCAAACTGAGATTTTTTTTCTACCCCTTCAGTTAAATCATAATGATAATTGAAAAAAACTGTCCCTGTAGCTTTGCCATTGGGTTTAAATTCTTCCTTTTTTTCTTCTTCTTGAGCATATGATGTTAACATTGTAAATAACATTAACAATAAGGTAAAAATTTTACTTGCCTTCATAATAATAGTTTTTATTTTTCTAAGAAATAATTATAAGAATTAGAATCTACCGGAAAAAAATAATCTGTAAGCGTTACAGAAAACATATCTGCAATTGAATATGAAAGATATAAATCTGCTTCCTGTATACCAGGTGAATTTGTTGTGTAAGCACCCCAAGCTCCAATAGCAAAAGAACCTATAGAAAGTTCCATACTTGGTTGTATGCTTGGTGAACTTCCATAGTTGGTTCCTCTCCAAACATATCTGCTCATAAAGTCAGCGCCAATACTAAAATCCCTTTTGCTTTCTATGTCTTTCGAAAACATTAAGCTAGTGAATATACATAAGCTGGTAAATAATAATAAAATCTTTTTCATAGGCGTTTAGTTTTAATTTTTAGATTTGTATTTTTAAAATATTGTTTATTATTTTACTGTATTTCATATAGTTAAATATTAATATGTTCGGGGAAATATAAGTCTCCATTCATTACATCTTTAATTGCTTTTTCTATTTCATTATATATATTGTTTTTCAGTACTGACCGATTAAAATTTCAAAAATATGGGGTTACTACCATGTGGCCTCACCCCAATGTTGTAGTTTTGTTTTGCTAAAAAAGACAACATGGGTAAAGATACAACAAAGAATTTAGTCGGTCAGCCGTTATTCAAACAGATAATAAAAATTCTTCCGAGAGACCAATTCGATCTTCTGGTAAATCAATGCGGCAGCGATCGTTATTACAAATCATTTTTTACGTGGGAACAACTGATTGTGATGCTATTCGGGATATTTTCCCGCTGCGATTCAATGGGCGAATTATGTGATGGGATGCGAGCATTGGGAGGAAAACTAAATTATCTTGGGATGGATAGTGCACCAGCAAAAAGCACGGCAGGAGATGCTTTGCGTGAGCGTGACAATGAAATTTTCAAATTGTATTATTTTGTTCTGATAAAATATTTTGAACCTCTTTTATCGGTCAGCCGAAAAGAAAAGATAAGCTTTGAGAAGTTTTACGCTTTCGATTCTACTACAATAACCTTGTTTTCTGATGTAATGAAAGGCGTTGGTCGTAACCCGAAAGGTGATGGCAAGAAAAAAGGAGGACTGAAGGTACACATGCTGACCGATGTACATGCAGACACAGCAATATTTGCCAAAATCAGTGAGGCTAAAATGCATGATAAGAAATTCTTGAAACATTTGAATCCAGCAAAAGGCAGTATGTTAGTTTTCGATAAAGCATACAACTATTACATGCAATTTGCAGAATGGACGGATGAAGGTGTGTATTTTGTGTGCCGCTTGAAAGATAATGCGAAAGCCGAAGTTCAGGAAGTTCTTTTTGAAAAAAAACTTGGAAAAGATGAGCATGGCGTGTACCAGATTGAACATATTCACCTGAAATATAAAAAAGATAAGCAGGAAAAAACACTTTGCTTGCGATTGGTCTATTATCGTGACGAAAAGGGGCGGAAATACAAATTCATTTCGAACAATTGGGATATAACAGCAGAGGAAATTGCCTTGATATACAAATACCGATGGTCTATTGAAACGACTTTCAAAAAATTGAAACAAAATTTTCAGTTGCGTTATTTCTACTCAGATACTGAGAATGGAATAAAAACACAGATATGGTGTACACTTATTGCCCACTTATTGCTAAATGTAATCAGGGTATTATCGAAAAGCGAGAAAGCTTTTTCAACTATTGCGGCTCTAATAAGGATACACCTGATAAGCCATTTAGACTTGATGTGGGTTGTAACCGAAGGCAGGCGAGCCTATACCAAGCGCAGTACAAACCGCAATAAAAGTCCATCAACTGTACAAATGGTCCTGTTCTGATAGGGGGTAAGTTTTTTAAATACAGAAAATTGAATCTGCAAACAACACAATATGAGTAATATAATGTTAAAATCCGACTAAAGTTGTACTTTTAGCGGTTGATAGTGATTTTTTTTCTTAAACTTTCTCCTTTCAATTCAATCCTATAAGAAGTGTGCACCAACCGATCTAAAATAGCATCAGCAATCGTTGCTTCACCAATAATATCAAACCAACTGGCAACGGGTAATTGACTGGCAATAATAGTTGATGTTTTTCCATGTCTGTCTTCAATCATTTCCATCAGATCTAACTGTTGTTGTTTTTCCAAATTAATTAATCCAAAGTCATCAAGTATTAATAGATTGGTTTTTGATAATTTTTCAAAGAGCTTATAAATAGTACCTTCAATGCGTGCCATTTTAGTTTTTAAAAGAAGTTTTTGAATATTATAATAAGCGACTTTATAACCTTGAGCACATGCATGGTGGCCAAGTGCCGAAGCTATAAAACTTTTACCACATCCGGTAGCTCCGGTAATAAGAATCGATTCCCCTTTTGATATGTACTCCCCCGGAGTAAGAGTAGATATCATTTCCTTATTGACCCCTCTTGATGCATCCAAATGAAGCTCCTCAACAGATGCCTGGTAACGAAAATTCGCACTTTTTCGAAGTCGTTCAAAACGGTTATTTTCTCTGTTTTGTAATTCTGACTGCAATAGCAAATCCAAGCCTTCTGTTAATGTAAGTTCATGATGCCTCTTTGTTTCCATTAAGGTCTGCCAACTGTTGCTCATACCATAAAGGCGCAATTGGCTTAGTTGTGTTTCAATTTTTATCATAACTGTAAAATTTAATTGATTGTTGTTTATAATATGATTTACCCCTGATATTCGCATGATCAGGTAATGGTTTTTCAGGTTGGGCATCCTGTTGATCTATCATTTTATTTTTAATAATATTTAGCAAAAAACTGTAGGTATAGTTTTCATGTTTTAGCGATATCAAACATGCTTTTCTAAATACGTCAGGCTCTGTTTTTCGTTGCAGGCTGAACAAGCCATCGCAGGAACGATATAATTGTTCAGGATATTTTTTTTGTTGAAAAACCTGTTGTATCAACTTGTAAAAATCATCATTAAGATTTTGTGCTTTTTGGATGTAATATTCAGGGCTTCTATCAAGATAATGCTTATGTGTTGAACATAAATGTTCTTTTTCTGTGCTATATTTTCCCATTCTGTAATCTCTTACGTGCAAAGCAATCTGGATTCCTTTTATATAAATACGAACCATAGAACGTGTATATACTACTTTGGCTTTTTGACCGGTATAGATATAAGGAACGCTATAATAATGTTTATCCTGATTTAAATAAATATGATTGTTCTTAGCAACTTTATATTCACGATAATATTTCAACTCAAAGCTTTCTTCTGGCAAGGCTTGCAAAAGATTTTTTTCTTCCGATAAAAAATGTTCCTCGCGACAATATGATCTTTGTTGCATACGCGTTTGGTTATGATCTTTTATCTTATCTTTTATTGCCAGGTTGAGTGAATTTAAATCAAAAAACTGCTGATCGCGTAACCTGGCATATACGCGGTTATATATTAATTTGACCTGGTTTTCAACCAAAGCTTTGTCTTTGGGTTTGCGTACACGGGTTGGAATTACTGTTGTATTATAATGATTTGCAAAATCCTCTAATGCACAATTTACATCAGGCTCATAAGGGCTGGCTTTTATAATAGCTGACTTCAGATTATCAGGAACCAACACCTGTGGAACTCCGCCTATTTCTTTAAGACAACAACTTAAAGCATATAAAAAATCTGCAATACATTGACTTCTTATAGCCATACAAAAACTATAATCTGAATATGGCAAACATGCTACAAATACCTGACAATAAATAATTTCCCCTGTTTCAAAATCAATATAGGAAAGTTTCTTACCTGCAAAGTCGATAAACAGTTTCTCTGCTGGTTTATGGCTTAATACCATGGAAGGATTCTTAGTCAGTAAATGTTGTGACAAATGATAACAAAATTGTGAATGGCTATAACCATAAGGATGTCCTATTCGATATTCTTCCCAAAGCAATTTTTGCGTCACTCCAACTCGTTTCAGTTCCTTTTCATAATAATCCAGGTCCTCTTTTAACTCCTCAAAACGGGTGTCTTTATATGCAGGATTGCCCGGATGGAATATAGCTTCTAAGATAGGATCATCCATGGATAATAGTGTATCTATTTTAAACTTGGATGAACGTAACTTATCAAGATACACTTTCACCGTATTCTTGCTAATATTTAAACTTCGGGCGATGGTTTTATTCCCTTTTCCCTGCTGATGTAATCGTAGTAATTGTTTTATCTGACTCATACGTTTTGGTTTTCCGGCCATGTGCGTTCTTTTTAGTGGATAATTTTACCACCAAGTAAACCAAAACCTGTTTGTAAGAAAAGGGGTCAATTTGCTCCGGTTTTTTTTGCAAATCAACTCAAGGGGGTCAACATGCTCCGGAATAATCCAAATCCTTCCTTATCCAATTCGGGGGGTCAGTATCTGCCGGATTGACAGAAAAAAATCAACTAAAAATCAATATTTTTTATTCCGGTTTGAGGGGTCAATATGCTCCAGTATATCCAGGTAAAAAGAAAACTTCCAACTTTGTTTTATTTTCTTCTTTATTAAGCCATTCTTTTATTAGCTTACTGTGGTGAACCCTTAGCCCAACTTGTATAAAAACGCGATTAAAAACATAAAAAGACCTGTAAACATTGAAAAAAGCAAGTCTAAAGAGTACTTTTTAAGTGCTTTTGAGTACTTCAAGAGTATATATTGACTGCTTTTGAGCATATCGCCGATTTCGAAGAGTATATTTACAGTATATCTGAAGAGCTTTTGAGTGCTTTACCTTAAAAATGATATTTTGTAGAGTACTTTCTTAAAAGTGTAGAGTCCTTTTAGAGTATATCTTAGATAAAGTAGAGTACTTTGAATTTAAGTTCATAACTTAAAGACAATATGTTGAGTATATTTCAATACTTTATGTGTAGTCTGTACAGTAAGCTAAGTGATTTTAAAAAGGAGAATTCTCCTTTTTAAAATCATCGTTTTAGTGTAACGACAATTAATAATGATGCAATAATAATTTGTCTATTTTGTAAAAGACAGATAATTATCAGGTTATAAAATTAAACAGGCTTTAAAAAATTCTCATCATGCTTGAGTAATTCTCGTGAAAAATCAGAATAATCTCCCTTTTTAATTTTGTTTTTCTGTTTGTGAAGTTTGCCTCCTTTTCTAAGAGTAAAACAGGCATTAAACACATCGACACTAAGGCGAAAGAACTTGATTAGCCACATTCCATCAACATAATTCTTATTCCACAATATTGTATCAGCTCCCTTAGGTAGCTCTCTGTGGTTAATTACATGATTAAATATACCAAACTTAGTATCGTTAGCTATTAGATTATTCTCGACTAAATAAATCCATATTTTTTCAACAATATCCTCATTAACCCTAGGATTATTGTTTTTTATTATTTGCTCCGTAACAAAACAGACTTGAAAATTGTCTTGTTTGATTATCTTTTCATTATCCTCGATAATATCCCATTCGCCTTCATCATAATCATCTGTGTCCAGTGATGTTTCTTCAGATATAATATTATCAATATATTCATCAGTTGTTAAATCGGCAACGTACATTTCTAATTCATCGTTTTCATCAAAAGTATCTGTTCCATTTAGTTTCAACTCAGCTCTACGAGCCTTATCCTTTTTATAATCAATATGAGCTTTATAGATTACTTGATATTCAAATCCATTAAAATGATACGATCTAGGCTTTTCAAGATATTGAGTGCAAAACTTATTAATTTTTGCTATACTTGAATTTAGAAAGTAGTCTATTCTATCACAAAAATCTTCAATTTCAATATTCTCATCATAATCATATATTTCATCATTATGCGTAATATCATAAATGGCATTAGTCCACTCTTGTACGATACTTGTGTATCTGTTCTCTAACTCTTTGATTAAGTTTTCATGAAAATTATTAGCCGAAAAGAAAATAGCTTCCAATAGTAAAAAAACATCAGTTTGTTCGAGACTTTTGCAATATGCTTCAATTGATGCAGTGCCAGTATCTGTTAATTCTAACGATTCACCAGACATGAAAGGTGTAATCAATGAAATAACCTCTTCAAATTCTTCAATATGGTTGCGTAATTTTTTTAGTAATTCGTACATTTATTTACCTTCGGTTTAATTATTTTTATTGGCACTGATGATATTAAAATATGGATTACTAAGTGTGCTAAAAATTAATAAATTATTCATTATAAATATTTTTAGTATAAAAAGCCAAACATCCAAACAGGAATTGTGTTTTTGTATGCGTATTCAATGTTATCTGCAACAATAAAAGCATTTTTCAAACCTATAATTTGTTTTTGGGTCTTGTTTTTACCCCCAATTTCAAAAATAAATTTATTATCTACCAAAAAATCAGCTTTACCGGGGTAAGTTATTTTATGTTTTACATTTAACTGATTAAAAAAGAAAGTTTCTCTTACAGTTCCTATATTAGCACTATCCCCACTAAGGGCATAAATAAGGTTAGAATTATTCAAATAAACTTTTTCGGGCTTGTTCATTTTTGATATTCCATAAGTATCAGAAGTGAGTAAAAGTAACAGGTCTGCTCTTTGTAACCAATACAGGTATTTCAAAAGCGTATCTCTATTTATACCTATTTTCACACTCAGCTTAGATACATTGGGTTTAAACGGAACAAGTTCAGCAATTACCATTAATAGCTTTTTAATGTTATAAACAGCCGAAAAGTCAATGGGCTCCATAGCAGGCAAATCTGTTTCAATTATTTCATTTACCGCCTGCTCTAGCCGTTCATAATAGTGGTCATTCCCTTCAGTGAAAAACGGATAATACCCTGTTTTTAAATATTCCTTAAATAACTTAATTGGTTTTATTTCGGCATTAATATGTTGAGCAATTTCAATTGCATTTTCTGTAATATCTTTCAGTGTATATACTTTAAAATCTATACCATATTTTAATTTAATAAACTCCCTAAATGATAGTCCATTCATTCTATAAATAACAATCCTTCTGCTCAAATCTCCTTTTCCCTTATGAATATCTAAAGCTGACGAACCAGTAATAACAATAAAAAGTTCGGGGTAATTATCGTAAATGTTTTTTATTTCAACCGACCAATTGGGGTATTTATGAACTTCATCTATATACAGATATTTTCCTCCAAGTTTTACAAATTCATCGGCAAAATCGGAAAGTGTATTTTTTCCAAAATACAAATTATCAAGGCTAACATATAAAACTTCGTTTAAATCTTTATGATTTTCTTTTATGTGTTGCAATAAAAGAGTTGTTTTTCCGACTCCCCTTGCACCAATTATGGCTATTAATCTATTGTTCCAATTTATTTGTTTGCACAAATATCTTTTGAAAGTAAAATTAAGAGATATTAATCTCGACTGAAATTGTTGAATTAAGTTATCCATATCTTTTTAATATTGTAATATGCAAATATAATATAATTTTGCCTATCGCAATAGGCAAAATTATATTATCTGAAATTGTCACAAAATATAATTATCAAATCAGGCTCTTCTGTGGTTAAAACGTTATTGGGTATGTCTTTGTGTGTGAGTTCGACTGAAATAATTACCTCCTTGTATTTTTTGGAGATGGTTTTATATTTAAAAATCAATAAACTTATCAACCATATTATCAATATCTTTTTTTGCTATATCAATGTAGGGTTGCATGGCTTTATAGTCAGAATGTCCTGTTATTTCCATTACCGCATGAACAGGCATACCATTTCTTAATGCATTACAAATAAATGTTCGACGTCCTGTATGAGTTCCAATAAGTGCAAATTTAGGATACTCCTCCTCATGTCGTTTGTTACCTATAAAATATACAGTTGTTATCGTTTCGTTAATTTCTGCTAATTTGCACAATTCTTTTAAATAATCATTCATTCGTTGATTTGATATTACAGGTAATATCTTATTTCCTTTAAAAATAGTTTGACTATATTTATCTAAAATAGATAATGCTTTACTATTTAGTTTTATGCGCAGTTTGTCAGTTGTTTTTTGAGTAATTATTTCTATTCTATCATTAATAATATTATTACGCTTTAATTGGTAAACATCAGAATAGCGAAGTGAAGTATAACAACAAAATAGAAATACATCACGAACACGATCAAGGTATTGTTTTGTTTCAGGTATCTCATAATTTCTTACCTTTTCAAGTTCTTCCTTATCTAGATAAATTACCTGCTTTTCTGCCATCTTT
>JAEINW010000053.1 GCA_016342715.1 Salinivirgaceae bacterium | reverse complement strand
TCTTTAAAATCCATTTTGTCCTGTTTTAAGTTGACTTATTAACATTTTTTTAGTCAACCTATTTCAGGACTATACACTTCCCCTGGGGGAAGTCCTGCCTTGGCAGGGAAGGGGGAGTAAGAAAAAGTAGAACCACTCAAAAAAACAGCAAACACATGGAAACAAACATAAAAAAAGTAATCGTTCTAGGCTCAGGAGCACTAAAAATTGGTGAAGCTGGAGAATTCGATTATTCGGGATCACAAGCATTAAAAGCTCTCGCCGAAGAAGGCATTGAAACCGTACTCATTAATCCAAATATTGCCACGGTGCAAACCTCCGAAGGCATGGCCGATAAAATATATTTTCTGCCAATAACCGTCGATTTTGTAGAACGGGTCATTAAAAAAGAAAAACCACAGGGAATTCTGCTGGCCTTTGGTGGGCAAACCGCATTAAATTGCGGCATAGAATTGGAAGATCGGGGAACTCTCGAAAAGTATAAGGTTGAGGTTTTGGGAACTCAGGTTCAAGCCATAAAAGATACCGAAGACCGTGACCTCTTTAGCAAAAAACTAGATGAGATTCATGTGATTACCGCCAAAAGTTTTGCCGTAAACAATCTGGACGAAGCCAAAGAAGCCATAAACAAACTGGGATTCCCCGTAATTATCCGTGCTGCCTATGCCTTGGGTGGCTTGGGGTCGGGGTTCTGCAACAGTATGGATGAATTGGAGAATACCTGTAACAACGCTTTTGCATTCTCGCCTCAGGTTTTGGTTGAAGAATCGCTAAAAGGCTGGAAAGAAGTTGAATATGAAGTGGTTCGCGACAAATACGACAATTGCATTACTGTTTGTAATATGGAAAACTTCGATCCGCTGGGCATACATACCGGCGAAAGTATTGTGGTTGCCCCTTCGCAAACCTTAAGCAATTCAGAGTATCACAAACTCCGCGAACTGGCCATAAAAATTATTCGTCACATAGGAATTGTTGGCGAGTGCAATGTACAATATGCCCTCGATCCGGAATCGGAAGATTACCGCGTGATAGAGGTAAATGCCAGGCTTTCGCGATCCAGCGCTCTGGCATCAAAAGCAACGGGATATCCGCTGGCTTTTGTTGCAGCTAAATTGGGTTTGGGATACGGATTACATGAACTAAAAAACTCCGTAACAAAAAGCACCAGCGCCTTTTTTGAACCTGCGCTGGATTATATTGTATGTAAAATTCCCCGTTGGGATTTGAGTAAGTTCAACGGAGTAAGCCGCGAAATTGGCAGCTCCATGAAAAGTGTGGGCGAGGTAATGGCCATTGGTCGTAACTTTGAAGAAGCCATACAAAAAGGCTTACGAATGATTGGTCAAGGAATGCATGGTCTGGTTGCCAACCGCGACTTAAACTTCGAGGCCATTGACGAAGAATTGCAGAAACCCACCGACATGCGAATTTTCGCCATAAATGCTGCGTTGGAATCGGGGTATAATCTGGATAAAATTCATGAGCTAACAAAAATTGACAAATGGTTTTTGGTTCGTTTACAAAACATTACTGCATTAAAAGAACAATTACAAGATTTCAAATCACTCGAAGAACTTCCCTTGAATCTTCTAAAAGAAGCCAAAGTTCGTGGCTTCTCCGACTTTCAGTTGGCACGTGTGGTTTTGAAAAGCTCATCAGAGGAAATGGAAGCGAATATTTCAAGGGTTCGAGATTTTCGGAAAAAGGCAGGAATTGTACCCTATGTAAAGCAAATCGATACCTTGGCTGCTGAATATCCTGCTCAAACCAATTATTTGTATATGACTTATTCGGGCTCAGAACACGACGTGGAATTTCCAAGGGATGGAAAATCGGTAACCGTGTTGGGTTCAGGAGCTTATAGAATTGGTTCCAGCGTTGAGTTTGACTGGTGCGGGGTAAATGCCTTACAAACCATTAAAAAGCAAGGCTTACGAAGCATAATGATCAATTACAATCCCGAAACCGTAAGTACCGATTACGATAGTTGCGATCGCTTGTATTTTGATGAACTATCGCTGGAACGCGTATTAGATATTAGCGATTTGGAAAATCCCAAAGGAGTTATCGTTTCTACAGGGGGGCAAATTCCAAACAATCTGGCCATGCGTTTACACCGTAACAAGGTTCAAATCCTGGGCACCTCTGCTATCAATATCGACCGTGCCGAAGACCGTAACAAATTCTCGGGTATGCTCGATAAATTGGGAATTGATCAACCCCGTTGGAGTGAACTTTCAACCATGGATGACATTTATTCTTTTGCCGATAAAGTAGGATTCCCCTTACTCATCAGACCGAGCTACGTGCTTTCAGGAGCTGCTATGAATGTGGTTTCTAACAAAAATGAACTTGAACATTTTTTAACTCTGGCCACCAAAGTTTCCAAACAACATCCGGTTGTCGTGTCAGAATTTATTGAACAAGCCAAAGAAATTGAAATTGATGCCGTGGCCGATAAAGGAGAAATTATTACCTATGCCTTATCGGAACATGTGGAATTTGCAGGTGTTCACTCGGGCGACGCTACCATGGTTTTTCCGCCGCAAAAGTTGTATTTCGAAACGGTGCGAAGGATTAAAAAAATAAGTCGTTTAATTGCTAAAGAGTTGGAAATATCAGGACCATTCAACATGCAATTTTTAGCAAAAGACAACGACATAAAAGTGATTGAATGTAATTTGAGAGCATCTCGTAGCTTCCCATTTGTTTCGAAAGTATTGAAAGTAAACTTCATTGAAATTGCCACAAAAATTATGTTGGGCGAAAAAGTGGAAAAACCACACAAGTCGATCTTCGATCTGGAATGTATTGGCGTAAAAGCCCCGCAATTTAGCTTCTCTCGTTTGGCAAAAGCCGATCCGGTTTTAGGGGTAGACATGTCATCGACGGGCGAAGTGGGTTGTATTGGCGATAGTTATTATGAAGCTATTCTAAAAGCCATGCTCTCGGTAGGCTACACCATTCCCAAAAAGAATATTTTACTAAGTACGGGTCCCATGCGTTCGAAAGTGGAATTGGTGAATTCTTGCAAAATGCTGATTGAAAAAGATTACCATTTATTTGCAACCAAAGGTACTGCGCAATTCTTGCAATTAAACGGAATTCCGGCAACGGCTTTGGCCTGGCCCGATGAGGATGCCCAGCCCAATGTGTTGGATTATCTGCAAAATAAAATGATCGATTTGGTGGTAAATATTCCCAAGGATTTAAGTCAGGAGGAACTGGATAATGACTATACCATTCGCCGAAGTGCCATTGACTATAATATCCCCTTGATTACCAATGCTCGTTTAGCCAGTGCCTTTATTTACAGTTTTTGCAAGCTTACTCCAGAAGATTTAGAAATTAAAAGTTGGGATGAGTATTAAAATATTTTATAGCTAGTGGTTCAAGCTCATAGTTAATAAAAGTATTCAATTATCTATTAACCTAATTCCGGCACCTAATACTATAATTTTACTCATGTTTTTTATTTTTATTATGTAATAAACTACAAGCCAAGTGTGACCTGAAAAAATTTAGGAGCATAAAACGCTTTAATGAAAAAGGGGTGCTAAACTAGAGGCCGGGAATAAATTTGGGCTGGGTTTTATTTTCGTTTAATTATTGCAATAAATAATTCCCTGTCTGTATCATTAATCAAGTCAAGGTCGGGGGAATTTTCAAACGCCCTTGGTATTCCACTCCCAACACCAACAAAAGGCAAAATATACCTCACATTCGAAAATAGAATTGGATTTCTTGGAATTGATGTTCCTGCCTTTATATTCTCAATTGTCAATGTATTAGGCAATTTTCCGGGACTAACTATTTCAATTCTATTGTCAAATATGAATACTTTAATGCTCGAATGAATAAAATAATCTCGATGCACTAATGTATTAACAAGAAGTTCCTGAATTGTTTTTATTGGTACTTCAAGCTGTCCAGATGAATTAAACCCTTCTTCAACCTGAACTTCGTTAAGATTTTGAGTTATAAATGACAATGTTTTCTCGTAAAGTTCAAATAGATTCCCGACAAAAGGTTCTTTCTTACTCTTATAATTATCTGAACTTATTTCATTCCCTTTTATTGAAATACATTGAACCGTAAATGTTGGTTTGTACTGTTGAGGGTTTTTCCCAAATAATAGTAATCCAGCAAGGGACAAATTACTGCCTTTAAGCATTCCCATATTTGTTAGTAGTTTGGGAATTGATAAACCTAAGTTTTCAATATCAGCTTTGTATTTTTTGACAACAAATTCTTTGAAGAAAACATCATCAATATCATTTATTGTTGTGCCTGTAATAATGGTTTCATCGGCATACAAGTTTCCACTACTCTGAAGAAGTCTTGCGATTTCTTCTTTTACAATTACCTTTCGTTTGTCGGAACCATTTTTCACCCAAGTAATCCCCTTGTTGTCCATATGAGGTTTACTTGCACCTTCTGGGATATGAGCAATAACAAGGTTATCTTCTTCTATCGTTACAGTTTCAGTAAAAATGTATATTGGAGTTTTTACGTTATCTGATGCTGCATTAGCTAATAACTGATTAGTCGCTTGGATTTCTTCAAAAGAAAGCCCGTTTATATCACCTGTTTTATCATCAACACCGATAACTAATATTCCTCCTTTGGTATTGGAAAAAGCGACCATTTCAGTACCTACTTTATAGGCATCATTAATACGCACTTTAAATTGCACTTTGCTGGATTCGCCTTTTTGTATTAAGTCTAATAATTCTAATGCGTCCATAATTCATAAATTCTTTTTCTGTTGTTAAATGCTTCCTTTCCACCTTCCATAATATTCACAATCTCTTGTCGTATTGTTTCGTCATCAATACTTCCTAAATTAACATCAATGACATTTGAGACATAGTTACAGGATACAATTTGTTCGCAATCTCCTAAAACGGGCACGTTCGGATTATGCGTAGCAAATATAAATTGTGAAGTATTCTTTAATTCTTTCAAGACTTTAATAACATCATTATAAATAGTTTGATTGTCTAAATCATCTTCTGGCTGGTCAATAATAATTAAATCGCTGTCTTTTAGAGTGAGTAAAAATATTATTAGCGCAGATGCCCTTTGACCTAATGAATGTTGATTTAAAGACCGCCCTCGATACATTATCTCAAATTTATCAGTAATCCTGTATGTTAAGAAAGCTCCAATGTTTAAGTCAAAATATTCTTTAAATATATGAAGTTGGTTATCTGATAAACTATTCCTTATGTTACTATTGTCCACAGACAAATCAGTATAAACAGTAATTAAATCAGCATAATTATCAACTATAGCCTGAATGTTATTTTCTCGAAGGTTACTACCTCTTAAATTTTCTTTCAAGTATGATTTAAAATCTTCTTTGTTCCCTTTAAAATCTACATTAATTTTAATCGAATCTTGGTCATCATTAACTTTCTTAATTTCTTCTTGAATAATTTCAAATTCATTATGCCATAATCGTTGAAGCTCAAATAAAGTTTGTTCTAACTTTATTTGTAACTGTTCCTTTTTATTGGAAAGTTTTACCAATTCTGAAAGTTGAGCTTTGGTTAAATCGAGTTCTTTGGTGTATTTAACATAGTCATCCGCTTGAATATTAGGAAGATTTATTTCACGTTTAATTTTAGAGAATTCTTCCTTAAGCTCATTGTATTTTATTGTGAAATTATTATTCAGAGCAGCAAACTCTTGGTTTTTATCAATTAGCTTAACAAGAACATCTCGTAAACTGTCAAATATTTTTTCAAAAGATAGCACCGACAAAAAAACCTTATCTAAAACAGTAGCATTATCTTTTGATTTATAGTGATGAAAGTTTTCAAAATCATCATTATATTCTTGAATAAAAGAATCTAAAGCATCAATTATTTTGACTTCAAATTCATCTATTCTCTTAATGAAGTTTGAATCTTTATTAAAACTTATCTGCTTTTCAAGTTTTTTATCAATTTCATTGTCTTTAAATACCTGAATCTTTAATTTTAGTTCCGCTTGTTTTGCCTCAAATTCAGGTTTACGAGCAATTTTGGAATTTATCTTTTTAATCTCATCAATTATTCTTAAAACCTCTTGATTCTTTTCTTCAACTTCTCGTTTCTTATCCAATAAGCGGTTGCCTATAAGTTTATTTAACAAACTCTCGGTAGACAATGAATCTCCAATTTGAGAAAGATCTTTTTGTCCGTAATAGATTGGTTTTTTTACGATAGCACTTGGTTTTAATCCCAATTGCAATTCTTCGTTTTTATAAATATTGGTTCTATCACCAAGTATTTTTTCTGTTCTAAATTCATTGCCTTGGTCATCAATCATAACACAAGTAATTTTCCCGCCGCTTCCCAGCAATGCATTTACAATTCCATTTTTATATGTAGAATCAACATTTTCTTTTTCAGTTAAATCTATGTCAAGAGCATATCTGATTGCTTCTAAAATTGAAGACTTTCCACTGCCTCTGATTCCAATCAAATTATTCATTGAGTGGCTTAAAGGAATTGTTCCTTTAAATTTTTGACCATCAAAGCTAATTGACTTTATAAAACCATTAGTTGGACTTAAGGATGATTTTGATTGGCGAAATTTTTTATCTGAAAGTGCGTATTTAATAGCTTCGAAATTATACGCTCCCAGTTTAAGGAAAGTCTTTTGCACTACTCCTTTTACTACATTGCCATTTCCTAATCCTGAAATTCCTTCTTGCGCATTATCAGTACCCTCAACAAATGCAGGAATTCTTTTTTCATCTTTTATTAATTCAGTTATTCGGTTTTGGTTATCAAAACTTCTAACTTTTTGAAGAGCCAAAACCTTTTTTTCAAAGGCTTCAGATTTGATGAATGATTCAAGGTTTTTCCCCTTTAACTCTGTGAACAAACCATTTCTTTCATCAACATGCGCTAAAACAAAGAAATAGTCTTTATTAAAAGTGTTTAATGTTTTGTAAGTGTCTTGAAAAGAATGATTGGAATTTGGATATGGAGGTGTTGAAGGATTATCAATTCCAATAAATGAAGTATTCAAAAATTGTTCGATATAATTTTTATTTTCAGGATTATAAATCCACTCATCACTAAAAACAATTAGAATATGAAGTCCGGTTGCACCATCTGAAATTGAGAATTCAATACCGGGAATTAAATATATTTCCTCCTTTTCTGCATTTTTTCTTAATTCTTTAAATTCAGATAATGCAAATTTATTATGGTTTGTTATGACTCCAACTCCAATGTTCTTCTTTTTTAATTGGTCAATGTAGTTTTTTGCAAAATAATTTACATCATCATTATAGCTAAATTCATTATCTTCTTTAGTGTGTAAATGAAAATCTGCCCTTATCCAAGAACTACCATTTTCAAATATTTTAAAGTGCTTCTTCATAAGCCTAATTTTCTTTAGTGGAAACGAGTAAATCCCTAATATCAACGTCTAAAATTTTGGATATTTCTGTTAATACTTGAATGCTTGGTTGAGAATTATTATTACAATAATTGGTTACAACAACATAGCTTTTACCTATTTGCTCTGCTAACCATGTTTGGGTTCTTCCTTGTTCCTTTAAAACAATTTTTATCCTATTCATAGAGTCTTTTATTAGACTTTGATATATTTTATTAATAAACAAATATATAGTAAATTACTTTCAAACAATATGTATTTGTATTGTTATTTGATATATTTACTCATGGCGATGGAAAGAAAATAGCTCTTTTTGTTTTTTCGGATTGATATTTTGTGAGGTGGAAAAAAAACTAAATGTGCTATTTGTGCGATGGGGTTTCAGCTTGCATACAACGATTTGCGGGTTGAAACGGAAGGGATTTTGAAATACTTTTCTATCATTTTATACATAGCCAAAACTCGTTTTTTTCAAATATTCCGTTTTTTACAAACCCGTCAAAACGTAGTTTTTGCGGTGCTAATTTATTGTGCAAGCTTTTCGTAACCCATTAAAACCCCTTATGTTTTATTACCGCGTTTTAGCAACTGGGCTTTATACTAATCTCCTTTTTAATCCGTTACCTATAAAAATTCAAATAATGGTAAAAGCTGTAATTATCCTAATTTTCAATTTCTATTCAGTATTAATCTATTGCCAACCACGCAATTTTATTGGGGGAATTTTCTTTAACGCCAATGGAATACAGATTGAAGGTAATAACAGCAGCATTTATTGGCAAAATTCCAATGGATCTATTATGGGTGGTGGCGGATTATCTACTGGTTTATCAGTAAAGCATTATTTGCTAAATTGGTATTATTTTAATATTGAACTCCGCTATATCCAAAAAGGTAGTGTATTTGCATATTTAGATCCATATGCAACACCATATTCCGAGTTTTTACGATTGAATTATATGGAGTTACCTATTTCATTTGGATATCAATTAAACACTAAAAAGACAAAGTACTTTATTGAGTCTGGTTTTGCTTATGCAAAATTATTTTCCTCAAAAGGTAACATAAATGAATTTGTGAATCGTTATGGTAAAATAAATGCTGAATACTTTAAAGATTATGATATTTCATGGTTCAGTAGCTTAAAGTTCCCTGTAAATAGAAAGAGCAAAGAGAATCTGCTTTTAGGATTACGTTTTTCCTATTCGTTATTTACTATTCATGAATATTATAACCTTAAAAATATGGTTTATGGATTACAATTAGATTATATTTTCAACAATTAATATTTTCATATATAAAATCCTTAAATAATTGGGTAAATTCCTGTGTTGCAATCTTCAACCCATAGTGTGAGACATCCTAATCAGAGCAAGAAATCCCTTATCCACTAAATCAATGGTTTTACAAAGTATCTTGTACGCAGATGTAAGAAAAAAGAATCAAAAATAATCTCTGCACTTTTACTTTTCAAGAATAAACGAGATGTTACTGATTTATTAGAATGATATTTTGAGCTATCGTTTTCATAGCCTAGTTGCTAACTTGAATGTAAGAATAATTTAACAAAATTTGCAAATAGAAAAATTTGATTGGTTTATTTATTGTTAAATTAGAACATATACAGGATTGTTAACTTTATTATTTTAATTATGTGATCAACTATTATTTCAACACTATTTTTAAAAAGCCATAAAAAATAGAATTAATTCTATGTGTTTTGTTAATTGTCACATCGTTTTATTGATGCCAAAAGGTTTGAAAGCGAATAAAATTAAAAAATAAGAACTCCAATAACAGATACTCCACTTACTTGAGCTATTATAGTGCTTATTGATAAGTTTTATATGTTACTCAAAATCCTCATACAACAAATACTTTTTCCGAATCTCTTTAAACGTTGACAAATCTTCCTGCCATGTGGCTCTTATTTCCTCCACTGACATTCTATTTTCAATCTGTTGTTGCAACTCGCGATTACCTGCTAAACGATAAAAGAAATTATTGAAAAACTCTTGGTGGCCACCATAAAAAACAGCATAGGCAGCGTCAATGTAACTTAAGTTTAATTGTTTTTCAGCAATAATTTCCTCCAAGGTTTTTTACTAAATCGATGGCCATGGCACTACCTACCATTGCGGCACCTAATACTATAATTTTACTCATGTTTTTTGTTTTTATTATGTAATAAACTACAAGCCAAGTGTGACCTGTAAAAATTTAGGAGCATAAAACTCTTTAATGAAACCCTCATGCACCTTCGTTCACAAAAGGAAATGACAAAAACATGGGGTTGCATGGTAATTGAAATCAAAATGCTAGATATGTGTTTTGCAATAATTTGAAAAACAAATGTTTAACCTAGTTTTATACGAATGAAAAAGGGGTGCTAAGCTAGAGCCCAGAAATAAATACCCATGGCATTTCGGAAGTTGTTATGATTCGTTTTTTAATCATGTGGTAAATGTAGGAATAATTTCTAAAATTAGAAAAACTTGAAAACTATAGATCCATTAATTAAAATAATATGGTTCAATAGAACTTGTTTTTTTGAAAAAACAACTGTAATGAATTAGAAATTCGTTTGTATATACGGTATAAACAATACCAATGTAAAGAATATACCTGTAATAATAACATTTTTAATTAAGGTGTTGACTTAAGTTTATATTTTATTTAAATTAGTATCTGTTCAATACCATCTAAATAAACCAATAAAAAACTATAATCATGGAAAAAGTATATTCCCTCCTTTCATGGAATGTAGAGCATTTTAAAAAAAGCAGTAACGATCATGTTAATCAAAGAGTTAAACGAATTACACAGGCAATAATGAAAGAAGATCCAGATGTATTTGCCATATACGAAGTTGAGGGTAAAGATATTTTTGAGGAGATGGTAAAAAACTTCTCAGCTTATTCATTTCATATAACAGAAGGACCTCAAACGCAAGAAATATTGGTAGCAGTTAAGGGTACTATAACATCATTTTACACACAAAAGGTCTCTTTCAAATCAGGAATTAATATATTACGACCTGGAGCTTTATTAACATTACATATTGATGGAGAAAATTATCCAATTCTTTTCTTACATCTTAAAAGTAAAAATGACGCACGTAGTTTTGGCTTGCGTGACGATATGCTCACAAAAGCCATTAAATTTTCGAAATCACTAAAAACTGATAAGCCTGCAAATTACCTATTTATAGGTGATTTAAACACCATGGGTTTGAATTATTATTTTGATAGAGATATACCTGCTGAAACGGAGCTACGTAAATCAGATAATTATGCTCAACGTTATTATAAGTTACAACGCTTGCCAAAAACTTTTCCCAATACGTATAACAATGGGTCAAACTCAAGCTATCCTCAAAGTAATTTAGATCATTGTTATGCAGCCCAACATTTAAAATTTAAGCTTTTTAATAACAAAGATGATTCATCCAACCTTAGCCCAATTGATGTTAGAGGATGGGTTGATTTTCAGAGCTCTCAAGAGCAAGATCAGTGGATAGAAGATTATTCTGATCATGCATATTTGTATTTAGAAGTAGTTAAGTGAAAAAAAAACGAACCAATGGAAGTGGATAATTTCTTATACAACCATTTGCCAAATGAACTCTACGATTTAATTCGCAGTTTACCCGATGGAATTAATGATTCAGAAGCCAAAAACCTAATTCCTGACGATGATAATGATATGCATAAACTTATTGCTTAACTCAATCAACAACTTTGCTTGATTAAACATTGACCATGCAAAGTATAACAATTGCCATTAAAGGTAAAACAATGAACTTTCAAGCTTAAACAATAGACTATCGAAGTCAAACAATGAACTATTAAACTCAAACAATAGTGTATCAAAACGAAACAATAAGGTATGGGGTTGAAACAATGGCTATTAAAAATCAAACAATAGGCTTTGCAAGCGAAACAATGCCCTTTGAACCTTAAACAATTAAAAAATAAATAAACCTAAAATTAATTGACATGAACAAAACACAACAAAACCACTACAGAATGTTTCTTGCCACGCAAGATTATTTAGATGCACAAACCCCAGTGTGGAGCACCATTCCTCGTGTTGTTACATACAAAAATGATTTTGACGAACTGTTGACTCGCATTTCTGAATTATCAGAAACCGCCAGCAGTTCGGTGAGCGTTACCGAAAGAAAAAAGCAATTGCGCTCAGCGCTGAGCATTAAAATATCAAAACTCTCGGGAGCTATGCAAGCCTATTGTTACGATAGCGATAATTTGGATTTGCTTAAAAAAATAACATTTAGTCAAACGGATGTTATGCGCTTTAAGGAGCAAGAGTTGGATGAAAAAATAGCTAATTTTTTAAACATCATGACCGAACATTTAAGCAACCTTGCCGATTTTGGAATTACTAACGATATGGTGGTTGAGGCTAGTACAACACACAATGAATTTTCAGTATTAATTGGGAAACCAAGAGTCATGATAAATAATAAATATATAGCAATAAGTAACCTTAGCCAATTGTTTGATGCTGCCAATGCTCTACTAAAGCAAAAGTTAGATAAGCTAATGCTAATGTTTAAAGATTCCAACAGTGGGTTTTACGAAGGGTACGAACGCAGTAGGGTGATTGTTGATATGTAAAATTTTTATTCCATTCGCTCTAATTACAACCTTAGAGCGAGTGGTTTATTAATCTTAAAAGATATAAATACAAATCAAGAGTTGAAACACACTAATTGTTTTTCAATGAAACGCACTAAACGTGCAGTTAATTTAAACCCAATAGGCATGGCCTTGAGATGAATTATTGTAAATAAACACTCAGGGCAATCGCTTTTAAAATAGGTATTCAATATTTCGCTGCATCACACTATCGTTTTTATTAAACCATTAAAAAAACAATTATGAGAACTATTGACTTAAATAAACTCCCTCAAATAAAGGGCTTTGAGAAGGAACAACCCATTCTTTTGGGTCATGAATCAATTGAAGAAACACCGCTCATTAAATCAGTTATTGAGCCAAAATTAAAGAAAGAATTTAAAACAAAAATTCCAGGTTTTTGGGGCTATATTACTCCTGCTGGAGACACACCTTTAAACTGGGCTGGTGAAATTACATGCTCACGTAATGGAAATGACAATTCAAAAGGTGTAACTCTGGAAGAAATTAGGCTCATTCATCAGGCAAATCCTCATTTGGCAGAAGAAAACCTAAAAGTTACTGAGCATTTTATCTCTTTTCAAAATGCTGAACTTGGCTTTCCTGAAGAATTTTCATTGGATGACATTCCTCGCTTTAACTTATCTATAATGTTGAACTCCGATGAGGGTGCGTTGGTATATTATCAATATCATGATGAGTTAGATGAAGAAAACGATGCAATTAGTTACATTTTGCCAGAACCAACAAATGAAGACCATAGTTTTGATCGCGATCGACTCAATTACATTGTTGAATCACTACCTCCAGGAATTATACAAGAAAACTCTGGCAATACTGAAAAACCATTTCGGATATCAAAAGATAAAAATCGAATAAAATTTGTAATTAAAGTTTTGACTTATTTTAGAGGCCAAGAAAAAACAAGCCATAATACTGTTTTATCACAACTAAAAAACCTGGTTCCTGATGTTATTCAATCTAAATTTGAAAAAGACACCCGCCTATTGCTATACAAACGCTCAGCAAGTGATTTTCAAGAAGTTAATGGCGAAGGTGTTGACACTACAAAAAAAACGCTACTCCTCATTCATGGAACTTTTGGTACAACTGAGGCCTCATTCAAAGCGCTTTACAAAAGCTCCGAATGGTTAAACCATTTGTTAGATGATGAAAGCTATGATCAAATACTGGGATTCGATCATCCTACTGCCTTTAAAGATGCTGAAGAAAACATAATGGCTTTGTTTTCATACTTTGGTGATAAAATATTCGAAAAACCAGTTGATCTCATTGGAACTAGTCAGGGAGGCTTACTAGCTCAATATTTGGCAAATTATAAAGAAAATAACAATCCGTTCACCGTTGGTAAAATAGCTATTGTTGCTTCAGCCAACGGAGTAGATTATTTGACAACAGCTACAAATCTGGCAAAATTGTTAGGAATTTTAAAAAGTCTTGCAAAAAAATCGGGCAAACCTGTAGCTGCATTAATTGCCTCTTTGGCTCAGCATTCTTTTAAATACATAGTTAAATTACCGGGACTCGATTTAATGAAACCGGGTAGTACCAGACTGAACTACATATTAGATAATACACCAATTAACCCAAACACAGTATACTTGCCTGTTATTGATGATTTTACCAAACAATTGGTGAAAGATGAAAAACTAATAAAACGCTGGGCTGCTTTAGGTTTAGACCTATTGACAAGAATAATTATGGGAAAACACAACGATTGGGTAGTTCGTACCAAAAACCAATATTTGGTACCAAAAGCATTTTGTGAGATTCCTAATTATAATCCTGATAAATATGAAACACATATTATTCCAGCTATACATGGCAGATGCTTGTCAACTTCAAAAGCGAAAGAAAATATTAAACAATTTTTAACCAACTAAACCCTAATAGTATGAAACAAGCAAAAAAACAAACCAACTCAATTAAGGGTTTCGATGCCCATTGTCATATTTTTAACCTTAGGTATTTACTAAAAGAAGCCAAGGAGATATTTTTTACCTGGATAATTGGAGATTATCCTACTGCGGAAAAGTTTGCATTTAAAAGTGATGCAGAAAAACAAAAAATAAAAGAAGATTTTAAGACAAAACTGATTCATTTGGTGGAATTACTATCGGCAACTGTTCGTTCCGAAAAAAGAAATTTTCGTTTCATTCAAAATCAAGCAAACGAAGCGTGGAAAATAAAAGTAGGCGCAATTCCACTTATGATGGATATTTTTTACATTTTCGCTCCCCCGATTACCGAAGACGATACAGATTTTTTTCAAACAAAATCGTTAGGTGCAAATGCCTTTGAATTCAATGAGGACGATTTTGAAAAGGAATACGCTGAACTTGCTAAAAAAATAGTTGCAAAGGTAAAAAGTAAAGCTCAAAAACAACACGATTTTTCTGATATTGAAAAAGAGCTTGACCAGCATTTAATTGAAGCTGTTGAAGATAGTGAATACAAATACACTACAAAAAGTGCTGAATATGGAAACTTGCACTTATCAAGTGGATTCCGTTTTCATATGGATCGATTACGTAAAATGGTACATCAGGGAGAACCTATTTATCCATTTTTTGCTGTTGACCCTCGTCGTGAAGGAATATTTGATGCTATTAAAAACAAAAACCTAATAAGTGAAAACGGGCCATTTTATGGCGTAAAACTATATCCTCGTTTGGGATATCACCCACTTAGCAAACCTGTGCAAGACATACTTGATATTTGCATTGAACGAGATTTGCCAGTAATTACTCACTGTGGAATGAGTGGTTTCCCTCCTAAAGATTTTAGTTTTGATGGTTCAGGAACCTGGAAATACAACGATTATGGAAACCCTAAACACTTTCTCCCTGCGGTAAAAAAAGGTTTACGCATTGATTTTGCTCATCTCGGAAGTGTTGATCCTTCATATAAATGGGCTGAAACAATTATTGAATACATTAACAAATACGAAAATGTTTATTCCGATCTTTCGTGCTACACAAAAACAAGTGAGCTAAAACCAATCATTAAAAAATTCTGGAATACCGATAAAGTTAAAAGTAGAATCATGTTCGGTTCCGATTTTGATGTTATGTACTTTACCGATAAGAAAATAACGTATGAACAATATTGCAGGAATTTCACAGATTTATTTCCTAATGATATTAAAAAAATGCGATATGATAATGTCAAAGCCTTTTTAAAAATATAATTATGGATGCAAAAACAGGAAAAGGCTTTAGCCTATTCATAGGCTTGAACAGTGTTGACCCCATGCATTATGGTGGATGGAATGGTAATTTACGCTGTTGCGAAAATGATGTAGATGTCATAAATAAAATGACAAAATTATATGATTATGAAAACATTGAGACCTTAAAAACTCATAAAGCAACCCGCAATAACGTTCAAGCAAGTTTTAAAAAAGCAGCTGAAATATTGCAGCCTGGCGATACTCTTTTTCTATATTATTCAGGTCATGGTGGCTATTTATTAGATGAGGATTTAAATGATGAACAAGACAATCAAGATGAAACCTGGTGCCTTTTTGATGGACAGTTAATTGATGATGAAATATATTCAAATTGGACTGCATTTAAAAAAGGAGTGAAAATTATTATGATTTCTGATAGTTGCCATAGTGGAACTATTTCTAAAAGTTTTTCACCTTGCAATGCCGATCAATCGAAAAATATGCCATTTGATGTTAGCGATTATGTTTACGAAAAACACAAAGACTTTTACAAAAATTTGTTGAGAAGCAAAAAAGGACGTCAAAGTCAAGAAGAAACTATTGAAGCTACTATTTTGTTAATATCGGCTTGTCAAGATAACCAACAGGCAATAGCAGGCTTTTATAATAGCTTGTTCACCAATAAATTGCTGAAAATTTGGAATCAAGGGAAATTTGTTGGCGATTATCGAAAGTATCATGGTGCTATTGTATCGCAAATGCCTCCAACCCAAACCCCAAACTATGTGGTTATTGGAGCCGCTAATAAAGAATTTGAAAAACAGAAACCATTTGTAATTACATAAGGCTCATAATCCCGATTAACTATAATCGGGATTATTTATTTACAATATAAAAAGCACACATTTAGAACTAAAATGGGTCATATTACATGACTCACCTTTAAGAATAGTAGTCGAAAACCGAGGGGTGACTTTTTAATTACATATTTGAAAATAGAATATCCCTCAAAAGCAACCACATATCCCAAAATTGCGAACAGTGGTAACATAATTTGGGAATTTTACATAATTATTAGCATATTGAAAGGCGTTCGGAAACCAAGAATTAAATAAGAAAGTCAAAATCTATACATTTACCAAAAATTGCACATTATGAAAGAAAGTGTTTTAACAGATGCGGAAAAAGACTCGATAGAAATTACAAAACTGATATTCCATATAATAATTGAAGATCGCTTTGATCCAATTTATTTAGATGAATTGGAAATAACCTCTGAACAAAAAAACTTCTTCAAACATAGATTAATTGATGCATCTGAAGGTAACCAATTTGTATTTAAGGATAAGGAACTTTCAAATGTTTACAATAGTTGCAAAGAGATAATTGAAAATCCAGAAGAATTATTTGTTAGGAAATCTAAGAAATTAGCGTTTGATTTTAAATCGCATCACAAAAAGACTACATCAGATGGTGTTTTTCTTGTGTCTATAGTCCGATTATTAAATGACAAGGAGTTAATTTTTTTACTTAAGATTGATAATAAAAAAGTATACCAATATATTGTAAAAGAGGGTAATAAAATTAATAAAGCAACAATGAAGGAAATAACAGATACCTTTGTTGAGGATAAAAAATCGATTCAAAAAGTCGCAATAATTGATATTAATAATAATTACAAATGGGATGTATTAGCAAGAGAAAGAAATTCAGAATCAATTAGACAATATTTTATGGATTTTCTCCAAGTTCAACAACGAGAAACCAATTTTGATTTAACAAAAAAGGTTGTGCAATCAACTAGAATGTGGGCGCAATTAAATGCAAGCACATTACCTGATGATGTATCGGAATATAAAACAAGAGCCTTAAATTATATAAATACACATACTACTTTTAACACAGAAAATTTTGTAGAATCTGTAATCTATGAATTTGATTTTAAACAAAGAGAACAATATCAACAATTACTTTCAGATCATTTAGCCGAAGATGGTATAGCCGGCCAAGTATTTACTATAAAGCCTAAGGCTGTATCATCAAAGGTTACTAAGAATATAAGAAAAACAGAAGAAGGGGTAACAATTGAATGGGAGGGAACAGCTACAGACAAATACATTGATATACCCACCCAAAAAAATGCTGATGGTTTTTACCATATAAAAATTAAAACAAAAAATATTGGTATATTAAGCTAATGGATTTAAGTTTTATTAAAAAATTAGAAGTTCTGCAGAATAATAGTTCTAATTATTCAGAGTGTTTATATTCCCTAAATATTAGCGGATCAGAATTTAATGAATTTTGGGAACAAATAGAACAAGTTAAATTGATATTTGATAACTATATTATTTTAAAGATAAATGGAGAACAAATATCATTTAATGATATTCAAGATTATAAGAAAATACCAAACTATAAGTGGGATTTAATTTTGAATAAATCAGACTTCCTTATTAACAATAAGTCTTCCAAATATAATTATACCTTTTTTTTACAAAGTAATTTTTTACTTGATTCATTGAAAGATATAAATCCTTTAGATGAAGATTGTATTTTAAATAAAGTTACAGGTTGTAATATATTTGTATCTAATCTAGATGGTTACCTAAAAGGGCCATATTTAAATATTCTGCCCTTAAATAGTGATGCCAAAAATTACGAAACCAATTTTAATTTACCAACAATTGAAGAAATTAGAGAGCATGTAAATTTTATTACATCTGACAGATCATATTTCTCTCCTTTAAAATTTTATATTACTGAAGTTCAGCAAAACGAAATGATAGCTAATGAAATTAATCGTTGTTTTGCCCAAACTATTTCAATTGCTTTAATTGATGAATATCATCATAATAACAAAGGTGTAATAAATGGAATTAAGAGAATAGAATGTAAGCTTTTTGAAAATTTTAATGAATTCTCAATTGATTTTCAAAATAATCTACTGAGTTTAGTTCAATGGTTATATGATGAAAGAATTGAAACTAGAAAACGATTGTTTTCGGAGCGAATAAGTCTAGAATTTGAAAAGGGTGATAATTTTCTATATGTATTATTTCAGCATTTCAAAGATATTTTTTCTCAAATAAAGGAACAATATAATTTTGTAATACTTGATCGTAAAGATGATTATTTCAAAGAAAAAAGAGATCTTCTTAATGATTTAAAAAAGCAATCAGATTTGCATTCTCAAAAAATTAGACAGTTGCTTAATGGATTATTAAGAGATATTTTAGCTTCCTTTATACTTACCGGCTTTACTGTTTTTACAAAATTTCAATCTGGTGCAATATATGGAAAATTAACAGTTCCGATACTGTTTAAAGGATTAGCAATATATTATGTCCTTTCATTAGTTTTACAATCAATTATTAATATCAGTGATGTCAATACATCAAAAAAAGAGATCTTTTACTGGAAGAATTTAACTCGAAACCATATTCCTAAAAATGAGTTTGAAGAAGAGGTGAAAAAAGCTATGTCTTTTAGGAAAAATAATTTAAGACTATCCTATTCTATAATTATCATTATCTATTTATTTATTGCCTTTATTGCTTGGAACTTTGAAAAGTTCCTGGCTTTGATTTAACAAAAATTGTGTAGAAAAAATTAATTATAATGAAAAATGGAAAAATCAATTCGTGAACAAATAAATGATTTAGCAAGCAAATACCATAAAGATTATGGAATTGAAGAAGGTGGCTTTCAGGATCTTATTGAGGCTGTTCTAAATTCTTTCGATGAAGCTACAAAAAAATCAATTTCGAGTGATAATCCAAATCCATTTCAAATTGAACTTACCAATTTAATGAAACAGGTCTCTGAACGACAACCAAAATAGCTGGTCTCGACCTCATAGGCAAAGCAAGTAGGATTTTATTAGATGATTTCAAAGTATGCTGCAATTTTACTTCAAAGAAGGTTGGCTTCTGAACTAATTTATGTTACTCAAAATCCTCATACAACAAATACTTTTTCCGAATCGTTTTAAACTTTAATAAATCCTTCTGCCAAGTTGCTCTTATTTCCTCCACCGACATTCGGTTTTCAATCTGTTGTTGTAACTCGCGATTACCCGCTAAACGATAAAAGAAATTATTGAAAAACTCTTGGTGGCCACCATAAAAAACAGCATAGGCAGCGTCAATGTAACTTAAGTTTAATTGTTTTTCAGCAACAATATTTTCCAAAGTTTTTTTTCGTAAATCCATACCATGGCATACCAAATCTTTGTGTTTTGGATATTTTGCTCCTGCTGTTGGAACGGGTGTAAATGTAAAATCGCTTTCTCTAAAATCAGGGTGTCCATATACTTGAAATGGGAAAGATGTACCACGACCGATACTCATAATAGTTCCTTCAAATAAACCGAGCGATGGATAAAGCAATATCGATCGAATGTTTGGCAAATTTGGTGAAGGTTTTATGGGAAGTTCATATAAGGTATTGTGATCGTAATTCTTGCAAGGCAAAACCATCAAATTGCATTGAATACTATCTGCTAACCAGCCTTCGCCGTTTACCATTAATCCATATTCAGCAATGGTCATTCCATGAACCAGAGGTACTTTGTGCATTCCAACAAAAGAGCTGGCACTCTCATCCAAAACAGGTCCATCTACATAAAATCCATTGGGATTGGGTCTGTCAAGAATTAACACAGAAATACCATTTTCCGCACAAGCTTCCATTACATAATGTAAGGTTGAAATATAGGTGTAAAACCTCACGCCTACATCCTGAATGTCAAAAACCACCATATCTATTCCCTGTAAATCTTCAGGTGTGGGTTTTTTATGTTTTCCATACAGGGATATTAAAGGCAAGCCTGATTTTATATCTTTTGAGTCATTTACTTTCTCTCCTGCATCGGCGGTTCCACGAAAACCATGCTCCGGACAAAAAACCAGTTTCAAGTTAATTCCTGAACTTAACATAGAATCGGCCAAATGCGTTTTTCCAATCATTGATGTTTGATTGGCCACCAACGCTACATTTTGATTCATTAATAAAGGAAAATAATTCTGTGTTTGCTCTGCACCAACAATTACCGATTTTGAAAACGAAACCTGTGCCAAACAAGTGGAGCTAATTCCTTGAAAAAAAAGTATAAATATGGCTAAAATGAATGTGCGCACAAGCTGTTAAATAATTTAGTTGTGGGTAAAAATATAAATTAAAGCCTTACAAATTCTAAAATTGTGATGAATTGTTGATTATTCATTATATGAAATATAATTTAGCTATGCTTTTTAGCTTGCAGCTCTACTTAAATTTCCACACTTGTGGGTTTTATTAACTTCCGTTGAGCTCTTTGCCGTTGGTTCCCAGCAGCTTGCTGCGAAACACAATATTTTGCACAAAATTGATACCTCGACTACTAGCAGCGAGTTTGTTCATTAATTCCGACTTTAGTCGCTTAATAGTGTTTTTTATATTGTATTAATTAATTACTCCGGGTTTATTTATATTTTTGTTGTCGAAATTTTTCCATTAATAAAGAATCACATGAGATTTAAGCAGTTTTTTCGATTTGTACCAAATACTATCACATCATTTAATGTTTTATCGGGTTGTCTTTCCGTAATTTTTGCATTTGAAGGGAACTTATTTTTAGCAGGAATTTTTATAATTATTGCTTCAGTTTTCGATTTCTTCGATGGAATGAGTGCCCGAGTTTTGCATGCCTATTCTGACATGGGAAAAGAGCTAGATTCTTTGGCTGATATGTTAAGTTTTGGTTTTGCCCCAGCGGTTATTGCTCATTTATTGGTAAAAAATCAACTAGCTCCAAATACTGCTTTAGTAGATATGTCAGCATTAAATTTTGTGTTGGTTTTCAGCCCTTTTATTATTGCAGTTTTTTCGGCTTTGCGTTTGGCTAAATTTAATATTGATACTCGTCAAAGCGAATCGTTTATTGGATTAAATACTCCATCGAATGCAATGATTTGGGCTTCGATACCTTTTATTATAAAATACTCTGAGAATCAATTTGTTTTGGGGACATTAGAAAATGTTTGGTTTTTAATAGGCTTAGCAATAACATTAAGTTTGTTGTTAGTAGCAGAATTACCTATGTTTTCGCTAAAGTTTAAAAACCTAAAGTTTGCCGACAACAAGCCTCGTTTTATTTTAATTTCTTTAAGTATTGTATTATTAATTACTTTGAAATTGACGGCAATTCCTTTGATAATAATTACTTACATTGTTTTGTCGTTAGTTAATAATTTTTTAACGAAAAAGTAAAGTTTTAATTGGACGACTCAATTTTTTCACCTGCTTTTTTTAAAGCAAAAATTATCAATCGGTAGCTAACATAAATTAATACTGGCCAGCTTAATAGGCTTAATATAGATTGTAAATACATTTTGAATTTTTATAATTAGTAAACATGTAAACTATCATCTTCATCTAGCTCTTTGGCTGTTAGCTTAGTATTATTAATTGATTTCCAAGTGTACCAAATATAGGCTACTACAAAGGGAATCATTAATGAAACTACTGACATTACCGTTAAAGTAAATTTACTTGATGAGCTATTAAATATAGTTAGGGAACTTTGTAAATCGAAATTTGAAGGATAGTAAGCAGTGTTGTTTAAGCCAGCTATTAAAAACAAAGCTAAAACGGTTAAAATAGTGCCTGCTCCCGAGTACCAAATTCCTTTGGTTGAATTTTTGATTAAAGTAAGTGCTAGTCCCATTAAGACTCCAACAACTCCAAACAGAAATAACATAAGAATCAGGGGCATTTCAATTAGGTTGTGTAAGTATTTAAATTTTTCCAAGAATATTTCTCCAGTTCCCTCATTTACGGCAAAACCGTCTTTAATAAGAAGTTTAATTACAAAAAACAAAAAGAAAACTAAAAACGGGATGGTATTTATGAGTAGCGATTTTCTTGCTTTAGGAACAATTACTTCGTCGTCAATGGAATTTATAAAATATAGGTTTGCTAAAACTCTTGCCAAAAAGAAAACCGTTAATCCCAAGGCAACATTGTGAAAGTTTAATACAGCCTCTAAGCCGTAAAAATTGGTTTGCCATTGCGAAATTACAGGATTTGAAGGATCGGTAATATTCATCTTATTAACAGTGAATTCGGCTCCATTAAAGAAAGTTCCAACAGCCGTTCCCAATAAAATGGTTCCTAGCAATCCATTTAAAAACAGAAATATTTCAAAGGTTTTTTTGCCCAACACATTGTTTGGTTTTGTTCTGAATTCGTAAGATACTGCTTGCAAAACAAAACAGAACAAAATGGCCATCCAAACCCAGTAGGCTCCGCCAAAACTGGTTGAATAAAACAAGGGAAAAGAGGCAAAAAATGCTCCGCCAAAGGTTACCAATGTAGTAAAGGTAAATTCCCATTTTCTACCAAGTGCATTTACTAAAATTTTGCGCTTATCTTCAGTTTTACCCAGCGAATAAATTAAGGTTTGTCCGCCTTGTACAAAAAGTAAAAAAACCAATAAGGCTCCCAAAAGAGAAATAATAAACCACCAATATTGTTGTAGAAGTATGTATGTTGTATCTGTTGTCATAATAAAAATTATTAACTGTCTTTAGGACCTGTTTTAATTTGCTTGCTCATAATACTAATTTCAGCAATTAGTAAGCCGGTGAATACAATTAGGAATAGGAAAAATGTAATTTGAACGGCTCTGGTATCAATTTGTGATACGGCAGCTACAGTTGGCATAATATCTTGAATCACCCATGGTTGGCGACCTACTTCAGCAACAATCCATCCGCATTGCTGGGCAATATACGCCAAAGGAATAGTTAAGAAAGCCAAGCGCAAAAACCATTTTTTAGTTACAATTTGATCTTTATACACAAAGTATAAAGCCAAAACAAAAATCAAAATAAACCAAAATGCCAAAGCAACCATAATATGAAAACTATAAAATACCAAAGGAATATTTGGCACAATGCTCTTTGGATCGTTCAGAAAACCATATCCAAAGTATTGAAAGTTTTCTTCAAGGGTTTTGCGATGGGCTATTTTTAATGAGTCATTTCCGGCATCTTTAGCCTCTTTGTATTTTGCTAATGAAGCTAAAGCAATTTTTCCTCGTTCAATTTTTTCATCTGTTGAAATAGCACTTTGTTTTTTGCCATTTTCATCAAGATATTCATAACCTCCTTCAATAATATCTTTAATTCCAGGAACAAAAGCATCGGCATTTCTATAACCTAAAAATGACAAGAGTTTTGGAATTTCCATTTTAAACAGGTGTGGTTCTTCGTCATTAGTATATTCTTTTTCAGGATTTAGTACTCCAAATACTATGATTCCAGCACTTTTTTGGCCATTATATAATCCTTCCATGGCGGCTAATTTCATGGGTTGTTTCTGAGCTACTTGATAAGCTGAGCCATCGCCTGACCAAACTAAATATAAACTGGATACTAAACCAAAAACTGACGCAACTATAATGCTTCGTTTGCTAAATAAAATGTGCCTTTTACGAATAAGGAACCAGGCACTTATACCAACCACAAAAATTGCTGAAAGAACATAGGCTGAAGTTATGGTATGTAAAAATTTATTTATGCCTATGGGTGAAAAAATAACATCCCAAAAGTTCATCATTTCATTACGTGCTGTGTCTGGATTAAATTGCATTCCAACGGGATATTGCATCCAACCATTGGCTACTAATATCCATAATGCTGAAAGATTTGCACCAAAAGCGGTTAGCCACGATGAAAGCAAATGAAATTTTTTGCTCACTTTATTCCAGCCAAAAAACATAACGGCAATAAATGTACTTTCCATAAAAAAGGCCATAATGCCTTCAATGGCAAGTGGGGCTCCAAAAATATCTCCAACAAACCAACTATAGTTGCTCCAATTTGTACCAAATTCAAATTCTAAAATAATTCCGGTGGAGACACCAATGGCAAAATTTATCCCGAAAAGTATCATCCAAAATTTAGTAATTTTTTTCCACTCGACATCGCCAGTTCGAACGTAAATGGTTTCCATAATGGCAACAATAAAAGCTAAACCTAAGGTGAGTGGAACGAAAAGCCAATGGTACATGGCAGTTAAGGCAAATTGTGCCCGCGACCAGTTTATTAGCGACAAATCAATATGTTCAATCATTTTTTAATTGCTTTGGTGAGGTTAGTTGTTTTAATACATAATCACTTTTTTCTACATCAGTTTTAAAATGGGTTTCGAGAAAATCACTAAAAAAGAACACTTTAAAAACTACAAAAAAGATGAATAACTTAATAAGAATGATTGTCCAAAGTTTTCTTCCAATGGTCATATTCTTAAATCCATCGTAATACAAATGAAAAATCCGATTAAATATGTTTGATCGATTCATTTTAAAAATCTCGATTAAAATATATAATTTATTAATACTTCAATTAATTAAGTTCTTGAAATTACAATTTTCAGAGATGGGAACAAATTAAGAAAGTGCTTTGTTTATAGGTTTTTTGGTAAATATTTATTTCCTATAACATCTTTTCAGGAAACTTTATTATTAATTTCAGATTCTAAAAGAATTTTCTACTTTTGACCAAATTAGATTAGCAAATTGAGTAAAAAACTCCTATATATAGCTCCACACAGACCAGGCAGATCACCGGGTCAACGTTTCAGGTTTGAACAATACATCGAATTTTTATCGCAACAGGGTTTTGATATTACTTATTCTTATGCGGTAAATGCCTGGGGTGACAAAATATTGTATCAGAAAGGGAAGTATTTATTAAAAGTGTGGATAGGATTAAAAACCTTTTTAGTTAGGCTGCGCGATTGGTATAGAGCCAATAATTTTGATATAATTTTGGTTTATCGTGAAGCGCAATTTTTGGGGAATACTTTTTTTGAAAAAAGATTCGCAAAAAGCAAAGCAAAACTAGCTTTTGATTTTGACGATGCCATTTGGTTGAACGATACATCGGACGGAAACCGTAATTTAAAATGGTTAAAAAAACCTGAAAAAATTAATAAAATTATTGAAATTTCAGATTTGGTGATGGCAGGGAATAGCTATTTAGCAGAGTATGCCAAAATATTTAATGAAAATGTGCAAATAATTCCTACAAGCATAAATACCGATATTCATAAAACTTCACAGACAAGTTCAAATAATCCAATTTGTATTGGATGGACAGGAAGCTCAACTACTATAAAACATTTTTACGAAGCAGTACCTTTTTTAAAAATATTAAAAGATAAATATAACGATCAGATTATATTCAAAGTTATAGTCGATGTGTCAATTGATTTGCCTGATTTAGATTTAAAAAGTACCATTTGGACGAAAAAATCAGAAATTGAGGAATTGGATAAAATTGATATTGGGATAATGCCTTTGCCAGATGATAAGTGGAGTAGGGGAAAGTGCGGTTTTAAGGGCATTCAGTATATGGCTCTTGAAAAGCCTACGGTTATGTCGCCGGTTGGAGTAAATGTTGATATTATTGAACATGGAAAAAACGGTTATTTGGCAAATACAGATAAAGAATGGATAGCAATATTATCATTGCTAATTGATTCCGAAGAACTGCGAAAAACAGTTGGCAAAGCAGGCAGAAAAACTATAGTTGAAAAATTTTCAGTTGATTCCCAAAAAGAAGATTTAGCAGGTTCTCTGGATATTTTATTGCATTAACCCGAAAAATTCGGGACTTAATTATTACTCGCTATCGCTCATGAGAACACTACGCTATGTTGAGAAGCTGTTTGTGCTTGATTGACAACGTGTTGGTTTTAGAACCTTAATTAATACAATAGCCCAAAAATGGGCTATGAATTTGAATCTCAAAACGTGCAATAAACACAATAAAACCAACACTTTATGCAAACAGAATCTCTTTTCTCATGAATTATGGGGGTTAATAGGGGTTAATTTCCGACCCACAGTATTTACAAAATTTAGCATCTGCTTCGTGACCTTCTTTCAAACATTCGGGGCAAACTTGTGTAGAAACTATATTTGTGGTTTTTTTAGAAAAGCTTAATTCTGCAGAAACGATTCCAGTAGGAACGGCGATAATGGCATATCCTAAAATCATCACTAAACTGGCAATAAATTGACCTAGCGTTGTTTGAGGAACAATGTCGCCAAAGCCAACGGTAGTTATCGTTACAACCACCCAATACATGCTACGGGGAATGCTATCAAATCCATTTACCTCACCTTCAACTAAGTACATAATAGCACCAATAATAACTATAAGCATTACTACGGCATATAAAAAAATACTAATCTTAAATCGGCTTGCTTTTAAAGCTTTCATTAAATAATTACTTTCATTCACATACCTTGTGAGTTTGAATACTCTAAAAATTCTAAGCAAGCGTAATCCTCTAATGACCATTAAACCATGCGATCCAACAAAAATAAGTCCTAAATATGTGGGTAAAAATGAAAGAAAATCAATGATTCCAAAAAAGCTAAATACGAATTTTGCAGGTTGATGAACAATCCATAAGCGCAGTATGTATTCAAGTGTAAACACAATGGTAATAACCCACTCTAAAGTTTTAAGAAATTGACCATAATCCTGCTGGATAGACTGAACACTCTCCAGCATTACTGAAATTATACTAACAATAATAAGTATGATAAGTGCAATATCAAACCGTTTACCTAGTTTAGTGTCGGCTTCAAAAATTATTTGATATATTTCTTCTTTAATTGTAGCTTTTTTGTTCATAAAAAAGGAGACTAAATAAAGTCTCCAAGGTATTATATTTTCAATAGATATTAAAATTTTATGGTTATCCTTATGTCAACCTAAATTAAAAATTAGAAAAGGTGGTTTAAAAAAGTCGCTTAATACATTCAGACAATTAATTGCCTGTAAGGCATATTTATTTCAGCCGGAGGCACCGCCTCCGGTATTGAACATGTGAAAAATCGTTGCA
>JAEINW010000052.1 GCA_016342715.1 Salinivirgaceae bacterium | reverse complement strand
CAGAAATTCGAAATAAGTTGTTTAAAGAATCATTATTTACTATAATTTTACTAGCATCGTTAATTATTGTTTGGTTCCACTAAACTGTTTTGCCTATATTATTGTTTATAGATTAATTTGCCTATAAACTCAAAATAATTAAATGAACAAAGACACAAAATTAGATAAGGAGCAACTACAATTATTTTTAAATTTTATACAAGATGCCCCTACTCCCATTGGAATAATAAAATATTCATTTTTCAATAATGAAAACCATTTTTCAATAATTCATATCAGTAAATCAACTATTGATATACTAAAAATTGAAACTCCTGAAAATAAAAACGCTAGTCATTTTTTTAAAAACATTAAAAATATTCACTCCAATTTTTTTATTGAATTAATTAAGAATCCCAGTAAAGATCAACAAACCATAATACAACCATTAAACGGTAATTTTTTAAAATTAAATTTTAAAAAATTAGATGCATTTCACATCTCATTTTCAATTGAAGATATTACCCAGCTCCATCAACAGAGAATTGAACTGGCCACTAAAAAACGTCAACTAAAAGAATCGCATGAAATAGCTAATTTGGGTTATTGGGTTGAAAGCCACAAAAAGCAAAAACACATCTGGTCTGATAATGTATATAAAATACTTGATGCCGACAAAGAAACAGTGAGTCCAAGTTTTAAAAATTATTTAAGTTTTGTGCATCCAGAGGATGTGAAAAATGTTCAGACTCGTTTTGAAAAAGCTATTAAAAACAAAACGGGCTACGACTTAAATCACCGATTATTACTAAAAAACGGTCAAATTAAATACATGACATTACGTTGCTATACCGATTACGATGGCAAAGGAAATTCGCTTCAATCGGTGGGTATTATTCAGGACATTTCAAATTATGAGCAAACCAAACACCAATTGCAAAAAAGCGAAACCATATTTCGCTCAGTATTTGAAGATGCCCCAATTGCAATTGTCTTAGTTAATAGCGATTTAAAACCCGTATTTAGCAATAATCAATTCAGCGATATTACTGGTTATTCAATTAAAGAAATCATTCAAAAAACAGTTAAGGATTTTACACATCCCGACGATTACAATCAAAACGAAAAGCAATACAACAAACTTTTTAATAATGAAATAAACACTTTTTCGATTACAAAACGCTACCTTAAAAAAGATGGTTCAAAAATTTGGGTTAAAGCTACAGTAAGCGCCATTAGAGGCTTAACAGAAGAAGGTGATTATGCCATAGCCATGGTGCAAGACATATCGTCGGAGAAAATAGCCACCGAAGCATTAATGCGAAGTGAATATAAGTATCGTACCTTAATTGAAAATGCCAACGATGGTATTGGCCTGTTCGATGCCGATTTTAATCCAATAATATATAATACTGCTCTATATAAAATGCTAGGCTACACCTTAGATGAATACCTTAGCATTGATCACAAAAAATTTGAACTCTTTCACCCCGATGATATTAAATGTGCTCAAAAAGCGCTGTTAAATCTTAAAAATGGAGAGCGTAGTAAGATTGAAAGTCGTTTACTAACAAAATCGGGTATTTATAAATATTGCGCCATAAGCTATATTCCTGTTTGGCACGACGATCAACCTGCCATTCTTATTTTTAGAAGAGATATTTCAAAAAGAAAAAGTGCAGAACTTCAGAACGAAGAATACCGGATGTTTTTAGAAACCATAATGGACAATTTACCGGTTTCTTTTTTTGCAAAAACAACCCCCGATTTTCGTTATTTATATTGGAACAAAACCATTGAGCACTATACAGGAATTCCGGCTGAAGAAGCAATTGGAAAAACTGATTTTGAATTAATGCAATTTAAATCACTCGCCGAAAAGTATCACGACGAAGATACTCGCATATTAAAAAACAAACGAAAAATTGAAAGCGAGTATGAATTCACTAATTATGATGGAGGCCTTAAACAATTTAAAACCATAAAAGCCTTACACAACTCAAGCACAGGAAATCCAATTATATTAGGGCTTTCACTAGATATAACTGAACTTAAAAAAGCACAAGATCAAATTGAGCAATCGACACAAATGCTAAAAGAGGCTCAAAAAATTGCGAAACTTGGATACTGGGAATATGATGTAGCAAAAGACTTATTTTTTGACAATCTTGAAAACCGACAAATATTAGGCATTGATAATTTACCCTATTTTATCAACGTAAAACAGTTTGTCGACTTGGTTCTTCCTGCTGACCAAGATGCAGTTGAAAAATCACTTAAAAAGTGCATAAAAAACTCTACCCCAGGCAATGGTATTGTTCGTATTGCAACCAACAATACCATTAAGCATATTAGCATAAATTACAAACCCATTTCCGATGAAAATGGAAAGGTTATAAAATTAAGAGGTACATGCCTTGATATTTCACGTATTAGAAATTCCGAAATTAGTATAAAGGAAAGTGAAACTCGCCTAAAACAGGCAGAACATATTGCAAAAATTGGTTATTGGAATTTTGATTTTGAATCAAATAAAACTCAATTTTCTGATGAAATATGGAATATTGTTGAAATGACACCAAACAGTAACAAATTTAATTTTTCTGACTTTTTAAACTTGGTTCATCAAGATGATAAAATTCATGTCGATAAAGTATTTAATAATTCTAAAAATAATAATAAACCCTTCAATATTGAATTTAAAATATTAACAATAAGCAATAAGCTTAAGCACATTAAAGCTATTGGCACCTTTGTGAAAAACCAACAAAACCAAACCACAAAAGCTATTGGCACCTTTCAGGATATTACAGAATCAAAAAAATTTGAAACCCATATTTTATCTAAAAACAACCAATTAAAGGAAATTCAAAAAATTGCAAAAATTAGTTTTATTGATTATCAAATAGGAAGTAATGAAATTTTATTTTCAGAAAACATTAAAGATTTACTGGGAATTAAAGAAACGAAGCAATTAAAAAATTTAGACGACTTTTCTTCGTTCATTCATAAAGAAGACAAAAAGACCATTGAATTAACACACAAAAAATATTGTGAAACACAAGAATCATATTCCATACAATACCGATTAATTTCAAAACTAGGAGAATTAAAAAACATTTCAGAAATCTGCAATTTTTATGAAGATGCTTGCAACAAAAAAGTACACGTACTAAGAATAATTCAAGACATTACTGACATAAAAGAAAAAGATCGTACAATTAATAAGTTTTATAAAGAAAACAAAAGCTTATTATCGAAGAGATTGATTTATGATATAAACAAAAATACTCTTTTGCCAAACAGCGAAAGTCAAAAAAAATATGACTTAGCAAATTCCTTGAATCTAGATCAGTTTCTGGAATATATACATCCATCAGATAAATTTTCAATTAAAAAGGCAATCAATAAATCAATACAATTAAAAGAAGATATATTATTGTCCTTTAGGCTTATTCATGGTAAAGCTAATGCCATTTCATTTATTAGATTAAACGGAGTATATAACCAGAAAACTAATATTTACAATTTTTCAATTAAGGATTTAACTGAAATGAAAACATTGATGAATGAAGTTCAATCAAGTAATGAACTATTCAAATCAATATCTGATAATTCAATTTTTGCAACATTAATTTTTAAAAATGGCTACCATACTTACGTTAATGAAAAGTGGAGACAATTAACAGGTATTAAATCGGATGCTAAAATAGAAAAGTTAAAACTACAAGATATTTATAAGCCCGATTCAGCTGTATTATTAACAACATTATTCCAAAAATGGAAGGACTACCAATTAACTGAATATACAAATGAGCTTACTCTTAAACCCGTTCATGCACCTGAATTTAAAGCTGAGATTTTTGTAAAAGAAATTATAGTTCAGAATGAACCTTCATTTTTAATTCTGGCTTATCCGATAAAATCATAAAAAAAGGTGTCAATTATTTGACACCTTTTCAATATATTTTTAAGAATAACTACATATTTATATAGGAGAGTATAGCAACAGCGGCGCCATCTTTCCCATTTTTAAACGATACATTTATACTATACATACCTGTTCTTTCGCATTGAAAACCTATTGCCTTTAAAAAGGAACCATCAGCCTTCATATTTGATCCTAACACTGTTGCATTGTCCATCAATTTAACAACGGCCTCTCCTGCATAACCTTCGGCATTACAAACCGTAATTTTATACATGGTCCCTTTGTTTAATATTACATTTATCTTTAATGATGGTGGAGAGACACTACTAGCAGGAATTTTAAATTTATAATCTTTTAAATAGGTTGCGTTACCAATACCAAGAGCACATACATTAACCAATTCGTCACTTTGGGCAAATGTTTGATTTACCTGAAAACCTATAAAAAGAGCCAATATTATTTTAAAGAGTTTCTTCATCTTACAAATTGATTATTTTATTACGTACATCTTGTATTGTATTAATAATACTTGTTAAAGTTTCATCAGAAATATCAATATATTGTTTGTCATTTTGAACAATTATTAGCATACCATCGACCTCTTTTGCCTCAGGTTCACCCATTTCATAAGTAATTTTAACAGCATCGTACTCTCTCTTAATCTTTTCTATTTCTATTACCAGATCAACAAATTTTGAATCTCCTTTATAGTTCTTTAAAATTAAAATCAAATCATTAAGCACTAACTTTTGATCAGCTATACGCTCAATAACATCTTTCTTTGGTTTTTCTTTAACAACTTGTGTAGCTAAATACATTCCCTCAATCCACATTCCGGTAACAATTAATGAACTTATGTTACTTCTATTTGATTGACGAAGGTATAAGTCCATATTATTAAAACTTGAAACAGATATGTACATTAATGAATCCAAGTTTTCATTATTCGTTGCTAAACGCTTAATTGTACTAAAGTCGAAAAACTGACCAATTCTAAGCTCATTAGCAAGGGAATGAATTGCTGTCATATTATTTATAACCGACCCTGTTTTTTCATACATATTTAAGTATCCCAAATCACATCCTAAAATGCCCAAATTTAAAGCTTGCTTAAAATTGGTGTTTAAGTCATCAATGTTATCTGTTGATGCTAAAAGTTTTTGTGAAAAGGGTACTCCTGTCGATTTTAAAAGTGCAGCCATCTCAACTGGCGATGAAATATTATCGATAATATCTTCCATTGCCTCTTGAGAAATCAATAATGGTTTATCATCACCAAATATATCTTCAGGAATTTCAATGTCATCTAATTTTTTCTTACTCCCATCTCCTGTACAACTCATTTGCGCTAAAGAGATGCCTACAATCGAAATGAAAACTATTTTATACCAATTTTTCCTCATGGTGCTTGTTTTAAATATAAAAGTAACCCTTTTTTTATAAAATTAAAAAACCTTTAACAAAAACTATTTTTGAAATAAATCTATAAACTTTTTAAGCCAATCATAATACAAAGCAAAATAACCAACAATTGTCATAAACCAAACAACCCACATATTAAACCAAAAGGTGTCCATATTTTTTCCTGCAAAATGTTTGATTGGTGAGTAAAAATGCGCTCTAAAATTAAACGGATGTTTAACCCAAGGAATTTCATAAATTGGATCAACCTGTTGGATTAATCGGTCTTTATATGCTAATATTTTATTCTTTTCGTAAATTTTTCTAACAATATCGTGCGTGGCTTCGTTGTGGTACTCTTGTCTTCTAGCATTATAATAACCTGGTTCTTTATTGTCAAGGTACTCAATAATTCGTTCTTTTTTATAATTTGCATTTGAAGCCACATCAATATAATACATCTCCAATTTATTTACATACTCACTAGTATATTTTCCGATGTCAGGGGTAAAATTATCAATGTTCAAATCATTAACATATTCGAATTTAACTTCTGGCACCCGCACGGTTTCTTTATGCAATTCATTTTTTAGTAAGGCCAATTTTTTTGAAATAATCTCTCTGATTGAATCATTTTCAGTAGTAATTGCTGAAATACAAAAATCAATTCTTTCTTTTAATTCAGGTATATAATATACATTTTTAAAATCTGACATGTAAATTTGCTGTTCAATTCCAAAATAATCTTTTTCAAACTTATTGTCCTTAAATTGACGCACCATCAGCCCTTCATATACCCACCTTGTTGCCATAAACTCACAAACCGGTGGCACTCCTTCAACACTTCCAACGGCACGGTTTAATTTATCAAAACTAAACATAGCACCTCCTAAGGCCATTTGTGGAATCATCATAAGAGGTATCATGATATAAATAGTAACTGCTGAATTAAATGCCGAAGATAAATTTAAACCAAGCATATTTGAGAAGGTGGCAATTGAAAATAAGGCCCACCAATATTCAAACCATAACCCTTGGATTCCTAAAATAAAATTGCCAACTAAAACAAACAAAAATGCCTGTATAGCAGAAATCATAAAGAGAATTACTATTTTTGATATCAAATAACTGGAGCGACTTAAGTTCAAGAATGCTTCGCGTTTTAATATTTTTCTATCTTTAAATATCTCCTCACCACTTACCATTAAACCTAAAAACATTGACACAATCATACTCATGAAAATATAAACTGGTATATTTTCATTTTCTCTGAATATATAAATTTTTGAATTTGGATCGGCAATATAACGAATCAGAAATGCTAAAATAAATCCGAGCAAAGGAGCTTCGAGAATATTAAGTAAAATATATTGCCTGTTACTAATTTTTGCTAAAGAATCTCTTCTAAAATAAATAGACATTTGGCTAAACCAGCCAGGAATATTTAAGGATTTTGGAGGCTCTTCATTTAAATCCTCATGTTTTTCATGCGAATGGTTATTATTATAATTGATTTCCCATTCTTCGGGTGTTACTTTTCTATTATTTGTATATCGTCCAAATTCGTCAACCACCTGAGCATCTATTATATTGAATATCAACTCCGGATTCACATTACCACAGGTTGGGCATTCTCCAACTTCGCTATTAATCTGGGCATCAAGCTTTTTAAAATAAGTTACAGCTTCAACAGGGTTGCCATAATATATCTGGTATCCACCTGTATCCATAATAACCATCTTGTCGAACATTTTATATATTTCGGAAGATGGTTGATGAATCACCACATAAATTAATTTACCCTTCATCGACAATTCTCGAAGAAGATCCATTACATTTTCAGAGTCGCGAGATGAAAGTCCTGAAGTAGGTTCATCGACAAATAAAATAGGCGGTTCTCTGATAAGCTCTAAGGCAATATTAAGACGTTTTCTTTGACCTCCACTAATGGTTTTATTGAGTGGCGATCCCACCTTAAGGTGTCTCCTGTCAAGCAAACCAAGGTTTGATAGTGTGGTTTCAACTCTTTTGTGCAATTCCTCTTCGGGAATATTTTTAAAACAAAGTTTAGCGTTAAAATATAAATTTTCGTAAACCGTAAGTTCCTCTATTAAAAGATCATCTTGTGGAATATATCCAATCACACCTTCCATTTTATCATTTTCGGTGTGTAAATTAATTCCATTTATAAGAACTTGTCCTTTTGATGGGGCTTCAATTCCTGTTAAAACATTTAATAAGGTGGTTTTGCCTGCTCCACTAGCTCCCATTATTCCAATCAATCTTCCTTGTTCTTCAGAAAGGTTAATATCGCGCAAACCAATTCCACCGTTTTTAAATCGGAATTCAACATTGTTAACATTATAAGTTATACGCGATGAGGTTACATCTGCCATAAATTTCGATGCCACATCACTATAGTAAACAGGCTTACTTTTAGGAAAACGAATAGAACTGCCGTTTGCGAACAAATAAATTCGGTTTGAGCGTACCGGCAATCCATTTAATAATAGTGCCTGAGAACCAGTATACCTCAAGAAGTATAACTCGACACTCTTAATTTGAAGGATAAATACTTCTCTATTAAGATCGTCACTTCTTATATGCTTAGCATTTTCAAATTCTTCCTCTTTGTCATTAATAATTAAAACACTCGGAATATCTAATTCGTTGCTACTATCATTTACTACAAAAGTTTCAGTACCCTTAAATTCTTCAGTAGAAATATTAAATACTTCAGCTACCGTATTTATAATTGCCAGACGTTGTTCTGAAAACTTTTTATCTGCAGCAACTAATTCAAATATGCGAACCAGAACAACAACTTTTTGTTCTTGAGTAAGTGTTTTATTAATTTTTTTACAAATCCCCAATATCCGCACCGAATCTTTAACCGATGTTAATTTAACTTCGCCGCGTTCTTTCTTCTCCATGTATTCAGCTCTGTCTTCAATACCGGCATGCTTATAAAAAAGCGCCATGTATTCTTCAACAAAATCAGAACTAAGCTGAGTTGAAAGAAAGCTGTTTACAAAGTCAATCTCACTATCTTCTACTCCACCATCTTGCTTAGCAATAATGGCAAATAGTTGCATTAGGGCTTTTAAAATTTCTTCACTCATTATTTGAGTTAATTATTTTAAATGAATTCAGAACGATTTAATTTAATCCATTGCGTAGCTAATTTGCTCAAAAGGCACTTCCACAATGTCGGCATACTCTTCACCTGCCTCTTCCATATCTTCATCGTCTTCAGGGAAATGCCAACGAATAAGGACATCTTTGCCTGATTCATACATTTCTTCTAATTTAAGAAGAATATCAAGTAGCATTTTTGAAGATGCGGTGTTGAAATATACCAGTTTGAAGTTAAATACAGTTTTTGCCGCAGCTTCATCAGAATACCTTTCTAACCAATCCAAAATTGGCTCATAAAACGAAGCCACATCTTCTGGTAATGATCTTCCTGACACTTCAAATATTTCGTTAGCAACATCTAAGGTTACACTAGGAGTGTCATCTGTTCCAACTATCTTTATTACCTCCATAATTCAGCTTTATTAATTTTTTTATCTAGATATTTTACTTGTTAACACAAAAAAAGAAAATTCATCATCAATAGGTAGAAAATTGTAAAACAATTTGTTTCCTGTTTTTTTAGCTATGTCAATAAAACCTAATCCCGCACCCCCTTTATTGGATAAACGGCCTTCTTTTATCTGCTGTTTATATAACTGTTTTAAGCCTTCTTTATCAAGGCTGTTGACTTTTTCAAGAACCTCAGTCATTTCATGGGTTCGAGTCTTGTTCAAAATGTTTCCGGTGGTTATTGTGTATTCACCTTCATTCTTACAAAGTAGGAAAATTCCCTTTCCGTCTTTTCGAATTTCATTCGGATCGATAACCTCGGCATGTTTACCTACATTCTGCAGGCATTCTACCATAACATGAAACACTTTTTTTTGAGTAGAATGTGATTCTTCTTCTAACTCCATGGTTGTTTCCGTTAATGAAGTAAATGCTTTTGTTATCTGGTGGGTTATCTCGCCTTCATAAGCCAATTGAACTTTATGCTCGTTCATTGATCTATAAAAACCGTAAACGAATTCCAGAAATTCTTTTATATCTGCACCATTCCCAGCCATAGTTAATTATTTAAAATTCTATTCCTATTAATAAAACGTCGTCTATTTGCTTATATTCACCTCTCCAAGCTTCAAAATCATCGGAAAAGTATTTTTCAAAATCACTAATTTTCATATCCTTATTATTCAAAATACCTTCGCGTACTCTTTTTGCTTGATATTTTTTTCTATCTGCATTTATTTGATCAGGCAAACCATCGGAAAAGAAAAAGACTTTATCGCCAATTTCCAAATTTATTATATAGTTTTCAAAATCTTTTTCAGATTTTTTACCATGAGGTATCCCTCCAATGGCTTTTCTATTCCCTTTATATTCATTTAATTCACCATTTCTAAATAAATACAAGGGTCGATGAGCCCCAGAATACTCTAACAAATTATTCTTCAAATTGATCTTGCAAAGTGCAATATCCATACCATCGCGTGCATCAGAATCAATTCTATCTTGTTTTAAAGTGGTGCGAACTCCTTCGTGTAGCTTATCTAAAACTTCGCCTGCATTAATGTTTTCGTAATGGTCAACTACATTATTTAAAATAAAATATCCTATAAATGATAAAAGTGCCCCAGGAACGCCATGACCAGTACAATCGACAGCTGCTATAAATAAATCATCGCCTTTTTTAAAGAACCATGGAAAATCGCCACTAACTACATCTTTGGGTTTATAATAGATAAACGATTTTGGTAAAAACTCCTGTATATATTTTGTATGCGGCAAAATCGACGATTGAATTCGTTGAGCATAATTAATACTTTCCTCTACCGCCCTATTCTTTTCTTTAATTTCTTCCTCTATTTTCTTCTGTTCAGTAATGTCATGAGCTACGAAAAGGATGGTTTCTAATTCTTTATCATCACTAAATTCTGGGATAGCATTAACTTGCATTATTCGCGCACCAAAATTTGTAGGAAAAGTAGTTTCAGTATTTGTTTTTTGCTGTGATGACTTAACCTTTTTTATAGAATCTAAAAAGAACTGTTTTATATCGGCATGAAAATCAACATCGCTTAAATTCTTTTTAATAATGTCGTTGTTATTTACCCCGGTAAATATTTTAACAATTGGGTTTGCATAAAAAAACTGACCAGTTGGACTTAAACGCAAAATCATATCAGGCGAATTTTCCGATAATGATTGCATCTTACTTTTCATCCGCTCTTCTTTCTCAGCCCTTTTTCGTTCCGTTATGTCCTGAGAATTAATTATTATTCCATCAATAGCGGGGTCATCCAATAAATTACGTCCCTTCGATTCAATAAAAATCTTTTGCCCATCTTTACGCATGTACGTGTATTGAATTGATTTTGCTTGCTCTGGTTTTTCAGCTAAAGTGCTAAACATTTCAGTAAACTCTTTAACTCCACGAGCTGTAAGTCTATCTAAATCTTTCCCATCCATCATTTCTTCACCAGAATAACCGTATATACTAGCAACCGATGGACTTATATATTTCAATTTCATGTCATCATCATAAATTGAAATAATTTCAGAGGCATTTTCAAGCAATGAATGAAGTCGTTTCTGAGCATTTTCAACTTCAAGTATTTGAGACTCTAATTTTACATTTGACTTCTCTAATTCTTCATGAGTAGCTCTCATTTCCTCGGCATTCTGACGCAACTCTTCTTCATTTTCTTGAAGTTCATTGGTCATTTCCTGAGCGTCTTTTAAAAGTTTTTCAGTTCTTGAATTTACTTTTAAATTAAAAATTGTACGGGCAATAATATCGCTTAACTCTTCAAGAAAACGAACAGATAATTTATCAATGTCCTTATCTAAAGAAGCAAATTCAATAACTCCTTGTAATTTGTCATCGGTAATTAATGGTACCAATAATAAAGATGATGGTTTTTTATTGCCAAGAATTCCTGAGGTAATACTCACATACTCTTCGGGTATTTCTCTACGGAAAATTGTTGCCATTTCAAAAGCACATTGACCAACTAAACCTTCACCAACTTTAAATTCTATATTTTGATATTTTCTTCTATTATAGGCAAAACTGGCTGAATTAATTAGTTTGCCTTCTTCTTCAGAATATAGATAAAATGCTCCCTGCAGCACGTTAATGTACTTAATTAACTCAACCAAGGTTTTATAAGAAAGTTCTTCTAAATCATTGTGCATGCGGAGAATATCAGAAATAGTATCCTTTCCTTTTGCAATCCAATTTTGTTGACGCTCATTTTCGTTTGTACGTGATAAATTTTCACGCATAATCATTAAGGACTTTCCAAGAACATCCTTCTCATCAATTATTTCTTCAACTGCTGACAAATCACCTTCGCCAATTTTTTTGGCCAACTGAGCATTTTGATTTATTATTTGATCTTTTTCCTCAATAATTTCAAGCAATTCACTGGTTGTTTCTTGATAATATTTTGAGAGTATGAAACCCAATAATCCAAGAAGTAAAGGTGCTAAATCAACAGCATAATATATGGGAGCTTGTTTGTGAAGTTGAGCTAATCCCTCAAATGACACATTAACCTTCATAAAAACAAGCCCAATAATCCAAGAAAATAAAAGGATAAGAAATCCTAAAATTATAAATCCTGGAGTATAGTTAAGTTTATTTTTTACTTTAAACACTAACAAATTCGCTATTTTTTCAAAAATATAGGTCATTGTATATTATTGTTTTATGCTATTTTACCAATTAATGAGCCAATATACTCAGAAATTTCTTTGGTTCTATTTATAACTCCTTTATCTATTGGCTTAAATGTTGCTAATTCAATCAAGCCCAAAACTTTATCCTTATCTATCAAAGGTAATATTAATAAATTGCTGGGCTTTGAACTACCAAGCCCAGAAATTACCTCTACATATCCTTCGGGTAAATCTTTTAAATACATTGCTTTTTTGTCTTTTACTACTTGCCCATTTAAGCCCTCACCAATTTTAAAATCATTGGGCACATTATCAGAATAGTAAGCAAAATTTGAACAAAGCTTAAAAACCTCGTGTTCTGCATTATAGCAATAAAAAACACCAAGCACAATTTCAACCTGTTTGCTTATTCCTGAAAGTAACGATTGCCCAAAAGTTTCAATATCGGAATATTCAGGCATATCTTCTTTGAGTCTCGAAAAATTGAAAGAAAGAACATCAGCTTCTTTCACTTTTTCCTCAACTTCTTGCTCCATCTTTTCAATTTCCTCATTACTCGACAATTGCTTTTCTTCATTATCAAGAATAATGTTAATCGCTCGAATTCCTGAAAAACTTAAATTTATTATAACAGGTAATTCAACTAACAACAGAACCAATATTAATATGGCAAAACTGTCTGCCTTAAGCTCTTTAGCAGCTGCAATTACAATAAATATTGATATAACTACCAAAATTAATAGCAATATTAAGTTGCGAATTATCCTACTTTTATATTTTACAATATCGTTCATACAATGCTTAAGCTAAACTTAATAAAAAATCAACTATTCGTTTTGTACTAAAAACGTGATCTACATTTGTCGCATTCATCGATGCTAAAGTCATGGTTGGAACCTGACATTCGTTAGGGTCCTGAACAATTGTTAATCCACCTGAATCTTTAACACTTTTTAATCCCAATGCACCATCTTTATTTGCTCCACTTAGAATAATACCTACTAATTTTTTTTTATAGTTATAGGCTGCAGAAAAAAACGACAAGTCAATAGATGGCCTGCTATGATTAACCGAATCTTCTGTGGATAATGAGAACTTATTTCCTAATTCAACATATAAATGATAGTTTGCCGGTGCTAAATAAATTTTTCCTGTTTTAATCGCATCTTTATCATTTGGCTCAACAATAGGCATTTGCGATTTTATCGACAGCGCTTCAACGAAACCCGATCGCACATGTTTTAGTCGATGTAAACATAAAATAACAGGTAGCGGATAGTTAGAAGGCAAAGAGGCAATAATTTTTGTTACTACCTGAAAGCTTCCTGCTGAACCACCTATTATTACTGCCTTATAATCCATCATTTAATCAATCCTCTTTCTATATATTTTTTCAGTTTCGTTTACTAATTGCATTTTCTTTCCAACTTCAGAATGATCCAAAGTTTCTTTGTTTCCAAGAACAAGATACCCGCCAATTGTCAGGCTATCAACAAGTCGCCTGATTACTTTTTCATATAATGGTAAATTATATTGTATCATTATATTTCGAAAAATAATCATTCGATAATTTTTATTTGGCATCACTTGCGATATGTTAAAGTTATCAAACTCTACGTTTTTAACTAATGAATTATCAAGAAAAGCTTTATTCCCTTTTAACTCATAGTATTTTGAAAATTCAAATTTTCCCGATAATCGAGTGTAGTTAGCTTCCCCTATCTCCATCTTTTTTAAATCGTAAGCTCCGCCCTCTTTTATTTTTACAACTCTCCGATTCGAAGGGCAAGATGCTACTACACGTATTTTATCTATCAATTCGGTTTCTTTCAACGAAACCATTAATGAAAAAAGCTCATCACCCGATGTAATTCCGGGCAACCAAATTTTTGATCCTACTGTTTTCCCAATTTCTGGAAAATACTTTTCGCGCAATTCACGCCATAACGATGGATCACGAAATAACTCCGTAGAATCAATCATTAATTCATCAAGTAGTTCTTGATACCCAATATTATTTCGACTTATTTGTTGAACAAAATCGTCAACCAAACTAATGCTAAAAAATCCCATTAAGTGACTAAATCGTCTTCGCAATGTAGTTAAGGAATAATCAGCCAAATTTAACCCATACGAATCGTTTATGGTGGCAATTATTTTTTTTGTATCAACTATTCCTAAATTATTCATATAAAATGGGGCCCTTTTCTAAAATTGTTTTTTTCTGTAAAATCCTTTGGTTCTATCAAAACTATTGGCAACAGGCCCCAAAATACTTTCATGGGCTCCAAGTATTAAAAAACCATCGCGATACAAACTGTTACTAAACAAATCAATTACATGATTCTGTAACTTATTATTAAAATAAATAATTACATTTCTGCATAAGATAAGATCGAACTTGGAGTAAAAAATATTCCCATCATTTACCAAATCGTGTTTTCTAAATACTGCTTTTTCACGAAGAAACTTCTTCATGGTTATGGTATCCTTAACCTTATCAATATCAAAATATTTTTCGTAGGGAACATCAATTTTTTCCTCAAAGTTATACGGATTCTCTCGTATTACTTTGTCAAAGTTGTCGAGATAGCCAAGATTGAAGCGATATTTATAAGTTGCTTTTTTTGATGATTCTAACATTTCTGAGTTAATGTCGGTAGCAAAAACTTTTGCTTGCTCTAACATTCCAAGCTCATTCAACAAAATTAACATCGAATAAATTTCCTGACCGCTGGAACAGCCTGCATGCCAAATAAAAATTGATTTATTCTTTTTTAACTTAGGAAGAATTTGATATTTCAAGGTGATCCACATTTCGGGGTCTCGAAAAAGCTCGGTGGTGTTCACTGTAATGTCTCGTACAATTTTTTCCAGAAAATCTTTATCTTTAGACATTTTTAACGACAATTGATTAATATCCATATGATTATCAACCAAAAGCTTTTCTATCCTACGCTTAAAAGACCTTTCTGAGTAGTCTGTAAAATTGTAAGTAGATACCATTTTGATTGCACTAATGAATCGCTGTACATCTTCATCTGTTACCATACAAAATTTGTCGTTTTGTTTATTAATTGTAGTTGCATAACTACCAGCATGCGTAAAAATAATAATTTTTATTTAATAAAATATTTAATGTAGAATTATATTTGATCTGCTTTTGCTTTTATTAAACATTTTGATTTTTAATTATGAACAAAAACACTTTAACCATTGGAGTTTACGGAATTCAAGACATTAACGATTCACCAACACCAACCATTTCGCACGATCATAGTATAGCCATTTTAAAAAAGGGTGAAGTTATTTATCAAGCCCAACTTGAACGATTAGATAGAATTAAGCACAGTAATAATATGCCTGAATCGATATATAAGCTACTAAAGGATAAAAAGTTACTTGGCAGAAAAATTGATTTTGTTTTTGTTGATAATGTTGCTGGACGATCCTTTATCAATTCGACTGGGAACATTCGTTTTGAAGCTCCATTAATTGAAGAAATTACTAATAGTTATGAAAAAGGAAAGCTTTTTTGGTTCAACATTCAAAAAACTGCTAATATTCTTAATCACGAGCTTGCTCACATGGGCAGTTGTTTGCCATTTTTTGGCCTCTTTAAAAACAATAGCTTACTCATACATTTTGATGGAGGAGCCAGCTTGAGCAATTTTTCTGCATGGCATTTTATCGATAATAATCTTTCAAAAATTGAAGCACATTGGAAGCTTAAAAAACTCTCTTCTCTTTTTAATGCCAATGCGCTTACATTTGGAATCATTGGAGCCAAAGCTATTGATTTAAATAGCGTTCCAGGCAAACTCATGGGATTTTCCTCGTATGGAAAATACTCGAAAAAAATTGAAACCTGGCTAGAAAACAACAATTATTTTGAAGATTGCTGGAAAAGCAAAAAACCAATATTTGAATCGGCAAAAGCCGAATTTAATATCGAATTAAAGCAACTAAATCAGAAAGATTCGTTTATCCAAAATATTGCAGCAAGCATTCAGGAAATATTCATTAGAGAAACCTTAAAGTACATTGAGCGATTAAAAAAAGAAAGCAAGGCCGAATATCTTTATTATTCAGGCGGTTCGGCTCTAAACATTGTGCTAAATACCCGAATTATAAAGTCAGAACTATTTAAAGATGTTTTTATACCCCCTTGTTGCAACGACTCTGGATTGGCTCTTGGAGCTGCAGCTTTTTATGATTGGAAAACAAAAAACGAAATAAAAATTCACGATCCGTATCTCAACAATTGGGATATTGAAGATTATGAAACATCCTACACACAAGAAACCATAGAAAATACAGCTAAATTATTACGTGAAGGAAAAATTATTGGCCTATGTAACAATGCTGCTGAAATAGGACCAAGAGCTTTGGGAAATCGAAGCATTTTGTGTTTGGCAAATTCACAAAAACTCGCCCGAAAAGTTAGTATGGAACATAAACAGCGAGAATGGTATAGGCCTGTAGCGCCCATAATGCTTGAGGAAAACACTAAATATTTTACGGGGCTTGATAAGATTCATCATCTTTCAAAATACATGCTCCTCGATTTTGAAATTTTGCAATCAAAGAAAAAAGAATTAGAAGGAGCGGTTCATATCGACGGAAGCTCCCGAATTCAAACGATTTTTCATAGAAAAGAAAACCCTTTCGTTTTCGATTTGCTTTCGTTTTTAAACACAAAAGGTATTCGAGCTCTAATCAACACATCATTTAATACAAAAGGCGAACCCATAGTTCACACCATTGAGGATGCAAAAAAAAGCGCCCAAAATATGAAATTGGACGCCGTAGTTTTAAATGGAAAAATTAAAATTCTTAATGTTTAAGTAAAACCGACATAAATATGGGATGATGATCGGAATTTTCAAAATTCAGATTCACATTTTTATGCGCAAGAGAAATTATATTCGGCGAAATCAAATAAAAGTCAATAACGGCAGTAATTGTCGTCTCCTTATTATATGGCTCATACAACATTCGATTTGTTGGAATATCCTCACTAAAAATCCATTGCCAACCCGCAGGCATAAATTCATTATCAATTTTAATTCGAGTTAAGTGACCATCTTTGTGTTCGGAAGTTTTCTCTCCTGCTTTTGGTGGGTTTTGATTCCAATCGCCACCAATAATTACATAATTTCCTTTTTCATATTCGGCTAATAAAAACTCTCGAATTAATTTCATCTGTTGTTTTCTTAAATTTCCCGTATCGTAGGCCGAATTATGTGTATTTATTATAACCAACTCTTTTCCGTTTGATGTATAAAATCGCTTAACCATAAAACATCTATCCAACATAAATAAGCCCTTTGGCCATTCGTAGTTCCCCGGAAAACTATGTCGTTTAACCTTAAATGGTTGCTCTTTACAAAAAGTGGCTAAACCACCTTCAACTTTTCCCATGGGATCGTTTGCCGGAACAGGCACAAATAAAACTTTATAATTATAGGCAAAATAAGAGTGAAAATCAGGTAGTTCTTTACCCAATTTTGAGAATTGGTTCATATGATAGCTACGCTTTGAGTTTTGATCAACCTCCTGCAATAAGTAAAAATCAATGGAATCGTTTTGCTTTAAAAATTTGGCTATTTTATTGAAATTTTCATTGGTTCTTTCTTCGGAAGTACGCGTTTGTTTACCCCCATCGTAAAAGAAATCCATATCACTGCCTAAGCCACAATAACCAACATTCCAATTCAAAAAGTTTAAGGTGTCATAAATATTTATTACTGCTCCATCACCTTCAAAAAGCACCTCTTCTGCTTCTGGTTTATAATCTTTTACCGTATTATATCCTAAAAAAAACCCAAACAATAGAATTAACGATAATATAAAATATAGTAGCCCTTTAAGTATTTTTTTCATAATAAATAAGTGTTTTATATAAATCGACATCTAAGGTATAGAAAAAACCAAACAAATGCATAAACTCTATATCAAGTATTGCTTATTACCCAAATTGAGCGATTCTCGCTCACGATTTAGTTCTTGTAAGTATTTCACTGCACTTTGTTTGTGAAACACTACAATCTCTACATCGGGGTTAACTCTAAGTAAAGCGCTTGTTCGCTATGCTCCAATCGCTCAACTTAGATTTTATTCTGCTACAATAAAAAACAGACTCCTTTTTGTTTATTATACCTCAAAGTATAATCTAAAATCAGCAAGTAGTTACGGATCACATTAAAAAGTTGGGGATTTAAATAAAATTACCTAAATATTTAATGTGGAATTGTTGCGATGCATGTAGATAATGTCATAAAACCAAATTTTATGCTTGCATCGTACTATTTATCCCACCTAACCTCCCTTAAAAAGGGAGGAACTTAGCATAGCGTTCATGAACGAAGTGAGTAATTACATTCTGCCAAATTGAAAGAACACAACCAAAAAATTAAGGTAACAAATTATAATTGAAATACAAATGAAGCTCCCTGCCTATCGGCAGACAGGCCTCCTTTCTAAGGAGAGCTGGGGAGGATATTATTTTACAAATACAAACTGTGAAAACTAAAGTCTTAAAGTGAAACTAAGCACCAATAACAATCAAAAAAATTAGCCTGCAAGGCTTATATATTTCAACTTAGGGCAACGCCCTAAGAATTTAGTGCAACCATACGAACCGTCGCAAGTAAATATGTTAAATTATTAAAATATATCCACATGCGACGCAATCTATTACATAAAAAAGCGAGTTGCGTTTTGTTGCTTTATATCAGTGAGACTATGTTTTTTTGAATTGAAAACTAATAATAAACAAAAATTCGAACTAATCCCGAAAGAGAAGCGTATCAATATATTGACTCTTACTCCTCGCTGCTTGCAGCAAAATAAAAAAGCAAATTATCCTCCATTAATACCACATCTGCTTACTGAGAGGTTGTTTAAATTCTAAGCTATATCATTTATGATTAACCTTTTCAAATATTTTAGCTTGCTCCACAACTTTTCAATATGATCCGTCGTTACACTACTGCTATGAAAAAATAGCTTAACATCAATTTCTTAAGCTTTTTTTTGTGAAGTTGTGGCACCACTATTCATTTAAAACACTGTTTAAATGAGATTTATATTGGAAATAAAAAAACAATCGAAATATCATTTATTATAAAAACTCGTTCCGATTATTAGTATTTTTGCCGCAAACCAAACGAATTTGAAAAACTTTCTAGCATATTTTGTAATACTGTTCTTTATAAATTCTGTCAATGCTCAGGATTTATGTAGGGTGTCGGGCACAATTAAAGATGCTGAAACCGGAGATGTTTTAATTGGAGCAAATATTTATATCCAATCCCTTAACAAAGGAGCTGTCACCAATGAAAAAGGCTTTTACTCTATAAAAATACCATGTAATAAATATAAGCTTACAATATCATATTTAGGTTATAATTCTATTGCATTTAATGTAAATACGGAAAAGAGTCTCACTCACAATTTTAAGCTTGAACCCACATCACTTCAAGTTCAAGATGTAACCATTAGTTCCGAAAAAGCTGACAAAAATATCCGATCAACTGAAGTTGGAACTATTCAACTAGATGCAAAAGACATTGGCAAATTACCAACGCTAATGGGTGAACCTGATATAATTGCTGGCTTACGATTAACTCCTGGTATTCAAGCCGGAGGCGAAGGAAATTCTGGATTGTATGTTCGCGGAGGCGATGCCGGACAAAACTTAATTTTACTCGACAATATGCCACTTTATAATCCATCACATCTGCTAGGATTTTTTCCGGCTTTTAATGCCGATATAGTTGATAATGTGAAAGTAATTAAAGGTGCTATGCCCGCTTATTATGGCGGTAAAACATCCTCGGTATTTGATATTAGCATGAAAGATGGAAGTCCCGATTCTTTTAAAGGAAGCGGAAGCTTAGGCCTTTTGTCAACTGATTTAACCTTAGAAAGCCCTATTAACAAAGGCAAAGGATCTGTTATTATATCAGGCCGTAGAACCTACTTTGAATTAATAAAGCCCGTAGTTAGCAAAACTATTAAAACGACAAAAGATTTTTTTGATAATACCAATTATTATTTTTACGATGCATCGATAAAAGCACAATATAAACTAAGCAACAAAGACCGTATATATTTTACCGCATTTACTGGGAAAGATGAATATAAATTAGGCGATGAGGAGTATAAAGTGTCGAACCAAATGAGTTGGGGAAATTCAGCAGCTGCCTTTCGCTACAACAGAGTATTTTCAAATAAACTAATATCGAATATTACAACCGGTTTTACTTCGTATGGCTTTAATTTGTACGGAGCTTTTGACCAATATTCATTAGAGTTAAATAGCAATATTCGCGATTATTACACAAACCTTGATTTCAACTATCTATTTCCTTCAAAAAGCACTTTAAAATTTGGATTCCAATATTCCAATCACAAAATTGTACCCAATGAGTTAAAAGCTGATGTTTTGGATATTAATTTCAATAGCTTACTTCAATATTTATCAAATGAATACGCTCTTTATTGTGATGCAAAATTTAACTTATCTGAAAATTTTACAATAAGCTCTGGGGTTCGTATTACAAGCTTTCAGCATGTAGGCCCATATACCAAATATTTTGAAGCTATTCCTGGACAGGCAGAAGATTCCATTAGTTTTAATAAGAATGAAAAAGTAGCCACTTACAATATGATAAGCCCAAACTTTTCATTTGTTTGGATGCTAAATAATAAATCCTCTATTAAAGGATCTTCTTCCTATTCTCATCAAGCCATTCATTTAGCATCGGTGGGTTCTGTTTCGCTACCTACCGATATGTGGATACCAAGTACTGATTTTGTAGAACCCCAGAAAGTGGGATTGGCAACCCTTGGATATTTTCGAAATTTTTTTAACAATAACTTTGAAACATCGTTTGAAGTTTATTATAAAAACCTCAATAACCAAATTGAATTCTTAAATGGTGTTTTAGACAATGTTGACAATAAAAAAGTTGAAGGAAATATATTGCAAGGAATAGGAGAAGCTTATGGTGCTGAATTTTACATAAAAAAACAATTTGGCAAAACCACAGGCTGGGCTAGCTATACTTTATCAAGAACCTGGAAAAAATTTAAAGAATTAGGCCCTGAAAAATTTCCGGCAAAATACGATCGGGTACACGATTTTTCCATTACACTAAACCACAAACTTTCTGATAAATGGAGTATTTCGGCAGTCTTTATATATGCCACGGGTAATGCAATGACCTTGCCTATTGGTAGATATTTTATTCAGGGAAACTTAGGGAACGAATACACTGATGTCAACTCATTTAGAATGCCTTCCTATCATCGATTAGATATTTCGGCAAACTACAAATTAAAAACAAAAGGCAGACTTGAATCGAACTTAAATTTCTCAGTTTACAATGTATATAACCGATCAAATCCTTACTTCATCTATTTTCGGGTAAAAGGCGATGTTGACAACTATTATTTAAGCGTAAAACCACGACAAATATCGCTATTCCCTATTTTACCAAGCATTACATGGAATTTTAAATTTTAACGTATGAAACAATTAATCTATATATTTCTATCTACTTGTCTGCTTTATTCATGCATTAAGCCAGATTATGAATTTGAAAACTATGAAAGTAAAATTGTAATTGATGGCTGGATTGAAAATGGCAAATTTCCAAAAGTATTACTTACTAGATCTGCTGCCTATTTTTCCGAAATTGATTCGGCAAGTATTCGCGATTATGTATTAACAACTGCCCGAGTTGAAGTTAGCGATGGCGAAAACACAGAGGTTCTTACTTTACGACCCAACAATGCATATTTTCCACCCTATGTTTATGTTGCAACAAAATTAAAAGGAGAGGCTGGTAAAACATACCAATTAAAAGTAAATTATTATGATCTTGAAGCGACAGCAACTACCACAATTCCAGAGCCAGTAACTTTAGATAGTTCTTGGTTCGAATTAAAAGAAAATAGTGATAGTTTTGGATTTATTTGGCTAAAATTTACGGATGATATTGCAACAAAAAATTACTACCGAACTTTAACAAAGGTTCAGTCTAAAGATGATAAATATATAGCCAATTTTTTTCCAAATTTTAATGATAAATTTTTTAACGGCCAAGACATTGAAATTGCGCTTTACAAAGGCAATAAAAGCTCCACCGACAAACAAGATGAATTAAATTATATGTTAGGCGATACCATATCATTAATGTTTACTGTAATTGATGAACAATCTTATGAATTTTGGAACACTTTTCATAAAGAAATTACCAATGCAGGAAACCCCTTTGCTGCAACTAATGCTAGAGTAAAATCAAATGTAAAAAATGGATTAGGAATTTGGTGCGGATATGGGTCAAACTATTACAGAATAATTGCAAACTAATACAAAAAAAAAGCTGAGAAAAATCTCAGCCTTTTTTTGTATAGTTTTTTTTAGTTTTCTTAGTCTTCATCAGAACCAAAACCATAAGTTTCTTCCAACTCCTTTATATAAGCTTCAATTTGATCTTCTAAGTCATTAAACCCTGTTTCAAAATAGGTTTCCAAATCAATTTTTGAACCATCGGCAAATACAAATCGCATGTCGATATCATAATACTTATCTTCTTCTGCATATTCAACCCACACATCATTGTAATTGTAATACCCTTCTTTATATTTAGGGTATGCTTCACCCATGGCAACAATTTCATCGGTATCAGCAAAACGTAAGGTTAAAGCTGCATACTCATTAATTTTGTCTGCAGCTGCTTGTACCTCGGCTTCGCTTTGCTCATCAAAATCGTTGTTATCCATATAATCACCCAATTCTTCGGCATCAATTTGTCCAGTAACTTTTATATTCATTGCCTGAAAACTTGTATTGCCATCGGTAACTACTTTCCAAACTTCACCTTCTGCATAATCCCATTCATCATACATATCAACCTCAACTTCAACCCATTCCCAAGTTTCATTATTGTATTCCTCTTTATAAAAAGTAATATGATCTTCAATATTTCCTTCAGTCCAATCGCCATCAGCTCCTAATTCCATTTTAAGCAATATTGTTGATCCATGAGTGAATGAATAAGAAACATCAAAAGCAGTATTGTTTGCATTTTCAGCCATAACAGCCATATTAAAATCACCCACCATTAAGTTGGTTTCAATTTTTGTGGGATACCCATCAGAATTATAAGTTAAGTCTAAATAATAACCCATGTGAACTGTTGTTCCAATAGCTAATTCTGCAGAAACTTCAGAAGGTAAGTTATCTTCAAACATTGGATCTAAATATGGACCATCATAGGCAACAAATTTTACTGTATAGCTTGCATCATTGGTTTCACCATCTTCAGTTGATGGGAATAGAAATTTAATTTCATCACCAGTTTCAACATAATCCCAATGCCCTCCATTTCCATAAGGTGTCCATGTATAAACACCAACTAACTCGTCATAAAAAAACTGAACAGTATTTGAATCTGCTTCAACACTTTTTAATGACAAGGCTTCAAAAACATTTTTCACCTTAGAACCATTAAAATCAGCCAAAGCCATGTTAACTCTTAAAACATTATCTTTTCGTAAGTTTACACTTTTGAAATCTCCTATGTCTCCAAAAGGATCATCTTGGCCTAAAAACCCAACAAATGCAGCATTTGTTTCCATGGCTTCTTCATTCTCCATGGCTTTCATTTCATCAAGCATGGCAATACCTTCATCCTCAATTTTAGCTTTGTTTGCTGACACGGAATTTTTAGTCCAAACATCATCAGTTGTAGTAGTCTCATCATCTTTGTCGTTACATGCAGTAAAAACAAAAGTAAAAGCTAAAAAAGCATAAATAAATAAATTCTTAATCTTCATCATAATAACGTTTAGGTTAGAAATCGGTTAATTAAATTTTGTTAACAATAAAACGAAATTCGCGAATTTTATTGTGCACTTTTGACTCTTCAAGATGTATCAAGTAACAAAATAGTTGCTTACAATGTTTTATAAATAAGTCCTATTTTCTAACTAAATTAATAAACGAATACGAGAGTTTTGCCTGTTCATCGTTGTCAATAGTTTCCTTTTCAACAACTTGCCAATCAAGTTCTGTTACTTCAGGGAAAAAGGTGTCGGCTTCAAAGCTTTTGTGGATTTTAGTAAGATATAATTTGTGGGCGAGGGTAAAAAATTGTTCATATACCATGGCGCCTCCCATAATAAAGCTTTCTTCATTTTCGGGGCATACATCAATGGCCTCTTGAATGGAATAAACCGTATCGGCTCCATCAAATTTTTCGTCTTTATTGTTTGTAATAACAATATTCTGACGCCCAGGAAGTGGCCGGTTTGGTAAGGAAAACCAAGTGTTACGACCCATAACAACGGTATGACCTTTGGTAATTTGTTTGAATCGTTTTAAATCGGCTGAAATATAGGTTAACAATTGATTTTTATAACCAATGGCATTGTTTTCAGCAACCGCTACTATAATTGAAAGTGTTTTTGACATAATTTAAAATTCATTGTTCGTGGTTCATAGCTGATAGTTTATTGTCGGAAACGATCAACTATTTTCCACGAAAATTAATTATTACTCATTATATATTATTAAGAGCTAAACGGCAACTTTCCCTTTTATATGTGGATGCGGATCGTAATTATCCAAAGTAAAATCCTCAAAAACAAACCCAAAAATATCTTTAACTGCTGGATTTATTTTCATGCTTGGCAATTCTCTAAAATCTCTTGACAACTGCAAATTCACCTGATCGATATGATTTGAATAAATATGTACATCGCCAAAAGTATGTATGAATTCACCAGGTTCCAGATCACATACTTGCGCAACCATTAATGTTAACAAAGCATAGGATGCAATATTAAACGGCACCCCCAAAAACACATCGGCACTTCGTTGATACAACTGACACGATAATTTTCCATTGTTTACATAGAACTGGAAAAATGCATGACAGGGTGGCAAGGCCATATCTTCGATCTCACCCACATTCCAGGCACTAACAATGAGCCTTCGTGAATCTGGATTGTTTTTAATTTCATGTATTAATTGCGAAATCTGATCAACATGACCCCCATTTGATTTTGGCCATGAACGCCATTGGTAGCCATAAACGTGACCTAATTCACCATTTTCATCGGCCCACTCATTCCATATTTTAACCCCATGATCTTGCAAATATTTTACATTGGTTTCTCCTTTTAAAAACCAAAGCAATTCATGAATAATTGACTTTAAATGCAACTTTTTTGTAGTCAAACAAGGAAATCCTTCCTGTAAATCAAAACGCATTTGATACCCAAAAGTACTAATAGTACCCGTTCCTGTGCGATCCCCTTTTTCGCTTCCTTTATCTAACACATGCCTCAACAAATCATGATACTGCTTCATAAAACTTTATTGTTTTTAATTCGATATGCAAAAATATAAGATTATACCAAGCAATTAGATAGATGTTTATTCTTAGTTGTGAATTGTTGAAAAGTTTTTGTGTGGATGGTAAATTATGATTAATAGTGCTTTTACATATTCTCATAAACAGCAGCTCTCAATTTTGCGAGCTGCTCTTGCTTGCCCATAACGAATAATTTATATTCTGAAGTAAGTTTAAACTCAGGCGGCGGATTAAAAATATATTTACCTTCGTGGTCTTTTAAACCAACAATATTCACACCCGATATTTTTCTAAAATTTAATTCTCCAATTGATTTTGACAAAAAAGTGCAAGCAAAATCTTCACAATTTAATTCCACCAACTGAACCTCGCCCGGTTGCTTTTTTAGCATATAATCTAAAAACGAAACAACATCGGGTTTTGCAACCAGTTTTGCCATTCTGCGTCCACCTACCAGATCGGGCATTATTACGTTGTCAGCTCCTGCCCTTTTAAATTTAACATCGCTCCATTCATTGGATGCTCTACTTATTATTTGTAGCTTTTTATTTATTGCTCTGGCCGATAAAATAACTAACAAATTATCAGCATCGTTTGGTAGAGTTGTTATTAACGATTTTGCCGATTCAATTCCTGCCATTCTCAATATATTGTCATCGGTGGAATCTCCCTCAACATAAAGCATTTTAGTTCTATGTCGAATTTCATCCACAATTTCTGGAGTTTCTTCTATAATTACAAAGGCTTGTTTCTTTTCATAAAAAACCCGGGCAGCTTCCGATCCATTTCTCCCATAACCACATATTATCACATGATTATTTAAATGCGTAATTTTTCTTGAGGTTCTTTTGTTTACAAAATAATTCCGAAAACCGCCATCTACAATAAAGCGGGTAATTGAAGTTACCGCATAGGCAAAGGCACCAAAACTGAATACAATCATAAAGGTTGTAAAAACTTTTCCCAAAGGCGTTAGGGGTTGAATTTCACCAAAACCTACGGTCGAAACCGTTATCATGGTCATAAAAAAAGCATCGAGCAAACTATAATCTTCAATTGCCATAAAGCCAACGGCTCCTACCAATACTATAGTAATAAGCATAGCCGCAGATATGCTTAATGAAGAAAAATTTTTAGTCATGCTTTTAAAATTTATGTTGAATTACTTGATTTCCAATTCTACAATTCAAGCATTTTCGATGTTTACAATATATGTTTTTTAATTGAATTAATGCTTGCGAATCGAATGCATTTTTTGCTTCAACTCCCAACTTTTGCCATGAATTAACAATGCTGTTTTTCTCATATGAAAGATGCTGCAAATACTCCACAGACAATTCGGTAAATTCATCTTTTTTGTGATATTTACCGTAAAAAAATAAAAAAGGAGCAATGGTATTTATAACAATGTTATTTATAGAAGAAGAACCCATAGTTTTGTTTTTAAACCCTGTTTCCTTCCCAAATATATAGTGAGTATTCCAATATTCCGAAGCTTCAACATCAAAATATTTAATTAATTCTTCAGGCTTAGTAATATCCAGAATTTTCGATAATAAGCTAGTTGATTTAAAAATTAAATGAGCAAATTGACCGATGCGGATGCTTGGAAAATTTCCTGGTCGCATGCGCATAAATTTCCATAAGCTTTTGTTGATCGCTTTTAAATTAAATTTTGTGGCTAAATGATGGTAATCACTGTACAATTTTTTTGAATAATTATCCGATGGGTTGTCTGGTATTAATCCTGCTTGGCCAAATAACATGGCCTCAATTAATTCCAACTGATCTTTATGCTTTCCCAAATACAGTAATGGTAACGATTTTGCAAGAGATTCAAAA
>JAEINW010000051.1 GCA_016342715.1 Salinivirgaceae bacterium | reverse complement strand
TGGTGATTTGCATTTGCGAAAAAGTGGTGAAAACCAATTGCGAAAAATTGGTGATTTTAAATTTGCTATTTACACCATCCACAATTACTTTGACCCAAATTGAGCGATTCTCGCTCACGATTTAGTTCTTGTAAGTATTTCACTGCACTTTGTTTGTGAAACACTACAATCTCTACATCGGGGTTAACTCTAAGTAAAGCGCTTGTTCGCTATGCTCCAATCGCTCAACTTAGATTTGATTCATAGTAAAAGTTTATTATTATTTCTTTTTTAAAAACAGTACAAAGGGAATTGCTCCCAATGCCAGAATAGATGAAATAAGATATGTTTTTTCAAGACCGAGCCAATCGCCCATTAATCCGGCAAAAAACACCGACAAAGCAGCTGTAATAAAACTCACAGTCATATAAATACTATTCATAAATACAGGAAATTCTTTCGATCTGTCTTGAACAAGTGCTATGAATACCGGGCCTGGAGCAAAAACAAAAATTCCCAGTAGTACCAAAAATACAAATGCAAGCCAGCCATCGGAATTAATAAATAAAAACATCATAATAGGCGACATTATGCTAATTATTAACAAAGTAGTTCTTCGCCCAATTTTGTCTGAAATACTTCCTGCCACAATTGTCCCCAAAGCTCCAGCAAGCTGAAAAACAGCTAAAGCTGAATTGGCAAACCAAAGACTCTCTCCTCTTTCGGAGTAATAAAAAGTAGGCAAAAATGCCGTTAAGCCCGATTTCATAATTGCTCTAAAAAAGGTAATGCCAAGTAGCACAAAAAAAAATGGCAGGTATTTTTTTAAAGCAGCGAATTCAGCTCCTTTCTCCACCCTTTTTGTTTTAATTTCAGTGGATATTTTTATATTTCGAAGCTTTAAAAATAAAATGAATGAAGCAATCAAACCAAAAGGAATAAGTTTCCATGTTCCTTCAAGACCCCAATAAGTAACCGAAGCTGTAATAATCAAAGGTCCAGCCGTTCTTGCCAATTCACCACCAAACATATAATAACTCATTCCACGACCCGTATGATTGCCCGACAATCGTTTAATCATGGTAGGTGAAGGAACATGAAACAAGGCACTGCTTATTCCCATTGTAAAAAGCAATATGCAAATAATTGCAAAAGAAGGAGCCAAACCCAAAAGACTCATAGTAATGGCAGTAAGAGCTGGTGTTACAATAATGAAATACCTTGCGGCTGTTCTTTCGGCAATTATCCCTATAAAGGGATTTAATAACCATGGAATTCGCATTATTAAATCCCATATGGATGCCATTGCTAACGTAACTCCAAATTTTTCAATTAGCAAAGGTCTTAGCGGTGCCAGAAAAGAAGAGTAAATATCATGCAACATGTGTGATGCCGATACAAGAATAACATTGCCCGATTGGAATTTTTTATTGCTTTGTTCTTCTTTCATTTATCTGGATATTAGTTTTGCTGATTCCATTAATTTTACCTTATTAATGAGAATATTCTCACTAATAAGCTTGCAAAAGTAATAAATTAAATGATTGGCTTTAAACTAAAATGGAAAGAGATTTTTTTGGATAAAAAGAATAAAGAAAAATATTAAAGTTGACTATCCAACTTAGTTCCACTTTAGGTCTTTAGTTTTCATACCCCTCTGTCCTGTCGTTGATTTAGTTCAAATGATTATTATCTGTAATGGCTGAAAGCCATAAATAATATAGCTTAGGGTAAGGCCCTAAGCTGTTTATTGTTAACAACAAGCGATGCAAGCATAAAATTTATTTTTAAGAAATTATATGCATGCATTGCTATCTTTAATATTAAATATCCAGATGATTTTATTTTAAGCCCCAACTTTTTAATATGATACAGAAATTGCCAAAAAGAATACAGTAATAATTAATTGGTATTATCAAGATTACGATTCTGATATTAAACAATCGAACCTTCGATTTTGTAAGCTATTCAAATTTAAATTTAAGCTAATACTTTTGTAATTATTTTAATCTAACCTAATTCCCCATAACAAGAATATCATCCACTTGATTTAAATTCCCTTTCCACTCTCTAAGTTCAGCATCTAAGCCTTGTTTTTGATCAAGTAATGATTTATCTTTCAATTGCATTAATAAGTTCTTGTATCTTTTTGACTTGTATTTTTTGCCCATTTCGCCACCAAATTGATCTACATATCCATCGGTAAATAAATAAAGCATATCGCCAACTTTATAGTCAATTTCGGTTTGCTTAAAATTCAATATTTTCGAATGATAAATACTTATTGGCATTTTATCTGCTTGTATTTCAATAAAGTCCTGATCACTAATTAAATATGATGGATTATTTGCTCCAGCAAAAATTATTTTTTTTCTTTTTTTGCTTATCACGCAAATTGATACATCCATCCCATCTTTAGCTTCATCTTCCTTACCTGTTTGACCTAATGATTTTATAACCATTCCTCGTAATAAACCCAGTATTTTTGCTGGGGCATATTCACCTTTTTCTTTAACAATGCTATTCAAAAAGGTTACTCCTATTAAACTCATAAAAGCACCAGGAACGCCATGTCCAGTACAATCGACACAAGCAATAATTTTCACATCCTTGGTTTCGTGTGCCCAATAAAAATCACCGCTAACAATATCTCGAGGTTTATTATAAACAAAGGCATTGGGAAAAACATTATTAAACTCCACTTCATTCATTAGAACGGCTTTTTGAATTCTATTGGCGTATTTAATACTATCAATAATTTCTTTCTTTTGTATGGTTATCTCATCTCTTTGCTGAAGTGCTAAATCTCTCTGTGCTTCAATCTCATCGCGTTGGGCCTCAATTTCAGCCTCTGCTACTTTCATTTTTGTTATATCCGCATCAATTGCAATAAGTTGAACTAATTGTTTAGAGTCGTCTAATATGGGTGTTAAAGTAGTTTGCACCCAGACTTTTTCGCCTGATTTTGTTTCTTTCTGATTTTCATAAATTATTGGTTTTCGTTCGCCAAACCAAACATTAACCATAGCGTCGATAGATACATTGGCATTCTCTCCAATAATTTTGGTTTCTTTATGTAATATTTCGTCAAATAAAAAACCGTACATTTGTGTATACCCTTCGTTTACCCACTGAATTTTTCCTTTCGGATCCATTATAATCACGGCATTATCAGTTTTACTTGCAACTATGGATAATTTTTCTAATTCTTTGTTTGCAATTAATAATTTCTCGGCTTGATGTTCTATTTCTTCTTTTTGCTCTTCTTCTTTCCGTATAGCCTCACGAATAATCTCTTGCAGTTGTTTTCTATCTTTTTTTAATCGAAATGTATATAAAACAACAATGAGCCAAACCAATAAAATTATAGAAACAATAAAAAGTAAGATTGAAATAGGTCGCAAATACCATGGTGTTTCAACAATAAAATTGAACGAAACAATATTACTTTCGTTGTTGTAAATATTTTTTGCTTTAACAAAAAAGGTGTAATTCCCTTGCGGTAAATTAGTATATGAAACACGTTTTAAATGCGATCCAATTACCCATTCTTTATCAAAGCCTTCGAGAAACCATGAATAGGTTGTTGCTTCTGATTTTTGATAAAATGGAGCACAAAATTCAAATATCACAGAATTTTCACTGTAAGGAAGGGGCTCATTTAATACTATCTTAGAAAATTCTGTTCCATCAGAATATAAGGTTTTATAATTATTCCCAAATGTTGTCTTATTAATAACCACACTAAAATTAAAATCCAGGTTTTTAAGACCACTACCATTTATAAAAAACAATTCATCTTCAGTGAGTATTGTTGTTCCTAAGCCATCAATTATATTTATATATTGAATTTGGTTATCTGATAATCGGCGATATTTTGTTTCAAGCAATTCATTCTTATTAATATCGTATTTTACAATTCCACTTTTTAATGCAATCCAGTAATTGCCCATTTTATCTTTTCCAATACTATTAACTGCTAGTGAATCTTCATTAAAATTCAAACCAAATGAATGATCCTGATGAAAAACGGTTTCTATGGTATTTCTGGTTCCAATTTTAGCACTCAAAAGACCATAATTTGTTGACAAAACAATTTTTTCATCTAAATATTTTATATCTGAAACCTTTAAATCAGGATAATTATTAGTAAGATCGTTACAAGCCACTACTTTAATAGAATCGAGGCTTTCATTTGCATCAAATTGAATTTTTAATATTGAATTAAAGGCTGTTCGAATCCACAAAACACCATCATCACTAAAAAACAGGTCTCGAATTGACTCACTTACTTTTTTGATGCTACGATGATTTACTACAATCAAATTTCCATTTACAAATTTCAGATCAATAACATCGATACCTGAAGGACTTCCTAAGTAAACTCTACCTTTTATTTTATGCGAAGTACATATAGTGTAGCAACCATAAATTTTAAATAACTCTTTAACTTCAAGATTGGGAGTTATCCATAAAATATCGCGTAAACACGATGCTAACAAAAGCGGTTCTGTTGAGCCAGGAATGTCAATTTTTGCATAATCTAAATTATATATATATTTAGTATTTAAAAGTTTAAAAGTTGAATGTTCCCATTTATTGTTTGGCGCTAATGGCAAATAATAAATTCCGTTTGATGTGGCACAAAATAAACTATTATTATAGCTAATTATATTTTGGAGAGTTCCATCGAGCCCCGATTGAAAGCCAAATTTAGTAAAAGGAGTACTTAATTCAATGTGAGAAAAACCTTTCTCCTGCCCTGCCCACAAATCATTCTGTTTGTCTTCGAACAGGCAATAAACGGAGTTATTTAACAAGCCACTTTCTTTATTAAATTTGTTGATTATATTACCATTCGAATTTATAATATACATTCCACCTTTTAAGGTTGATATTGCATAATTTCCGTTTCGTAATAATATGCCAGAATAAATATCATTGTTTATCAATTCCTGATCAATTTCAGTTGTTAGCTTTTCCCATTTGTTTTGTTTTCTGTGATATATAAACAATCCATTTCGTATTGTTCCCCCCAGTAAATTATTAGTACCATAGGGTAATAAGAAATAAAAATTTCCAGGCAATGGATTCCTGTCTTTATAAACTATTTTATCATTTATTAATTTTGCTACTCCAAAATCACCTAAAAGATAAATTTCATTATTTATTTTAAATGCTCTAAAGTACTCAATATCATCAATATAAATTTCCTTTGTTTTGCCATTTAAATACTTAAATATTTTATTGTGACTTGCAAAAAAATAAATAGCCTTGCCAATTACAAATGTTTTTATAACCGATTTAAAGCTAGGGTTTTTAATAGAATCAGAAATAGAAACATAGGAGTATTTTCCCTGTGTGTCGGTTTTTAAATAGCCAAATTCTCTGGTAGCCCCAATAAATATTGTTCCATCTTGATCAATTGCAATGGATCGAACAGCTGAATTTGAAGGAGTTTCATATAATTGCCAATTTACTCCATCAAATTTCACAACTCCTACATTGGTTGCAAAATATAACATGCCTTTGCTATCTTGGACCATTCCCCATACCTGAGGAGTAACTCCCATGTCAACCGAAGTGTAATTAGTTATAATTGGATATCCAATGGATGCTATGATATTCTTGTGGAATATAATCACAAATAACAATAATATACATTTTACAGTGCAGCCCTTCATTAATAAGAATAGTATTAATTAAGCATTAAATCGCAAACCAATAATCAATACATCATCAATTTGTTTTGAATCGCCTTTCCACGATAAAAACTCATTTTCAAGTATCGATTGATGTTCATTAAAAGGTTTATCTTGTAAGGATTGAAAAAAGTTTACGAAGCGTGTGCTCATATACTTTTGTTGTTTTTCACCCCCAAATTGATCTTGAAATCCGTCAGAATACATATATACGGTAGTTTCTGTATCTAAATTAATTTTATAATTTGAAAAACTAATATCACTAAAGCCAACGTTGCCCCCAACACTAAATATATCACCTTCAACTATTTGCAATTCACCATTTTGAATTATACATATTGAATGATTAGCCATTGCTAACTCTAATGTATTATCTTTCTCGGAGTAGCAGCAAAAAGTTATATCCATTCCATCTTCACTAAAACCTTCAGAATCAGGATTGTCTTGATTAAGCGTAAATTTTACTTTATCATTTAATTGTTTTAGTACTTCAGCCGGATTGTGAATTTTCTTTTCATTTACAATTTCATTCAATAAAGTGTTACCAATCATACTCATAAATGCGCCAGGAACCCCGTGCCCGGTACAATCAATAGCTGCAATAAACACTTTATCTTCATAATACGAATGCCAATAAAAATCGCCACTTACAATATCACGGGGTTTAAAAAGTATGAAAGCATTTTCAAGTTTTTCTTTTAATTGTTTTTCATAGGGTAAAATTGCTTCTTGAATGTGGCTTGCATAATTAATACTGTCTAAAATCTGAATGTTTTTCTTTTCAATTTCACTGTATAGCTCCTGCAGTTTTTTATTTGCCTTTTTCTTTTCCTGCATCTGACGGAATATTAAAAAGGAAAACACACATAAAAATACAAATACTGCACTAATAAAATATATTAATCGACGTTGCGCTTTTTGCTTTTCTTCATTGGCTTTTAACTGTGCTTTTTGAGCCTTTAAATTTGCTTCTTTAGCAATGTTTTCAGCGTTTAATAAATCTATTTCAAGCTGGCTTTTCTTTAGGTTATCTTGTGTTTTTACTAATTCTACTTCTTTAAGTTCTTTTTCTTGAACCGCTTTATCTTTTTGGTTTTTCATTTCAGACATTCGCTGATTATTTTGTTTTTCTTTCTCATTAAACAACTGGCGTTGAATATGTTTATCGATAGAAGAATACAAACCAAAATATTTTACCGATTTATCTTTATCGCCTTTCTTTTCGTAGCTTTCGTACAGAATTCCATAAAAGGAACGCATTAGTTTAAAATCCTGAATATTCTTACTAATTTCCAATCCCATTAATGCTTTTTCAATAGCCATATCTGATTGTCCATTATTAGTATATGCTAAGGCTACATTACTTATTCCTGTAGCTATTTGTTTTTTATTTTTTGTTAAGTTTAATTTTTCAAGACTCTTAGTAAAATATTCTATGGCTTTATCGTGGCGTCCCATATCGGAATAAACAAAGCCTATATTATCTAAAACTTTTTGAACACCTATATTATTTCCTAAGCTTTCATTTATTTGCAATACTTGCTCAAAATAATTAACCGCCTCATCATAGATAAAATATTCCCAATACAAATATGCTATTTTGTTTAAGTAAGTAGCAGCAGCATTATCGTTTCCTATATTTCTATTTTTAAAAGCATTATTTTTGTAATTATCAATTTGAATTTGCACCTGTTCTGGTAATTTTTTACTTTGTGCTTGTGCACTGTTGGTAAAAAATAATGATAATAAAATAATGCAAAATAGTTTATATAAATAACTTAAAGACTTTCTCATAGTAGCAATATTAATTATACCTTCATTGAAAGAGTACTAAAGATAGGTATTTAGCTTATAAATTAAAAGTATTTGACGAATACAAAAGGATTTGAAAAAGTCAACTTTGTTATTTACTTACACAATTCTGAAACCCAGTACTAAAACATCATCAATTTGTTCATTTTCGCCTTTCCATTCATTAAACTGAGATTTAAGAAAATTTTCTCTTTCGGAAATATCGTAGACACAAGATTCTTGCAAAATTTGTTTAAAACGATTGTATTTAAGCTTTTTTCCTTTTTTTCCACCAAATTGATCGGCATAACCATCAGAAAACATGAATACATTATCATTTTTATGTATCTCAAGTATATGTGTGTGAAAAACTTCTTTATGAAATTCATGAATTCCTATGGGCATTCTATCTGGCAATAATTCCATAAGCTCTTCATTTCTAAATAAGTAAATTGGATTATTGGCTCCTGCATACTCTAAGGTATTATCTAAAATATCAATTATACAAACTGATATATCCATTCCATCACGTGAGTAATCAATAGTATCGGTAACTTGTTGATGAAGTGAAGATATAACACGCTCACGAAGCTGTTCTAAAATTAACGATGCATTGGTAACATCATGTTTATTAATAATTTCGTTTAAATAGGCGGTGCCTAACATACTCATCATTGCACCTGAAATTCCATGCCCTGTACAATCGCCAACTGCAATTACTGTTTTTCTTCTATTTTGTGATACCCAATAAAAATCGCCACTTACAACATCTTTAGGGCTATTAAATAAAAAGTGTTCAGGTAATAATTGCTGTATCAAATCAAGCGGAGGAAAAAGAGCATATTGTATTCTACTGGCATAATTTATATTATCAAATATTTCTTCTTGTTGAGTAACAATTTTATCACGTTGAGCAACTGCTAATTCAATTTGAGATTGCAATTCTTCGTGCTGCGTTTCAATATGATTGCGTTGTGTTATAATTTCCTCATTTTGAGAAGTTAAACGATCATTTTTTTCCTGTATTTCTGAAAGAATCTGTTGTAATTCATATCTATGCTTCTCATTGTCGCGCAGAGCCTTTTCTAATTTAATATGTTGTATGTTTGATTTTTTAAATGCTTTTTCTAATTCAGTATTTCTTTCCTGAAGCTCATTACTTTGTTTTTCAATTTGAATTCGTTGCAGATAAAGTTTTGTATTATTATTGCTATTATTAATTATAGCCTCTTTTAATTTTTTGTTGGTATTTTTTAGCTTTGCTGTTCTATTTTCCACTTCAGTTTCAAGATTCTCTTTTAAATGAGTCATCTTTTGAATTGATTTAAAATTTCGGATATTTGTATAAAGGATATAAGCAATACGGTTTTCAACCATATTTACCAAAGACCGAATATCATTGACTTCATTTTTTTCTATAAAACCATAAGGCAAATCTTCCCATGGATTTTTGGCCCAAATGATTAAATAATGTATTAAATTTTTATCATTTCTTATAGCATTTATTAATTTCTTAAACTTTGGTTCTTCAAGTTCATGAGCATTTAAATGAATGATATAAGCACTGTCCGTTTCTTTCAAAAACTTAATTAATTCATCGCAAATAAAAAACACTTTAAATTCTAAATCAATTTTTTTTAAAAATTTATTATCAATACATTTATTAAATGCATCGAAAAATGAATTTGAAGGAGAAAACAATAAAATCTTCCAAACTCTAGCATTCATAGTTTGTTATGTTTAAATTAGTTATTAGCATTAATGTTTTATTATCAAAGCATTTTAATTAAGCAAAAACAATACAGATGTATTTACAAAAGGTTACGATTACTTTAACCCAATTTGTTGGTTAAGGTAGGTATTAAAAATAAAAAAACCCATTAGAAAATTATCTAATGGGTTTCATATGTTATTTAATATAATTAAACGTCAATATTTGCATATTTTGCATGCGATTCAATAAAAGCTCTACGCGGAGGCACTTCATCGCCCATTAGCATAGAGAAAATATGATCTGCTTCAGCAGCATTTTCAATTGTTACCTGTCGCAAGGTTCTATATTCTGGATTCATGGTTGTTTCCCATAACTGTACTGCATTCATTTCTCCAAGACCTTTGTAACGTTGAATGTGCAATCCACCTTCATTACCTCCGCCCCATTCATAAACCAATTTTTGGCGTTGATCTTCGTTCCAGCAATATTGTGAATTCTTTCCTTTTTTAATTAAATATAATGGTGGCGTTGCAATATATAAATATCCATTTTTAATTAAATCAGTCATAAATCGGAAAAAGAAAGTCATAATCAATGTAGCAATGTGACTACCATCTACGTCGGCATCACACATGATAATTACTTTATGATATCTTATTTTTTCAAGATTAAGGGCTTTGCTATCTTCTTCGGTTCCAATGCTAACTCCTAAGGCTGTAAAAATATTTTTTATTTCTTCACTTTCAAAAACTTTATGAGGCATGGCTTTTTCAACATTCAGAATTTTACCACGTAAAGGAAGAATTGCTTGAAATTTTCTATCGCGACCTTGTTTTGCAGTACCACCCGCAGAATCTCCCTCGACCAAATATACTTCGCAATTTGCAGGATCTTTATCTGAGCAATCGGCAAGCTTACCAGGCAAACCTCCGCCTGTCATCACTGTTTTGCGCTGAACCAATTCACGGGCTTTTCTTGCAGCATGACGAGCTTGTGCGGCTAATATAACTTTTTGAACAATAATGCGAGCATCCTTTGGATTTTCTTCCAAATAATTATTAAGCATGTTGCTCACTGCCTGATCAACAGCTAAGCTTACTTCAGAGTTTCCTAGCTTTGTTTTTGTTTGACCTTCGAACTGTGGCTCCTGAACTTTTACTGAAATAACAGCCGTTAGTCCTTCTCTAAAGTCATCACCATTAATATCGAACTTTAATTTGGCAAGCATTCCCGATTTTTCGGCAAATGTTTTTAAAGTTCTTGTTAAACCACGTCTGAAACCTGTTAAATGGGTTCCACCTTCAATGGTATTAATGTTATTTACATATGAATGTACATTCTCAGTAAATGAATTATTGTATTGCATTGCCATTTCTACAGGAACGTCATTTTTTTCAGTAGAAATGTGAATGGTATTTTCAATTAGAGTTTCTCTGTTTCCATCCAAATATTTAACGAATTCTTTTAATCCTTCTTCTGAAAGAAACACTTCTTTTCTAAAATTACCCTCATCATCAAGTTCACGTTTATCGGTTAAAACAAGGTTTATCCCTTTATTTAAGTAAGCCAATTCGCGTAAACGAGCAGCAAGAATATCATATTTATAAACCACCGACATAAAGATTGAAGCATCGGCCATAAAGGTTATGTAAGTTCCTGTTTTATCAGAATCTCCAAGTGTTTGAACATCACCTTGTGGAACTCCAATTTTATATTTTTGAAGATAAACTTTTCCATCGCGATGAATTTCTGCCGATAAATCGGAAGATAATGCATTTACACAGGATACCCCAACTCCATGCAGACCTCCAGAAACTTTATAACTGTCTTTGTTAAATTTACCACCGGCATGCAATACGGTCATAACCACCTCAAGAGCTGATTTTCCTTCTCCATGATGCATTTCTGTAGGAATACCCCTACCATCATCGGTTACCGTTATGGAATTGTCTTCGTTTATAAAAACTTCAATATTTTGACAATGTCCGGCCAACGCTTCATCAATGGAGTTATCAACCACCTCGTAAACCAAGTGGTGTAAACCTTTTACCCCAATATCACCAATGTACATTGCAGGTCTTTTTCTAACCGCTTCTAATCCTTCCAGAACCTGAATACTATCAGCTGAATAACTATTTGGCTGAGCACCGTTCTTTTCTTGTTCACTCATATTTCAGATTTTTATTCTAACTTGCTTATTATCAATTACAAATAACCTTGTCAATTAGTTTTCGACAAGAAATCAAATATAGTGTTTTACATTGGTAAAAAAGAGTGTTTTAGCCCTTAAAATCGTAGAGTTTTTAACAAGATTTTAACAAAATATTTTCGTATGACTTCTAATCGCATTTTAATGAAAAACAAATGCACTAAAACACATAAGTAGCACCCACCATAAAGTTGAAACGTTGGGCTGGATATTGGTTCCATTCGTAGTATCTTACAGCACCAATATTGTTAAAATCAGCAAATACCGATAACATTTTTAAAAGCCTATACTCTAGGCCTAAATTTAAGTCGATAACTCCCGGCAATTCTTTTTCAACAACATTTAAATCGGCATCATAGGTTTTTGCATAGCGTGTTCCTACACCAAAAATATTCGCATTAACAATAATTTTATTTTGCATATTATAACGAGTATTAAAACTCATATTATAATTTGGCAAATGCCATGCTTGAGCTTCGTTTTCAAGCGTATATTTAAAAATATTGGTTTTAAATGAGAACCGTAACTTTTTATTCATTTTATATGAAAGTTCGCCTAGAATTCGTACTCGGGTTAAATCATCGTAGCTAACTTCAAACTTCTCGTTTAATTGTAGCGAGGTGTCGTTTACAAAAAAGTATTGATCGTTAATATCGGCATAGTTCACTTTTGCATTGAATGCAATTTTACTACTTATATTGCCACGAAATCCAAAAGTGACATTCATCTTAGTATCGGTAGGCTTCACTCCTAAATTTTGCCTAATAAATGGATTTCTATTATATATTTCAACATAACTATTCTCTTCAAAACTTCCATCATATTCAAAATATGGAATTAAGAAATAGTCAATTATATTGTAATGCATACTCACGCTTGGGTAAAAATGGTACTTTTCATTGTTCTGATCGTAAAAAGTATGAACCCCTGCAACAATGCGCCACTTCTTTCCAAATGCTCCAACCCATGGGCTAAACTTAACAATAGCTCCATTTAATGTATCATCAATTTGATTATTTGTATAATAATTCAGCGCAAAATCAACACCAATAAAATTATTGTCGCGATAATAGTCGATGTTTGATTTTATTTTAAAAGCATTCTCGTTTAACGAAGCTTTTCCTTGAGTAGTTTCCCAGCTTAAATCAACCTTGTAATTAACATGTGCCGAATCTAAATAATTCGTTCTCCAGTTCGCATTTGCTTTAAAAAAGTTAATATTTTGCTTTTCAATGTCGGCCTTTTTTAATGGCGCAGGATATGTTTCTTCATTTACAGAATCAATATTATACCCATAATAATAATTGCTTTTGTTAAAATAATTTGCGCCCAAACTTATTACTTGATTATTATCGGTAAACCGACTAACGGAACCTGATGCATTTGTATTTGAAAAACCTGCATAAACTCTCTCATCGGCCTCATTCTTAATTTTTCCATTGGAGGATAAGTGGTCAATAATTAGCTTCCAATTCCAATCTTCCGATCGTTTACTTCCTATATGTATTTGAGCTAAGGGTGAAAGATGAGAGCCAAACCCACCTTTTAGGTGGCCATAATATAATTTTGATAAGGGTTCATTTATTAACCTTGCCGGCTTTATGGGTTGGGGTTTGAATCCTGTTTCATGCTTTACCGGAAGAATTTCATATTCAAATTCTGGGGAAACTTTTGTCGTATCCACAATTTTTGGAAGCTCGCTAATTTTAAAGGCATCATTAATTACAGGTTCGTAAGGTTTTATCACCCTTACTTCCTGTCTTACATTTGTCTCTTGTGCATTTACATGAACACCTACAAGACTTAATAAGGCTATTATATATAATGATAATCGATTCATATTCAATTTTTTATTCATTTTCAGAATTATTATCGGAATTTGTATTTGTAGTATCTTTTACTTGAATTTCAAATGGAATAGTCTCATTTTTAAATTGTAAGTTTTCTTCGGTAACAATAACTTCTAACTTACTTATAGCTTCATCAATAATTCCATCATCTTGAACAGTATAGTTTTCAATAACACTTTGCAAGTTTGCCTTAGCTTGGAACTTATCTTCTTTTTGCAAATAAATGTCCGACCACAATAAAAACGCCTTTGCTAACCAATATTGATGGGGTGTTCCCATATCAATAAACTCAATAATGGTTTCCTCCGATTTATCCGAATTTTTTTGTTCAAACAAAATTTCCGACACTCGGTATTTTCCTTCAGCACCTTCAGTATTTTTAACATCTAAAGCCAATATTCTAAATTGGGTGATTGCAGCATCAAGCAAACCTTGTTGCTTAAACGATTTTCCCATAATTAATCTGGCTTTGCGAATTTCTTCTTCTGAAACTTTATCGGTCATTAATACTCTGCGAGAGGCTTCAATTGCCAAATCAAATTTTTGCAATTTAAATGCCGCTTGCATCTGCCCTATTCTGGCTACTAATAAATTCGATTTTATCTCAGCTAAATTTTCCAATTTATTGTATAAATGATAAGCAAGGGAATCATTCTCATTATCATCATTTATTACCGCTGCATTAAGTAGCGATTGCTCGGTAAAAATGTTTTTTGGTTTTTCAATCACATAGCTAAAATCAGCTAAAGCAGTATCTCCTACGTTGCCACGATAATAACAATCGCCCCTGTAATAATGAGCATTTAAAGCAAATTTACCATTGGGGAATTCTTTTAGATAAGCACGGAATAATTTTTTCGAAAAATCCCAATTCCCAGTCATGTATATTTTTTCGGCAGCCAGATAGGTGAGCGAATCTTTTTCATTAACACTTACACTACCTCCTCCTTGTTCTTTGGCAAATGCAAAATACTCATCTACCTTATTTATATCTACATAAATATTTTTTATACCTAACAAAGCATCGTTTGCCTCAATTGTTCCTGGATAATCGCTTACCACTCGTTTAAAATTCATAAGTGCATCGTCATAATTATCTTTACTATAATGCAGCAAACCCAATTGTAACAAGGTCTTTATTTTATAAATACTATTGGGATATTTTGAAATAAGCAGGTTGAAATCGGAAATTGCAGAATCCATTGAATCTAAAGCAACAAATCCTCTTCCGCGCTCAAACAAAGCATCGGCAGCATAGTTAGAGTTCGGTTTCTCATTAATTAAAATAGAAAGCGTTCTATTCTTTTGATAGTAATTCTTAATTAAACCATATGAAAATCCTTTTTGAAAAACCGCATAATCAACATCAAAAGTGTCTAATTTTTGAGCTTCACCATAATATTCAATAGCAGCATTATACTTACGTTCAACAAAATAACAGTCGGCAATTCGAATAAAAGCATCGCCACGTTTAAGTTGGTTTACTTCTTTTCCTTTATCGGTGTATTTTCGGAACCATGAAATGGCCTGCATGTATTGTTTTTGTTTGAAATAACAATAGCCCATATTGTAATAGCTAATGTTATACTCTTTTAAGGAATAGGCACCAGGTGTCAATAAAAACTTATTATACCATTCAGCAGCTTCGGCATATTTTTCTAAACGATAAAGTGCTTCGGCTTTCCAATAAATGGCCAAAGAATTCATTTGCTTGTCAAAAGCTCGTTCTTTTAATGATATTTCAAAGGCAGCAAGAGCCTCTGAAAATTGCAAGTTATTGAATAATTCAAGACCCCGATAAAATGAAACTCTTTGCTGTGCAATCATCATTTCTGGTGACTTAATTTTAATTTTCTCTAAGGAGTGCAAGGCTTCTTTGTAGTTTTTAGAGGTTAAATAAACTTTCACCAAGTATCCATAAGCCTCATCGTGATGAAAAGAATTTGGATAGGCTTCAATGTAATTATCAAAAGCTTTAATGGTTTCATTAAAAGGAGAGAACGAAAGTTCATATGACAATTTAGCATAATTTAATAAAGAAACTTCTTTTACCTCAAGTTCAAAATCAAGTTTTGATGCTGCTTCAAAGGCCATTCGGGCTTGATCTTTTTTATCCTGTTTCAAATAGCAATCGGCCATATGAAAATAGGCATTTTGGGTCAGCCCATCTTCCACATTGGTAATGTTTGATAAGGTAGTAACTGCACTTTCATAATCTTTAGTCATGTAATACACATACCCTAATTGATAAATATCTTCGCGAGTGTAGGTTTCAGCTTTCTTTTTGTAGGTTTCTAAAAACTCAAGAGCTTCCTGGTATCGTTCGTTTTTATACAAAGCCTCTCCCACCAACCTTGATATTTCAGCTTCGCGCTTGGTTTCGTTGGTATTTAACAATTGAGGTCCGTATTCCAATACTTTATCATTTTTGCCTTGCAAATAATATATTTGCACAATGTAATAGGGAACTACCGGAGCAAAGGTTGGATCATTCGTTAACTTAGTAAATCCATTAAGAGCTGTTTCATAATTTTTATCTAAATAAGCCACATGGGCGTAATAGTAATTAGCTGGTCCTGTATATTTTGAATCCTTATTTAAAATTTCAAAAAACATTTTTGCCGATTTTCCCAGCTCATCTTCCTTAAAATGGCTATATCCTTTTTTGAAGTAAAATTCATAGAGCTGTTCTTTCGATAGGTTCTGTTTCCAAACCTTTTCAAAATAAAATAAGGCTTCATCGTATTTTTTGTTGCGATATTTGAATTTTGCCATTTCAAAATATGCCATTCGGGTTCTAGGACTTTCAGGATATTTAGCAATAAATTCGGCAATGCGATATTCAGCATCAGCATTAAACAATTGGATAGAACACAGAGCCAAATAATACTCCGCATCGGCTTTAATATCAGTATGCTCCTTACCATAATAATCAATCACCTGATTAAAATATTCCTGGGCAGCAGCATACTTCTCTATTTCAAAAAGTTCTACTCCAGTTTTGTAATTAGCATCTTCTTCGGTATATAATAGTGAATTTTGCGCTATCATTTGTAATGAAACAAATACTGAAATGAAAATTAATAAATTAATTTTCAATATTTTATAAGTCATATTCGTGCTTTTTTATTAATGAGTAAAGGTAAAAAAGAATCTGTTTTACCCGATGACCATCAAAACCAGTTATTAACAAATTAATGTTTATTTCTATTTGATTAAAACCGATTTGTTTAAAGTTTATTGTTCAAACTCCATTATATAAAAAACCATGAATGTTTTACGATCTTTATCTATATCAGTTCTTAGTCCCCAGTCTTCAGCCAGCAGTACTCTAAAAATTAATTTGCTTACAAACTGCCGACTGCCGACTGAAGACTGTTGACTGAATACTTATTACTGGTTACTGCCTACTGATTACTGCTTACTGCTTACTGAATACTTACTACTGAATACTTACTACTTAATCTTTTTTTATACTTTTGCTTCTGAATTTAAATAATATTGAAATGTCATTAGATACTATTATACAACTTAACGAAACAACGCTTGCTCATCCTGATAATATTATTTTAAGCAACATCGATTTTTCAGTAGATAAGGGTGAATTTGTGTACATTATTGGCAAAACTGGAACCGGAAAAAGTACTTTATTAAAGGCTCTTTATGCTGAATTGCCTATATTAAATGGAACGGGATCAGTTGCTGGATTCGATTTGCTTAAATTAAAAAAAAGTCAAGTTCCTTTCTTAAGAAGAAAATTAGGTATTGTATTTCAAGATTTTCAATTACTTACCGATAGATCGGTTTATGATAATTTATTATTTGTTTTAAAGGCGACTGGATGGAAGAAAAAATCGGATATTGATAAACGAATTAAAGAGGTATTGGAGAAAGTTGGTCTTGGCTTTAAAGAATATAAAATGCCACATGAACTTTCAGGTGGTGAGCAACAGCGGGTAGTTATTTCTCGGGCCTTATTAAACGATCCTGAAATTATTTTAGCTGACGAACCAACAGGCAATCTTGACCCAGAAACTTCTGAAGGAATTCTGAAATTATTAATAGATATAAGCAAAAATGGAAGAGCTGTTATTATTGCCACCCACGATTACAATTTATTAAATAAATTTCCTGCTCGAATAATAGAATGTAAGGATGGCAAACTAATTGAATACAATAACATTGTTGAAGTTCCTGAAGAACCTGAAGTAATTATAGAACAAGAGGAAACTGCAGAAATAAATGATTCAGAAAATATAGAAAAAGAGGCTGAATAAACAGCCTCTTTTTATATATTTTACAATTTTTTAGAATTTTATAAAAAAATTCCAAATATTAATACCTTTTTGTTTGGTTTTTTAGTTAAAAACTATTAGGTCAGTAGATAAGTTCATATGTACAGACGCAGCAATTATAAGGGCTTATTGTTTTACAAATGCTGTCAGGAGCTACGCACGCTGACAGATTTGACCTGACAACGTCCGAAGGTCTTGTCAGCGTCTCTCTCACGAAAATGAAACTAAGTAGTTACATACAGCCTCTAAAAACTATTTTTCATCATGTTCCATTAACAGTTCTCTTTTCTTCTTTTTTAGTTTTTTACCACTCGCAAAATAATAGTAAAAACTAAGCATAATTGTTGATGAATAATATTGGTTAAATACCTCTTCACGAAACTCATTGTTCCAGCTAAGTTCTCTAGTTTTATCTTTTAAAAACGGATATAAAACAGAGAGTGTTAATTCCCCATGATCTTTAAAAACCGGCTTTCCAAAAGCAATTTCATCTATAAGCCAACTTTGGTCAATATATCCTGTAAGATTATACTCCCGTCCTACTTTGGAAACATCCAAGGTCATATACATGTCGAATGGTAACGGAATTTCAGTAAAAAGCTGAAAACTGTACGAAAGCCCATTGTAACTTGTGTTTTCATAAAATGAATAATTCAAATCCAAATAGGTTCCAAAAGGAATTGCTTTTAAAATTGCAACCTGACTATAAAAATTAATTCCTGGTTTATTACAAACAGCATAATTTTGGGGTTTTGAAAGTAGCGTTCCTTTATTTAATATTTCTTTTTGTATTCCAATTAGGTTTCTCTTATTATGATAATACGTAGTTAAAGAAATGAAATTCTTCTTTTTTTTATAAGTGTATTTTAATTCAAAGTTGTATGTTTCCTCTGGCTTTAAATCAGGATTACCTTCAAAAGCAGATAGTGAATCGGAGGAATAGTAAGTATATGGAATTAAAGAACCATATTTTGGATAGGACAGTTTTTTTGTTATTCCAAATTTAATATTTGTGGTATTACTGTATTTATAAAGTGCAAAACTTGAAGGTAGCATATATAATAAGTCCTTAGATGAAATATTATCAATTTGCATCGTAGTAAATTCTGCACGAATACCCAAATGAAAAGAAAGCTTATTTTTTGTTAAATTTCCTAACATATAGTAAGCCATTCTTCTATCATAATAATCAAAGCTAGCTATTACACTTTGATTTTCAGAACTGTTTATATGCCTATAATAATATTGCAAACCACTTTCAATAATAGCTGAATCATTAATTTTTAACCTATAGTTGAGCTTTGAGTTTATTGATTTTAAGTGGTGTTCCGTTATTTTGATATATTCATAGTTTTCTTGATCTTCTGGAATTTTATAATGAACAATACTTGATCTGTTATAGATTCGCTGCATATTGTAAATATTTGAGTTAATATCAAAAGTATGTCTGTTATTATTCAAACATTTTTTAAAATAAAAAGTGTAGTTCTCAAGGTTATTTTTGCCTTTATATACCGAAACTAAATTAGTTCTTTCATAAAGTGTATTATTGTCTTTTAATTCACCAATGTTATTTATCTCATCCGTTGAATTGTAAAACTCATAATTTCCTGTGAAATTAAACAGGGTAGTTTTATTTGGTTAATAATCAAAACCATATTGATAAATATTACCATACATTTTATACAAATTATCTTTTAGCGATTGCTCATTATAGCGCTCTGCATTAGTATTGTTATTGTAAATTACAGCTAGTGAATCAATGGATCTTGCGGTTGATAATTTTATTTTGGCCATTCCAAAAACCCGATATTTTGGAGAGCTATAGTCTATTTGAATATTTGAGAAATTGAATCTGTTTTTTGTAAAATATTGCAGGTTAGCTGTGGCTTTAAATCCTTTTTTTCGTTCTTCTTTTAAAACCACATTTATTATACTTGCAATTTCAGAATCATATTTAGCTGAAGGGTTTTCAATTATCTCTATTTTTTCAATATCAATGGGCTTAATGGCACTCAGATTTCTTTTTGAAGGAACCCCATCAATCAATAACATAACATTTGGGTTTCCCAATAATTTTATGGAGTGATCAGAAGTTTTAATGCTTATACCAGGCACCATTTTTAACATGTCATATGCCGTTTGCGAATTTTTTAAATGTATAGAATCTGGAATAAAAATATTCCTGTCAACTTGAGTTTTATAGCCATTCTGTGTTCCATTTATTGCAATTTCATCTATAACAAAATTATTTTTTGATAGCTTAATTTTTAAGTACGAATATTTTCCTTTTTCGGGAGGCGTAAAATTTATTTGTTTTGGAAAATACCCCAGAGAACTTATATATACAAGGTAATTTTGAGAACCAACTTTTGGTAAGCAAAAACGTCCACTGGTATCAGAAATAACAGCGTGTGCAAGTTTCCCTGATTCTATTTCTATAAACTGAAGCGCTACATCTGATAGCCTTTTGTTAGTTAACGAATCGCTTACTCTTCCGCATATTTCTATTGTTTTGAACTTTTGCTGTCCATAAACCGTAAAATAATTTATAAATATCAGAAAAATAAATATAAATCTCATTGGAGGATTAACTCAGTTAATATTGATTCAATGATTTGTATATCACCATCTTTATAACCTTTTTTATGAAATACTATATCACCATTTTTGTCAAGAATAAATATTTGTGGTGTTGAAGCATAATTACTTCCCTTGTATTCAAAAAAGCACCTTTCGTTTGTTTTATATTTATCTTTAAAATAATTAGTTAAGCTATTTTCAACATCAATAAATAATGGTATTTCATAGTTAAAACGTGTTGTAAACTTTTGAAGTTTTTTTGTTGACTTTACAGCATTTTTATTAGCTACCCCTATTATCTGTATATTGAACTTTTCTAGCCATTTATCTTTAGCGATATCTAATGCTTTTAATTCTTTAATGCATGATCCACAATCTGCAGCAAAAAAGGATAGCAAAACATAATCTTTTGATATTGTAAAAGTTATAGTGTCTTCCTTAATATTTAATAATTTTACATTTTTTATTGGTTGAGCTATACAATATGAGCTAATTGTAAATAGAACCAAAAATAATATGCTTTTTATTTTTTTATATGACATAAATTAAACTTGTTTAATACAAATTCATAATTTGAAATTGGAGGACACAAAAAATTATAATTACAATTTGAGCATGGTGCAACATCATTTCTTGTGAGTAACCAATTATTCTTATGTTTAATTTCATTAAATACTATTTCAGAAATATTATTTGTTTTTATATTTCCAACACTTAACTTGTTTATATTCGAATAGACCTCTCCATTACTTAGAATGGTTAATTTACCATAATTATTTGTATTCAATTTCATTCTTGAAAATACTTCATTCTGATTTATTATTATTGAATGAATATCCTCTTTTTCTAAAAATACATTTTCGCTAAAAAAGTTGTAATTATTACCATTATATATTGGAGTAAATAATTTCGAAACTTTATTATCCAGTAATGATTCAAAATAGTTTACATCAGCTTCACTTTCAATTAAACAGTTGAATTTAATTTCATTTATTGTAAAATAATTTAAAATAGTTTTAATTTCATTTAAATTAGTTTTACTAGTTATACAAAAGATAAATTTCAAATTATTAAATGATTTTATTTTATTGATGTAGTTTAAATACGGTTCTATATCGAAATAATTTAAATATAAACAAAATTGGCAAAACCCATTAAGTGATTCAAAAGCATTAAATACTTTTATAAATGAAGAATTTAAAAATATATTTCCTCCCAAAATATTTATCCTTTTTATATTTTTTAAATATAATAATGGTTGAATGAATTTTATTAATTCATTTTCGTTTAATACTTCATTTGACAAATTAAACATATTACATAATGTTTGTTTGTGTGAATATTCAAATATCCTATCTGCAGAATGATGATAGATATCATTAAGATAAATAGATAATTCATCAAGATGCATAAGAGCTTCATCTGCTATTTTCTGATCACTAAAATTATCAATATTATCTTGTTCAATATTTGGCATTGGTGAAAATTGAATAGGTGGAGTGCTATTATTATTATTATTCATTAAAAAACCAATTTCTTGTTTTTCCACCAAACCAATAAACTCATCTTGATTTTTTGAAACTTGATTAAATAAAAATATATTGGTAACAATACAACAATTGGAATAGTAAAACGGGGTAGAAAGTTGGCGGTTCTCAGTCGGCAGTCTTGATACTTTCTACTCATTATTCATTGATACATATTTCCACGCAAAGGGCGCTAAGTACGCAAAGTTCACTATTTTCTAATTCTTCGTTGCTGCAAACTATTTGCTAAACGACTTTTTTTGCTAATACAGACAAATGGAGCTATAAATGAAATAGTCGCTAAGCAACTTCTCTTCCAATTTTCCATATCTGCCTGCTGCTCCCATTCTCTGGTTTCCAGAAACATTATTTGGTTTTTTAACGCCGCCAAATCTAGCGATGTTGACGGGTTAATGAAAAGTTTCTAGCTTCTAGTTTCACTGAATACTGTGGACTGCCTACTGCTTACTCATTGTTCATTACTAATTACTAAGCACTTATTAACAAAGGTTTGCAATTCCCTTCATAACTATTACATTTGCGCAGTTTTAAAAATATTAACTCATGAAAAAAATATACTTTATTCTTGGCCTATTTCTATTGGCTACAACCATAAACGCTCAAATGGTTTTGGAGTTTAATACCAACCTATCCGATGGAACCACCATTACTTTACCGCTTTATGGCACCGTTGATGTAAGCGTTAATTGGGGTGACGGAAGTTCAGATTCCTATACAACTACAGGAAAAAAGAACCATACATACGCTACAGAAGATACTTATACAGTAAGCATTTCTGGAAGTTTAACCCAATTTGGTAATTCATATATGACTTATGCCAATTCTGAGAAATTAGTTAAAGTAACAAGTTTTGGAGAGCTTGGACTTACAAGCCTGGCCGGAGCTTTTAAACATGCTGCTAATCTAATTGAAGTACCTACTCAAATTCCTTCAACAGTAACAGATTTATCAAACCTTTTTGATGGTGCTGAAAATTTCAATTTTGATATCAGTACTTGGGACATGCAAAATGTTACAGATATGTCAAGCATGTTCTGGAACGCACTTGCATTTAATCAAGATATTGGAGCATGGAATACTTCAAATGTAGTTGACATGGCATTTTTGTTTTATTATGCAGTAGACTTCAATCAAAACATTGGTTCCTGGGATGTAAGTAAAATTACTACCACCAGAGGCATGTTTGCAGGAGCTTCCAGTTTTAATCAGGATATTGGCGATTGGGATGTTAGCAATGTTGAAATTATGGGTGACGATTACGGAATGTTCTACTATGCCTCTTCGTTTAATCAAGATATTGGAGATTGGAACGTTAGCAAAGTTACCAACATGGCATTTATGTTTTATGGAGCTTCAGCCTTCAACCAAGATATTAGCACATGGGATGTGAGCTCTGTTACCACCATGGAACGAATGTTTGGGAGTGCACTTGCATTTGATCAGGATTTAGGAAATTGGAATGTGAGTACGGTAACAACTATGGATAATATGTTCCAGTTCGTAACGATATCCACAATTAATTACAACAAGATATTGATTGGCTGGTCCGCCTTAACACTTACTTCAGATGTTACTTTCCATGCAGGTTATAGTAAATATTCTCCGGGTGGTGCAGAAACTGCCAGAAATATTCTTACCAATGCACCAAATAATTGGACCATTACTGATGGCGGTATTTTTAATCTACCACTTGTAAATACAGATTCCATTACTGAAATCACACCTATTAGTGCCATTTCTGGAGGAGAAATTGTGGGAGATGGAGGAAGCAGCATAACAAAGCGAGGAGTGGTTTGGGACACCCTTACCAATCCTACCATATATTCGAATATGGCATATTCCGAAAATGGAACAGGTCTTGGAATGTTTGAAAGTAAATTAGACAATTTATTGCCTGCAAAAACATATTATGCAAGAGCATATGCAACCAATGCCAATGGAACTGCCTATGGACCACAAAAAACATTTACAACAACCAATGGGATGGTTCTTGTGTTTAATACAAACTTATCCGATGGAACTACGATTACATTACCTCTACACGGAACCGTTGATGTAACTGTGAATTGGGGCGATGGAACTATTGAATCATTTGCAAGCTCTGGAAATAGAGATCATACGTATTCAACAGATAATATTTATACAGTAAGTATATCAGGAACACTTACTCAATTTGGAAATTATTGGAGTGGATATAGTAACTCTGAAAAATTAGTAAAAGTATTAAATTTTGGTAATGTTGGACTTACTCGATTACGTGGAGCATTTTATGGTGCTTCAAATTTAATTGAAGTTCCTACTCAAATTCCAGTTACTGTTACTGATCTTTCCTATATGTTTGGCGCTGCTTTAATCTTCAATCAAGATATAGGATCTTGGAATGTCAGTAATATTACAAACATGGAAGATATGTTTTATTTTGCTTATAAGTTTAATCAAAACATTAATAATTGGAATGTAAGCAATGTAAATAATATGTCTGGAATGTTTAGAGAGGCAATAGAATTTAATCAGCCTTTAAGCAGTTGGAACACAGAAAATGTAGTTGATATGTCTGGAGTGTTTTCTTCAGCAACTTCATTTAATCAGGATATAACTAATTGGAATGTAAGCAATGCAACTACTATGCGTGGAATGTTTTCTGGTTCTTCTAATTTTAATCAAGATATTGGAGACTGGGATGTAAGCAATGTAACATCTATGTATGCTTTATTTAGTGATGCTAAAATTTTTAATCAGGATATAAGTAATTGGGATGTAAGTAAGGTTACTAATATGACATATATGTTTCTTGGCGCATCTAACTTTAATCATTGTATTGAGAATTGGGATGTAAATAATGTAACCGATATGAGTGGAATGTTTCGTGAAGCAACAGATTTCAATCAAGATATTAGTGGATGGAATGTTAGTAATGTAACTGACATGAGTTATATGTTTTATCTTGCAGAAAATTTCAATCAAAATATTGAAAACTGGGATGTGTTATCAGTTACAGATATGAAACATATGTTTCGTCATGCTACTAAATTTAATATTGATATTAGCAACTGGGATGTTAGTAACGTAACTGACATGAGTTTTATGTTTTCTGAAGCTACTTCATTTAATCAGGATATTAGTAACTGGAATGTAAGTAATGTTTCTAATATGAATGCATTGTTTCATAATGCTGTCAGTTTTAATCAGTATTTAGCTAATTGGGATGTGAGTAATGTTACAAATATGTGGTCAATATTTTCTGGGGCAACTAGTTTTAATCAAGATATTAGCAGTTGGGATATAGGAAATGTTATTTATTTTAATAATATGTTTAATTCCGTGAAATTATCAACTACATATTATAATAACATTTTGATTTCATGGTCAAATAAAATTTTAAAAAGCAACATGAATTTCTCTGGTGGTAGCAGCAAATATTCACCCGGTGCGGCTGCAAATGCTCGCCAGTATATTATAGATACTTATGGCTGGACTATTACTGATGGTGGAGTTTCTGATTTACCTGCTCTTATTACAGATTCTATTTCTGATATTGCATTTACTTCCGCTATTTCTGGTGGTGCAATAACTGATAGTTCAGGAAGTGCAATAACCCAACGTGGTATTGTGTGGGGTACCCTACCTAGTCCCAATACAACTACAAATTCCGGAATAACAAATGATGGAACTGGAACAGGAATTTATACTAGTAATTTAACGTCTCTAAGCCCTGGTAAGGAGTATTATGTTAGAGCTTATGCTACCAATGGAAATGGGACTGATTATGGAAATACCAGACAGTTTATTCCAAAACAAGAATTAACACTAAGTGGTAGTTTTACAGCAAATAATAAGGTTTATGATAGAAATACAGAGGCTACCATAAATACGAATAGTCTTACACTCGAAAACGTGGTGTCGGGTCACGAAGATGTAAGTATTTCTTATGTAACTTCAAGTTTTGAAGATAAAAATGTGGGTTCTAGTAAAACGGTGTCCATTACTGATTATCTGCTTTCTGGAAGCGATTCCTTAAAATATAACCTATCATTGACTGGTTCACCAACAACAACCGCTGATATTACGGCAAAAGAATTAACGATAAATGGAGCTACTGCTATTGACAAGATATATAATGGAAATACAGAGACCACAATCACCGGAGCTTCCCTTGTAGGAACTATTTCTGGTGATGACCTTGCTTTAAATGAATTAGTAGGTAGTTTTTCTGACAAAAATGTAGAAACTAATAAAATAGTTACTCCTGCTCTAACAATATCTGGAACGGATGTAAGCAATTATTCGCTGACTCAACCTACAGGTCTTACTGCAGATATTACCACCAAAGAATTAACTGTAAATGGAGCGCTGGCTTCTGACAAGATATACGACGGAAACACAGAGACCACAATCACCGGAGCTTCCCTTGTAGGAACTATTTCTGGTGATGATATTGCTTTGAATGAACTTGTTGGTACTTTCAGTGATAAAAATGTGGAAACTAATAAAACTGTTACGCCTGCTTTAACAATTTCTGGAATTGATGCTAGCAATTATTTGCTTACTCAACCTTCTGGGCTTTCTGCAAATATAACTGCAAAAGAATTAACTGTATTCGGAGCTATTGCCTCTGACAAGGTATACGATGGAAATACAGAGGCTATAATCACAGGAGCTTCTCTTGTGGGAACTATTTCAGGCGATGACCTTGCTTTAAATGAATTAGTGGGTAGTTTCAGCGACAAAAATGTAGAAACAGAAAAAGCAGTTACGCCTGCTATAACAATTTCAGGAACTGATGCTAGCAATTATTCACTTACGCAGCCCTCGGGTCTTTCTGCTGATATTACAGCAAAAGAATTAACTGTAAATGGAGCTACTGCTTCTAATAAGTTGTATGATGGTAATTCTGATGCAGAAATCACAGGATCATCTCTCGTAGGAACTGTTTCTGGGGATGACCTTGCCTTAAATGATTTAGTGGGTAATTTCAGTGACAAAAATGTAGAAACCAATAAAACAGTTACTCCTACTCTAACATTATCTGGAACTGATGCTGGTAATTATTCGCTGACTCAACCATCTGGACTTTCTGCTAACATTACTGCTAAAGAATTAACTGTTAATGGAGCGCTGGCTTCTGACAAGATATATGACGGGAACACAGATGCAACAATCACAGGAGCTTCTCTTGTGGGAACTATTTCTGGCGATGACATTGCTTTAAATGATTTAGTGGGTAGTTTTTCTGATAAAAATGTAGAAACTAATAAAACAGTTACCCCTGCTCTAACATTATCTGGAACTGATGCAAGTAATTATTCGCTCACTCAACCTTCTGGACTTTCTGCAGATATTACTGCAAAAGAACTAACAATAGCTGGTTCATTTACCGTTTTAGATAAAGAATATGATCAAATGCCTTTTGCTGAAATAGATGAAAACAACCTTGAATTAGTGGGTGTCATTGAAAATGATGACGTTTTATTGGTTAGTGAAATAGCTTCCTTTTCACAAGCAGCTGTTGGTGATAACTTAACCGTAAGTATTGTGAGTGCCGATTTAGACGGCGTAGATAGAGGAAATTATACTTTATCCTTAGAAGGAGCTCCTACTAGCACAGGCAATATTCTAAATCCTGATGGTGTAAACAGTACACAAAGTTTTAATCTTTCAGTTTACCCTAACCCTTTTAAAGAAAAAATAACCATCAATAGCGATTACGGTATTTATACCATAATATTAACTGATGTATTAGGTAAACAATTAGTTGAGAAAAAATCTAGTGGCGAAATTAACATCGAAACTAACCATTTACCAAATGGTATTTATTTTCTTACCCTTGAATTTGAAAAAACTGAAAGAAGAACTCTAAAGCTTATTAAACAATAATACTTAAACAAGTAATTTGGTAAAAGGAGCATTTTTAATTGGATGCTCCTTTTTTAATTTGGCCCTAGCCATAAGCGATGCCTTACGCAACCATCAGAAAAAAGTCATTAACCTCATGAACGAATATCCTGACAATTGGCCTACCATTCGCAACGAATTTCGTCCAGTTAAAAATATTATTGAGAATAGTAAAACGAGGTAGAAAATTGGCGGTTCTCAGAGTCTTCAGTCGGCAGTCTTGATACTTGCTACTAATTTTTCAGTTCATCAGTTGCTTATAAAAGAGAGTTCTCTCCTGGGAGAGAAACCGCGTAGCGGAGAGAGGGAACTTTACACCAAAAAACCTATCATTCATAACTTTTGCAAAGCAATTTAATTAGAAATAATTTCCTCTCAGTCCTTCGGACAGTTCTCCCAAGAGAACACTTTTATT
>JAEINW010000050.1 GCA_016342715.1 Salinivirgaceae bacterium | reverse complement strand
GAAACACTACAATCTCTACATCGGGGTTAACTCTAAGTAAAGCGCTTGTTCGCTATGCTCCAATCGCTCAACTTAGAATAAATTTAAATCGTTTAGCTAAATACAATTGCGTTCTAACTTCTGAGCAAGAACCTTTAGCTATATATAAAAATTGCATATATTCTTTATTTGTTTGCCAATCGAACCCCTCAGCAATATTTGATGGTATAGAAACTACAGCCCTTTGAATTTGATTTCTAAATCCAAAATCACTATTTTCTTTAAAGAAAATATAAATTTTCTCTGCTAGATCCATAGCCTCTTGCCAAACCAATAAATCTTCAAACTTTTCTATTTTCAAACTCATAATTTAAAATATTTTGCACAATACTATTTTATTTTCCCGTTCTCCGTTCTCCGAAATTTAATTAAATACAATTCGTTCATTATCTCCAAATAAATCATAACCAGAAGTAATTACTTTTTCACCTGGTTTTAACCCTTCAAGCAACTCGTAATCTTTTGGGTTTTGATTTCCAATTTTAATGGCTCTTTTTTCAGCAAACTTTCCATCTTCTGACACTACAAAAATCCATTGACCACCGGTAGTTTGAAAGAAACTACCTCGAGGAATTAATAAGGACTCTTTCGGATTCCCTAGCTGAAGACGCGCATAGTATGTTTGCCCGGAACGCATATTATCGGGAGACTCACCATTAAAAATAAGTTCTACAGCAAACCTTCCATTACGCACATCAGGCAAAACTTTTCTAATTTTCAGTTCATATTCTTGACCTTGTCTATCTAAAATAGCCTTTAAGCCAACTTTAACTTTATCAATGTAATGTTCATCAATTTCGGCAATCACTTTATACGATGTTAGCACATGAATTTGGCCAAGTCGGCCTCCTTTAGGTATTGATTGCCCAAGCTCAGCATCTAGCACAGTTAATTGCCCGTCAACAGGTGATTTTACATTTAATTGATCCTGCCGTTGACGAACTAGTTTTATGTTTAATTCCATATTTGTTAAGCTACCTTCCATTTGTGCAACCTGAATGCTTCTATATATAGAATCTTGGCGTTGGCGCTCCATGTAAAGATCATAGGATCGCTGTGCAAACTCAAAATCTTCTTTGGCTTTTAAAAAATCCTCTTTAGATATCAATTCCTCTTTATATAAGGCATCATTCTGTTCAAAAGCCCTCTTTTTTCTTTTTATGTCAAATTCTAAATTCAATAATTCTCGTTTAATCTGAAGCTTTTCTTGTTCCATGGTTACCATGGTATTTCTAAGAAAATTAGTTTTTTCGGCCAATTGAGCTTCACTGTTTAATATGCTTAAACTTAAATCGGGATTGCTTAATCGAAGTAATACATCGCCTTTCTTTACCATTACACCTTCTTCAATTACTTTCTCCTCAACCCGCCCCCCTTCGCGAGCATCTAAAAATATAGTAGCAATGGGTTCCACATTTCCGGTTACTGTTATATAATCATGAAAAATGTCTTTCTTAACTGTTTCAATGGTTAATTTTTCAATATCGGTTCTAAATGTTGAGATGTTGCTTCCAAAAAAAGCTTTATATACTACAAACAGAAACAAAAGGATTCCAATTCCAATATATATATGTTTCTTTTTTAATCCCTTTTTCTTTTCAATTGCTCTATCCATTTTTTTATTTGATTAAAAGCTAGCAAGGTTAAAAGGTAATATGGCTTACACCTATTCTCCTTAATTTTCTTGTTCCCTTTGTTATAAATTTAAATTCAATATATCAACTTTTTTAAACACTCTATCCTGCAACCATTAAACCTTGCAACCCTGTATGCTTAAAAAATATGATCCCAATTCCCGGTTTTATAAAACTCCAACATCTGATTTCGCATAACATAAATCAACCTTGCCTTTAATAAGCCAGCTTCGGCCGATACCATTCTTTGTTTTGCCAATTCATAATCACTTGGGCTTGCAAGTCCTTTTTCAAGTTTTTTTGAAATATTAGCAAACGATAAATTGCTAAATTCAAAAAGTTCTGTTGATGCGTCAAATTCACGTTCTGCGGCAAGCAAATCATTAATTGAATTCCATATTTCGGTATATAATAGTTCCCGCTTTAATTCCAATTGCAACTCTTGAGATTTAACAGCCAATTTCTTCCTTTTAATTTTACTATAAGTTGAAGCTTTGTTAAAAATTGGTATTACTATTCCCATGTTTACATACTCATTCTGATTGTTTTTCAGTTGCCCTTGAAATCTAGTTACATCACCATCAAAATAATTTGATCCAAAACCTCCAGAAAGATAAAGCCGAGGAGAAATATTTCCTTTTGCAACAGCTAAATCTTTCTTTGCAGCGTATAGTAAAAATTCCTCCTTTTTAATATCCGGCATTTGGTTTATAGCCATCGAAAACAAAGAATCAATAGCTGGTGTATGGTTCATAACAAGCGAGTTCATATTTAAGGAGTCAATACTAAATTCCGACGATGCTTTTAATCGGAGTAATTGTTTGAGTTTCAATAATGCTTTTTGGGTTTGTGTTTGGGTTTGTGTCAAATTTAATTTATCACTGGCCCATTGACTTTTCAACTCTTGAGCTGTAATGGGCGATTCTTTTCCAACTTCAACCATTTTCAACATCTTAGTATATTGGGCAAAAGATAAGTCAACTTGCTTTCTTGCAACCGATTCTAAGCCCTGAGAATAAAGAACCTCATTATATGAACTTATAATATCAAATATTAATTTGTTATAAACTATATCCGATTCTTTTTCACTTGCAGCTAGCAAATAATTGTTGTATGAAATGGTATTGTACCTAATCAAACCTTGAAAAATATTTACCGATGATTCAATCCAATAACTATTATTCATGTTTTGGTTAAAAGAAATTTGATCTGTTGCTGGGTCAATACTTCTACCAAAATTGAAATTTAAACCCGTTCCCATATTTAATACGGGTAGAATTTGAGCCTTACTTTCCAACAAATTAATTTTTTGAGTATTTACATCATTATTTGATAAACTTAAATTAATATTATTGTCAACAGCATAGCTTACACATCGTTTTAAATCCCATACATTCTGTCCATTTGAAGTTTTTGACCATCCAACAAGAAGGGTAATTATCAAAACAATTAATACTATTATTGGAGTTGTGTAAAACTGAATAATTCGATTTTGCATTTTTTTACATTATTTATTTGATACCAAATATTACCAAGCCTTGTGCCATAATATATATGTTGTTCATTATGTGGCAATTCCATTATTTTCTTGTTCATATCAACCAAAATTGTGTAAAATATTTTTACACACACTGTTCATTTTTTTGACAAATCCTTACCTTGCATTAAAAATAATTGGTGGCAAGGCAAAACGTACATTGTAATTATTAAATTGGTGGCACGACTTAAAGTCGTGCTACCAATAAACAGTCATTTGTATCAAGGAAAAAGATTTTGTATATCACATATACAATAGAGGGATTAATAAAGGACAAATATTCTTTAAAGATGATAACTATCTCTTTTTTCTACAAAAAATACGAAATCACCTTTATCCTTTTTGCAATATTTTAGCCTATTGTTTAATGCCAAACCATTTTCATCTGCTAATTCATGCAAATGAAAAAAGCATAAAACTAAAAAAATTTGGAAATAAAACTGCAAATATATTTTCTGAAAATTTACGAATCTTATTAAGCAGCTACACAAGAGCTATTAATAAACAAGAAAACAGAACAGGTTCTTTATTTCAACAAAACACTCATATTAAACCTTTAAATGATATTTTTTATGGTAAAATTTCAGACACAAATAGTTTAAGTTATGCCTACTATTGTTTCCATTATATACATAACAATCCTGTTGAAGCAGGACTTGTCATTAAAAAAAATGATTGGATATATTCATCATATAGAGACTATATTGGTGTAAGAAATGGAACTATAGTAAATAAAGAAATGGCTCTTAAAATTATTGATTTGGAAGAAAAGTATTATAAAGCAAATGGATTTAATTGGGATTTAAAATAGTATCAATTGGTGGCACGATACGGAGTTACCTATAATTTGAATGAATACCAGTGAAACAATATGTAGTTAAAATTGGTGGCACTACTCAAAGTCGTACCACCAATATTACCAAATGTTAAATGTAAAAACTATGTCTGCAAAATCAGGTAATATTTTAATAATCGACGATAACAAAAGTGTTTTAACGGCACTTGAAATGTTGCTCTGTAGCGAAGTGAAAAATGTATTTACATTAAAAAATCCGAATGCATTATTTACAATTTTAAACGAGCATGAAATTGACACCGTACTTTTAGACATGAATTTTAAAGCTGGAATTAATACCGGAAACGAAGGGCTGTTCTGGTTAAATAAAATTCATGAAGCTGATCCTACCATTAGTGTGGTAATGATTACTGCTCATGGCGATGTGGAGTTAGCTGTTAAAGCAGTTAAAGAAGGAGCTTTTGATTTTATTTTAAAACCCTGGGATAATAATAAGTTAATTTCAACCATTCATGCATCGTTACAATTACGCAACAGTAAAAAAGAAACCAGAGAATTACGAAAAAAAACAAAGTCGCTAAAAGAAGAATTACATTTATCGGAGAAATCATTTATTGGACAATCTGCCGTTATTAAGAAAGTGCTCGAAATGGTTAAAAAAGTGGCAAACACTGATGCTAACATTTTTATCACTGGAGAAAATGGAACAGGTAAAGAGTTAATTGCCAGAGAAGTTCACAATCTATCTAAAAGGAAAAATGAAATAATGGTGAATGTAGATATGGGAGCCATTAGCGAAACGCTGTTTGAAAGTGAACTCTTTGGGCATACCAAAGGCTCTTTTACCGATGCTCACGAAGATAGAACCGGGAAATTTGAAAATGCCAATAATGGAACTTTGTTTCTTGATGAAATTGGGAACCTTTCCCTTTCATTACAGGCAAAAATGCTTGCAGCTTTGCAGAACAGAACCATTACAAAAGTTGGATCAAATAAACCCATACCCATCGATATTCGTTTAATTTCTGCCACTAACAAAGATTTGAACAAAATGATTGAAGATGGTTTATTTCGTGAAGATTTGCTCTATAGAATTAACACCATAACTATTGATATTCCACCTTTACGTGAACGAGGAAATGATATTATTTTAATTGCGGAGTTTTATTTAAATAAATACTGCAAAAAATATGATAAGCCTGGTCTAAAGATAAACCAAAATGCCATTAACAAATTGTTAAATTACAATTGGCCAGGAAATGTTCGGGAATTGCAACATTGCATCGAAAAAGCAGTAATATTAGCCGATGATCATGTATTAAATGAAAATAGCTTTTCGTTAAATAATAATTCAAAAAGCTCCCCAAACGCTTCAATATCAAATCAAACCATTGAGGAGGTTGAAAAACAAATGATTCTTAAAAATATTGAAAAAGAAAATGGGAACATGAGCAATGTTTCTAAAAATCTGGGCATAACAAGACAAACCCTTTATAATAAATTGAAAAAATATGACATTTAGTAAACAGTAGGCAGTGGACAGTGAGCAGTAGGCAGTAGACTGTGGCAGACTGTAAACTGAAGACTGAAAACTGAAGACTGGAGACTGGAGACTGGAAACTGCTGACTTTTAAAATTGCAAAGCAGAAGTTTCTATATAACTTGACATAAATTTTGAAAAACATTACCTAAGCTAAAGTATGAAATACAAGCACTTTTACAGAGCCATACTAACCAGAATAGCATTCATAGCCTTACTATCAGGACTGGCTAGCTATCTGTTTTTTACAAAAAACAATCTTCCCTTATCTATTTTAGTTGCTGTAATCGTTATTATTCTCATTATTAATACCATACGATATTTCAATAACATTAATAGGTGGATTGCCTTTTTTTTACTGGGAATTGAAAATGAAGACACCACCTTAAAAATTCCCAAAAAAACAGGAAGCAAAGCCATTGATGATGTTTTTGAAGGAATGGAAAGATTGAATGATTTATTTAAAAAAACCAAAATTGAAATTAGCACCCAAGAACAATATTATAAATCAGTAATAAACCAATCCGCTACAGGATTATTCTCAGTAAACGAACAAGGCAGGATAATAAATATTAATCCAGCAGCCGAAAAACTAACTGGCTTGGCTCATTACCATCATATTAATTCGCTATCTAAAATTGACAAGACTTTACCAAATATAATTGTAGATGCTGAAGTTTCTCAAAAAGCAGTATCCACCATTTTTGAAAATACCAAAGGGCAAAAATTATTATTTAGAGTTACCGAAATAAAAACAACTCAATCAATAATCAAATTAATTGCAGTAAGCGATATAACCAAAGAATTAGACAATAGAGAAATAGATGCCTGGGTAAAATTGGCAAGAACGCTGTCGCATGAAATAATGAATAATATTACGCCCATAACAACACTTTCGCAGGTAATTTTAAATTATTTTAAGCCAAATAACGAAATAGCCGATATTTCAACAATCGATCAGAAAATTGTAAATAATACAGTAAAAGGCCTGGAAGTGATTGAAGAACGCAGCTCTGGCTTAATGAAATTTGTTGATAACTACCGAAAATTCACCAAATTACCCGACCCACAACTCAAAGACACGAACCTTTCGGAATTACTTGAAAAAACAATTCTTGCAGCAAGTACCTATAGCGGTTTTAATAAAATTCAACTTGAAAAAATTATTCCAAAAAATATATTCATACTTGCTGATGAAAATTTATTGTCGCAAGTTCTTATTAATTTAGTTAAAAATGGCATTGAAGCCTTACAAGAATGTCAGCCTGATCATCAAGCGGTGTTAGACATTAAATTAAGAGAAGACAGCGAACGAACTACCATCGAAATTTGTAACAATGGGCCACTAATTCCTCCCGAAATTCGCGAGCAAATTTTTATTCCATTTTTTACTACCAAAGAAAATGGTTCAGGAATTGGCTTAAGTTTAAGCAAACAAATAATGCTAAAAATGAATGGCGATATCCAACTCAAATCGGATGATGAGAAACAAATAACTTGTTTTAGGATTCTAATTTAACCTTTGGTTAATATACTTTTCAATTTTATATTGAAGCAATTCCACGGATCTTTCCCTTGATCTTTTTATAAATGGTATCCTTTCAAAAGTCCTCACATAATGAGGATATGGATCTTGTAAAGGAATTAAATCAGGTGAATATAAAATCAATGCATCAATAGAATGCATACTTGGACTACCATAGTAAGTAGATAGCCCTGAAGTATCAGAATATTGTCCATTATTCTCATAATATTGATGTCGGTATTCATACCACATCCAATAATCCATAGTGTCAATTTTTGTTCCTTGAAAAGTTGAAATAAGATAATTATTATCAAGCTTTGGTATTTCTACAACTTTATTTAAATTCTTATCATAAAGTACTTCCGCAAATTCTTTATCTTTTATTTTCCCTGTGGCATTACTATAAAAATAAAATACTTTACAATATGTAAATTTCAAAGAAAAAGCATCAATTATACCCTGATTTTGTATTAAAATGTGCCTTTTTACTTTTTCTTCTAATTTATTCTTACCCTTTACTGCTTTTAAAACATTTTCATTGGTTCTCAATCTCACCAAAATAGCACCCTCTTTTAAATTTCTAAAAATTTCATTTGGATCCGTTTGTGAGAAACATGAAACCGAAAAAAAAATCGATATGATAAACAAAGTAATTCTCATTCTATAAATTATTTAGGTGCGCAAAATTACAAAAATCATGCAATAAAAATAATGTTCTGGAACTATTTGCAATGAGGTGCTTAGCAGCTTTTAAAAAAAGTCAATAAATGTAACATACACATCTAATTCTCGTAAAAATAGTTGCTTAGCATCTTAATTTCTAAATTATAACAAATGATTGTTACTTTGCCCTAAAAACAATTAGTCGTCCAACGACTTAAAGTCGTGGTACGACTTGCACAAAAAAATTCAGAGCTAAAACTACAAGGTGCTTAGCAACTTTTAAAAAAAAGCCAAGAAATGTAACATACACATCAAATTCTCATAAAAATAGTTGCTTAGCACCTTACCAGATTTCTAAATCATAACAAATAAAAATAGATTTTCCTTATAACTGAAAGTAAAGGTTTGTAAGCCAGCTGCCCTAAATAATACAAGCACAAAAATTATAGCTTTCAAAAACAAATGCTTAAAAACAATTAGTCGTCCAACGACTCAAAGTCGTGGTACGACTTGTACCAAAAATTCAGAGCGAAAACTTAAGGCAATTTGTTTATTAAAAATTTAAAACTGAAAATAAATAAATGGCTGTAAGCCAGCTGAACTAAATTGTGCAAGTACGAAAATAATCAATACAACAATTATAGCTTTTAAATAAGTGGGTGTTAAAATAAAAATTCCCCGGTACCAATTTTTCCATTTCTCTGGTAACCAATGAATAATAAATGCCAATAAAATTAAACCCAACACCGCTTTATAAGCAGCAACAATTTCAAAAAAGAAACTCCCTTTAAAATTAAAAGCCATTTGACTTAACATATCTAAAACGGCTTCCATCGATTTGGCTCTAAAGGCCATCCATGTTATGGTAACTATATGAAAAGTAAAAAAAACCCTTAGCCAATGCCATTTCTGTTCTCCTGCTTTTGGAAAAACTGTCAAATATAATTTATGAATTGCCAAATACAAACCATGCAAAGCGCCCCAAATTATAAAACGCAGATTGGCACCATGCCATAAACCGCCAAGTAACATGGTTACAAACAAATTGACATAGGTTCGTATTTTTCCTTTCCGGTTTCCGCCTAAGGGAATGTATAAATAATCTTTTAACCATGAAGATAAAGAGATGTGCCACCTATGCCAAAAATCGGTAATGTTTGGGGCTTTATATGGAGAATTAAAATTTAATGGCAATCGGAAACCCATCCAAAGAGCCAAGCCAATAGCAATATCGGTGTAACCAGAAAAGTCGCAATAAATTTGAATGGAATAACCATAAACAGCCAATAAATTTTCCAAGCCCGAATAACTAAGCGGACTATCAAACACCCGATCCACAAAATTTACCGAGATGTAATCGGCAATTATTATCTTTTTTATTAAACCGTTTAAAACAAGGAATAAAGCCTGACTGGCTTCATCTTTATGCAATTTAAAAGGTTGATACATTTGCGGAACAAAATTGGCCGCTCGCACAATTGGGCCAGCCACCAGTTGCGGGAAAAATGTGACATAAAATCCAAAATCTAATACATTTTTTATGGGTTCCACCTTTTTTCGATACAAATCGACTATATAGCTAATTATTTGAAAAGTATAAAAGGAAATCCCCACAGGAAGAATAATTTTTGAAGCTTCAAAATCACTTCCTGTAATATTATTAAGGCCTAACATCAACCAATCTTGTACTTGAACATCAAATCCAAACCATTGACTTATTAATCCTGAAAAGAAATAGGTGTACTTAAAATAAACTAACCATAATAAATTATAGAAAACCGAAAGAGCTACCCACCACTTTTTTGCACCTGTCGATTTCGCTTTATATAATTTATTTCCGATAAAATAATTTACTAATACCGAAGCAATAATTAGCGAAAAAAACAATCCACTCGATTTGTAATAAAAAAACATGGATACTACAAATAACCAGGTATTTCTACGGAAGGTGTTTTTATAAATAACACTAAAAACCCCAAATACTACGAGGAAATATATCCAGAAAGTAGGTCGGGTAAATAATAAGGGTTTTAGCGGATTATATAGTAACCAGTCTATCAAATTTTAAATATTGTTTTTTGTTTTGTCTAAAATAGTAACAATATTGGGATTTCAAATATTATTTTTCGTTGCAAAGGTCACAAAGGAACACATTTCAAAATACACAAAGAAATTCTAACTAATATCCATTTGCCTGCGTTAAGCCCTTTTTTTCAATAATGTGAAAAATCCATGCTGCTGAGTGGGTCTTTCCCTTTAGAAACGATCCCAACAATTCGGGAAAATTGAGGGGCAAACGTTGGGAAAATCAATTTTTAACAGAAATCTAAGCCCTTGCAATCTATTTGCGAATGAAATGAAAAAGAAAAAGCCTTTAAGATTTCTCTTAAAGGCTTACTTCTCTGTTGTCGGGGTAGCAGGATTCTATATTTCTTTTTTATATAGCTATATATTTGCTATATATAATTTTCAAATAGCATTAGGTGAAACATTGGCGACACAATAATTGGATGATTTAATTTTCGAAAAAAAATGAAATATTTCGATATTCTTGAATGTTTTTCGTTTTATTTCTATACAAAACATATAAAAAAAACCTTTTATGGGAGGTTTCATATAATTTAATTTTTCAGTTTCTTAAGTTTTAATCCACATGTTAAAATTTTTTTTCTGAAAAACGCAAGCTTAATTCTTGCGACAGTCCTTTGGTTAATAATAGATAGCCGCAATTAGAAAATTATTATTTCAATATTATGTTTCTATTCATTTTCGTTTTAAAACATACAAAAAAATTACTCTAATATACAACGTAAGGAAATCCAAGTACCCATTGATTCATTATTCTCATCTGCCATGTTGCCTTACTTTGTTATGTTAATAGTTGATTTTCTGCTTCTTTTTTAATTTTTGCTTAAGACTCAATTAATTCTTTAATGACATTTATTAGCAATTTTATATTATCTAATATTTTTTTTTGATTTTCACTCTCAATATGCGATGCTTCAAGTAGCATTATTGTTTCTGACAAATATATATTTATGTAAAATATTTTAATTGAAAATGTTCTTTGCGCCAAGGTTTGTTCTAAAATATTGGTTGAAAAATAATTGGGAAATTTTAAATTCTGAAACTCGTATTTTAAAAGCAATGCATTATTTAAAACCATATTATCCAATTTTGCGGAATCAATCAAATTAACAAATTCAATATTATACAATCGAAATCGTTCAAACGCATGTTCGTAAATAGCTTCAACCTCTTTTGCAATCAAAAAATATGGAATTCTACTAATTTCCAAAATTGAATCCATAATATTATAAGAATCATTTGATTCAAAATATTTCTTATTGGTGCTAATGTAATTCCTGTACTCATATAGCAATTCAACTTGCGTAGCATTTTTATGTAGTAAATCAAAAAGCTGGTTATCATCTAATTTCAAAAAGTGGATATAATTTTGTGATGGCAAATCCTGCTCACATATTTGAACTATTTCCATACCATATTTTGAAAGAGTCAAAACAATTGAATCTTTCTTTTTTTTATTTAACTCTTGACCACAGATATTTGTAATTAAAAACATTAGTATATTAACAATTACAATTAATCTTCTCATTGTAAACAAGGATTATTTATTTATTAAAGCACAAATAACTTAGGATCTAAGGGCACCTCATTAAACCGCACCTCAAAATGTAGATGTGGGCCTGTTGACAAACCAGTATTACCTGATTTACCAATTACTTCACCTTTTTTAATCTTCTCTCCCTTTTCAACTTCAATTGTACTTAAATGAGCATACAATGTTGTATATCCATTTTCATGATGAATTATTATGTTGTTTCCGTACCCTCTTTTAATTTTCTGAACACGTATAATTACGCCATCTGCAGCAGCCAATACTTGAGTACCCAAAGGGCAAGCAATATCAACTCCTTTATGTAAAAGTTTTTTGTGAATAATGGGATGATTACGCACACCAAATGGTGATGTTATAGGCAATTCAATTTTGGGTGAGGGAAATAAATTGGGGTAATTATTTAATGAAGTTTCCGATGTTTTTGAGGCTACAATAGTTTCCGATTTGGTGTTTTGTTTTATGTTTTTAGCAGGTGGTTTTTCTGCTTCAATTTCTTGTACTTTTTTTGGTTCAAGTTTTAATAAGGGAGTTATTACCTTACTAATTTCTTGTTCATCGTTTAGTTCGTTTTCGGCAGCCAAAATGGGTTCTGTTTTTTTATTTTCCGGCAATTCCTTAACCATAGTATATAACGATGTAATGTAATTTTTATATTGTTTCTGGTGTGAATTCACATAGCTTTCAAAATCAATGTTATTCATTTTTATAAACTCATTGGCCTCGGCTGTTCGGTTGCTTACAAATTGCTCGTAATTGCTCTGTTGTTCATTTACAAATTGCTGGTAATTGTCATTTTGCCCCCTACCTATGTTTATTGTGGTAATATAAACAAATACTAAAATTATTAGGCTTTTATGTTCTAATAATGATACTGCTTTTAGACAACTAAATTTAATCATACTCATTAGGCTTATTTTAATTTGCAAAAATTTTACATAAAAATGTATAACAAAATAATCATTACCTTAAAATATACAATTATAAAAAGTATGCAATTTATTAATTGTTCTATTCTAATTATTGTATGGTTAATATAACCATTGCTACTAATGGCTAAAGTGTATTATTCATTCGTATGAATATCTGTTCTTACACAACGAACAAAATTGTACGATTCTTTTCCACAAAATTCAAGTTGAGCATACTTAAATATTCTTACCATATTAAGAACCCAAGCCATGGTAGTATCGTTTTTTACGCTTTCAATATTTTTTAATTTTTCGTCGTTTATATAATCTGGTAAGTATATGGTTGAAGCTGTCCAATAACCAGCAAAGTAATCTTTATTATCGAGGGTAAGAGAATCCAAATAATTCCCCAATAAGTAGGCATTAAAACCAGATTTTCCATTAGGTAACAAGGCACGGTAAGCATCATTTCCGTTATTAGTCAAGGTATCAATTAAAGTTTGATAATTAACGGCACTTGGCAAATGCCAACCTTGTGGGCAAACATTTAATGCGGTTTTCCAACTATAGTAATAACCATACTTTCCAATGCTATCTGTATTTTTATAATAGGTCAAACAACCACTATCGGCTTTAAAAGCAAGGTTTTCGGTCATCCAGATTTGATTACCAATAGTAACGGTTTTGTATTCTTTGCCATCGCGAGTATCGGTAAAGGTGTTTTGACTAAAAATTATAAGAGATAACATGAGTGATAAACAAAAGAAAATAATTTTCATACGAATAAATTTATTCTGCTATTAGTAAAACAATTACATTTTTGTATCGGTAGATACCAATTTCATCTCGCGACATATTTGTTACGGCAAGTAATACCAAAAAATGCATGGGAGAATCTATCCAGTCTCTAATAAATTTGAAATTTGTGTAGTTGTAAGCCAAGTTTTCTGAAACGGAATCGTAGTTCTTATACCCTGCAATTTTTGCCCTATCCCAACAATCTTCTCCATTTCTCCCTATATGACCAGTTTTCTCACTAATAAATACTTGGTGTGGCATGTCAACATCATATAAATATTTGGCATGCTTTTCTGCTATTGAAGCAAGCTCATCGTTATGTTTTAATATTCTTACTGAATCTTTTATTGGAAAATAGGGATTGTATTTATATAAAATATTAAAATAATCTTTACGGAATGTATTAATAAGTTGAATCGATTTTTGTTGAAACTCTTTTTGACTAAGGCTATCCAACTTTTCTTGGAGGTTGTATGATAACAAAACAGTATCTTTATAATTCTTTAGTTGTTTATTCGCTTCCTTTTCAGCTTTTTTATTTCTTGCTTCTATTTCGTAGTCCCAGATTTGAGCTAGCGCAGAATTATTAAAGAAAAAAAACATAGCCACCAATATTATTAATTTAGTTTGGAGAAACGTTTTTTTTGCAATCATTTTTTATATTATTTTGCAGTATTGTAATAACAGCATATTTTAAAGCAATATTCCAATTCTATTATAACAGTAAACAAATTTACTATACTGTATATCTTATCATGGTACGCCTAACAACCACTATCGATTTTATAAGCAAGATTTTTTGCCATCCAAATTTGATTACCAATAGTAACGGTTTTGTATTCTTTGCCATCGCGAGTATCGGTAAAGGTGTTTTGGGCTGAGAGAGTATTAGTAAGCAAAAACAAATAAATAGTAACCAGTCTCATTTTGAAAAGGTATTTAAGTAATTATTATCACCAAAAATCAAAATTGATTCCCATATAAAAGGTTAAATAGGCGGGATCCATTCTTAATCCTCTCAATTCTGATGCATCATTTAGTTGCGGTATTAGATTATTAATGTAATCACGATTCAATAAATCGGATAAAGAATTTTCATATCTAATACCAAATGTAAATAAGCCAACTCTATATTCAAAACCTACCATAAAGCCAAAACAACTGCTAAAAACAGCTTTATCTATTTTATACCGATCATCAAACCTTTCGATATTAGTAACATATTCATAATATAAACCGCCATTAATTGACAACAGCTGTTCATCGACATCGGTTCCTATATCACCTATTTGAATATGATCAATTAACTGAAATCTAATTGATTTAATATTAATTGAATCGCTGATATTATAATTTGCATTTGCTCCTTCACTTAATGCAATATATTCCGAATCATTAGTAAAACTTACTTTTTCTTTTTTATACCCTACTTGCATTTGTATAGCATTCCAACCATCATCGTTATGATACCTAACGAATCCATTATGACACATTGCTGTGCCTTTTTGGCTATAAAAATCGCTGGCAATTTCTTTATAATTACTAATACTATAATTATACAAGTAACCAAAACCAAAACCTTGACCAAATAAATTTATATTGAATATAAAAACAATTAATAATAACGAAATACGTAACATAGGTATGTATTTTAATTTATTGTAATAAAATCTGTGTAATCAATATAAAAGTATTGATTCAATTCTAAATTAAAAATCTTGAAAGTACTTAAGCCATTCATAACTTTATAATCATTAATTGTTGTTTGAGCATCAACCTTTAATCCCAAATAATCTCCTGAATCTTGATCAAAAAACAAAAGCGTATTATTAGATAAATTTGATATAGTAACTTCTTTAAAAGTTGAACCGATAGATAGTTTTATTTCTTTATCAGGAAAGACATAAACGTTCGAAAATAATTCATTTCCTGAATTGGATTGAATTTCAATATTAAAACTCTTTATTGGGAGTTCATAAACATACGATTCGAAAGGTTCAATTTGTGAAATACCATCGGTACTACCTGTAACAGAAACTGAGTTTTCAATTAACTCACCATCAGCATAAACGGTAATGGTATATGATGATTGATTTAAAATATTTAAATCGCCCGATCTGCCAATTATGCTGTATATACTAGGAATATCAATCTCAACGATATCATTATTTTCATTGATAGTTAATTCAGATGAATTATCCCAACCAACATCGATAAGTGAATTTGAATTTTCATCAAAATATAAATAATTATAATAAAGAGTAAAATTTATTATGCCTAATGAAATTTTTTTGTCGCTAATTCCTGGAGGTAGAGACGAAATAATAGTACCTGTTTTGCTATTTAAATGAATTTTAACATCATAAATGTTTTCTATGTTTAAATTATCTTTATTTGGATACGATAAAACAATCGTGCCCATTTCAAATGGATCTGCATTTGAAATGTTCCATATAGCTGCAGTTTCAATGACTCCTGTGCTTGGCAAATTAACATTCCAATTTGAAAAAACTGAGAATGAACTCGGACTTAAAACATCTTCAACATCTTGAGCTTTGCAAACTTTAAGAATTGTTTTTGATACTGAAGTAGTATTTACATTAACCAAATAATTTTCAACCCCAATGTCGATGGTTTTTAAATGAACATTATCAGCATATAAGTATAAAATACTGTTTGTATTATTATTAACAAAAAGATTTCCAATGGCATCTGCTTCAGAAATATCAATGTAGTATTTGAAATCATACTCGCACAAGCCATTATCAACTGTTGCATCAATATCGAAATTTATTGCTCTTTTATCGGTACAACCAAGTTTATTCTCATTGCAAGAATACAGTGTAGTAAAAATTAATAAAATGATTGCTGTTTTGCATGCTATTTTATTCATAAAACTACTATTTAAAAATTTATACGTTGCTGTGAATTTTCATTTTTCCCCGTTTTACGGCTTTTTTTACCACTGCCATCTAAATTGAATACATATATATAATCAGTACTCATTTTGCCATATGCTACACCAATACCTAATTCTTCATAACTTAAATTTATGCCGTTGGTTTTTGTATAAATTAATTCTTCGTTATAAAACAAGTATGTTTTTCCATTGTAATTACGAACAACTAATTGATTAAATGCATTGTAATTTCCTTGGCTCTCAATATCAAATAAATTCCAATCATTATTATAAGTGCCAAAAATAAAGTTGCCAGAGTCAAAAAGTCCATAAATATTAAAGTAACTTCCATCGTTATTGCTATTCCATATTAAAAAGTTATAAGCAGATTGATCAGCTTGTGAAAAGTCTTCTCCTTTAAAACGAATATGTATTTCGAAATTTGACAAATCATTAATGCCATCTATTGCCAATAAACTTCTGTTATAATAGCCATCATGAATAAATTGCCTCACCCATAAGCCATCACTAATCTCACTGTACCCATAATCATCACTACCAACCCACCATTGATTATCATTATTATCAAAATCTTCTATAAAAAAATTGCTCCTATCATCATCTGAAATATCACTATAAACCGATCCGAATTCATGGGTAATAAATGATTTTTCATCACCATAGTAAGTTCCATTTAAATTGGTAGCATAGGCTCTAACATAGTAACTTTGATCAACATTCAAACCTGTAATATTACTGCTAAAAGTTCCTGTACCTGTGCCATCAGCAGTAAACAAACCTCCTTCAATAGTTGGATTGGAATTTGTGCCCCAACAAACTCCTCGTTGGGTAATTTCAAATCCACCATCGAAATAAATATACCCACCACAAGTAGCTGATGTACCGTTAATGTTGCTTACCTCATTGGTGTTTAATTGAGGTAAGCCATTTAAGGTTGTGAATTCATTTTGAGTGGAATATGCAATACCTGCACTATTTTTAGCAAAGGCACGAACGTAATAGGTTTTATCCGGATCAAAATTGCTAATTTCTACAATTATTGAATCTGAACTTGTATTATCATAAACAAAATCGTTATCAATAGTAGGACTGCCATAAACATTATAGCAAACCCCTTTATTTATAATATCAGAGCCATTTTTTTCTATAATTAGTGTTTTTATTTTAGCTGATGTTGCTGTAACATTAATTATATTAATATCACTTATTGAAGGTATTCCCCATGAAGCATCAATAGCTTCTGAAACATGCTCCCCATTAAATGCATAAACACGATAACTAACTCCCTGCAAACCCAGATCAAATACATCGTGAAAACTACTAACATTTGGTTCTGTTAAACCAATGTTGCTCCATTCTCCGGTATCAGGTTTCTTTTCAATAATATACCCTTGTTCTTTTGAGCTATTATCATTCCAATTCAATATAAGGTTATTACCCCCAATGCTTTCAATTTTTAAACTATCGGGAGACATAAGTTGAACCATAACTTCTTTTTCAGCACTATTCGAGTAAAATTCTTTAAAATATGCCTGAACTTTATAACTAATTTGAGAATCTAAATCTATATGATAGTCATTGTATGTCAATTCATTAGACATTATTGTATCATAAATCACCCATTGTTGGTTTGCTTTTTTGAATATTACAAACCCTTGTTCGCCAGTTGAATTATCGTTCCAGTTTAGTTCAACAAAATAATCACGCTCCTTATTAATTGTTAAGTTATTTGGACCCGGAAATTGAGGAGTATAGGAAACCTGTATAGGAGATGAAAAAACAGAACCTGCAAAAGCTTTTATACGATAGGTATAGCTTTTTAATGTATCGGGCATAATTGTTGTGTCATTCCAGTTGGTGTTTTTAGGTTCTAATATAGCTATTTGCTCTATCCATTCACCATTCCATTCCCTATCAATTACAAAACCTTCAATGTGTTTTTCTTCTTGACTCCATTGAATTTCAACTTCTGAAATGTTTTGAGTTTCAACATTTAAGTTCAAGGGTTTCCATGAGTCTTTGTTCACCTTAGGATCGTAAGGGTTTTCAAAAATTTTTGAGCAGTTTTCTAATAAAAACCCAAGACTCAACATTAAAAAACATGCAACTATTTTTTGCCTCATACTATTTTTTTAATAAGGGTTTTACATCATCGCAATAATTAGGCACTAGATAGTTGTCTGTATATGGGTCAACCTCTTGCCATTTAGAATGAAAAAAGTCGGGTGTATTTTTAAAATCATCTAATTTTTCAAGCAGTAATGTTGTTAAAATTATCACATCACAATTGGTTTTTTCAATGTTTGTTGCAATAATTGCTTTTACACCAATGGTAGTAATTTCTTCAACTACCCATGGGTATGTTCCTTTAGGAATGGTTGTTGTAAAATAAAGTTTACTTAATTCATCATTTTTAATTTCAATAGGTAATAGTTTAATTATTTCCTTTATAGTAGGAGGAAAATTGGCAAAACTTTGAACAGGAGCTCCTCCTATGTAAAACAAGGCATCAATTTTATTATCGAGCAATTGGTCGAAGCCATTCTGGTAATTTACTTCAACCATCTTAAATTTTAAATTTAATTTATCAATCAATAATTTTAGGGTTGTATTTGTACCACTATTTTTAGTACCTATGGCTACTTTATATTTGTCTTTATTTAAATCTTTTAAGTTATTAATACTACCATTGTTGCGTACAATTAAATGCAATTCTTCGTTGTACAATGGAACAACTACTTTAACTGCATTTAAAGGGTGTTTTATAGAATTCGATAAGTAAACATCAGATTGCATAAAGGCATAGCAGATATCGTTGGTGTTTTGATACAGCGTGTCGTAATTTTCATTACTGCCTGTGGTTTCAATTATGGTTAATTGTTCGTTAAATATATTTATATCGTGGGCTAAAGCATAATAAGTACTAATGCCTTTTATACCTGTTGCTATTTTTTGACCATAGCTAACGGTTACTGAAATTACGATAATTGATACTAATAATATTACCTGTCTCATAATTATTTTGTTATTTTTTCGTTTTTCCCAATTCTTTTTTAAACTTATAATGTAATGGAATACTTACACTAAAGGCTACAACTGCACTAGATAAACTAATGGCAGCAGCTTTATCAAATTTTTTTGTTTTAATCCTTAAATTAGCAGCCTCCTGGTTATCAGTTGTGTTTTTGTAGGCAGCGTATGATGATTGGCTTTGTTTTAAAAAGTATAAGGTTGCTCCACTGGCTAATAAACCAGTTAATATTGAGTAATTACGGGCATTTCTGTAATATAGATAAGGTGATAAAACAATATCTAATTTAGTAGTTTCATTTTCTTTAATTACTAGAGATTTAATACCACTTTTATGTCCACCACTTACAAGTCTTAAAGTATAATCACCAACTAAATACTTATGATTTATTTCATCATAAGTATTCTCGAAAGTTTTATCAAAAATATGGTCTTGCTTGTGATCTTCAATAATAATATCATATGCTGATACCCCTTTAGGTTTCTTAACATTTAATTTAAAATAACCTTCTATTGGAATCAATTTTATATTATTAATAGTTTTTGTATTCTCATCTTTTTTAAAATAGATGGTATCTATAAAATCTTTGTGTTTTGGTTTACTAACCTTTATTTGAAAAGCATTACCATCTGTTAAGAGAGAATAATTATTTAATGGTGATATTTCCAGTGGTTCAAAATCTGAACTGCTAAACTTTGAATGTGTTTTTAAATAATATTTAGCTATAGAGTCCGGATTTTTGAAAATAATTTTTTTACAGACTCGTTTTAAGTTGATATTGATTGTCTTCTCTACACCTAGATCTTTCTCAAGTATTACTATATTAGGATATTCGACTTCATTATAACAATTTGCCCCAATAATAAATTTATAGTTGCCTGGTATAATTGAAATATACTTTGTTTTATTTTTTTCAATTTCTAGTTCCTGTTCAATCCAATCCGTTTTATTATTTTCTTTATATCTAATATTTACTATTTTTAAATCTTCTGAATAATCTATAAAACCAAGTAAAGAATGATCTGGCATTAGTTTGAATTCAAAAGAATGGTACGCTCTCTTAACTAGAATGGTCTTTGTTAATTTCTTAAATCCCTCAGCTTCAATAATTATTTTATGATATCCTTTAGTTAAGTTTAATGTTCTACTTTTATTACGATAAAAGGATGTAAAATCTACATCATCAATCATAAAAATATTAACCTTATTATAATCCCATTCTTCAGAATTATCTGTTGAATCTTTCAAATTGAACGTAATGTTATTTGTATGTGTTTTTAATGTATCTATCTTAAAGTCTTTTTCTGTACTACATATTGTATCAACATATGGTTTATATCCGTTTTTTTTAAACACAATTAATCCTGAAGAATTTACAATGATTGTTGGCGTTGGATCTTCGATGTTTTTTCCATTTAAATATGTATCTGCTCCATCAGGGAAAGTATTAAATTCAACTGTTTTTCTACAATCATCCTTCCGGCCATAAAATTCCTTTTCAATTAATTGTGTGGAATTTTTTTCTATTTTGATGGAATCAATAACAACAGGCTCCATATCTTCAGCAAACAGAGTAAGTTTATAGATGCCAGGATATAATTCAATGATATTGTTAAGAGTATCCCTCTCAGCAAATTCTATATTGCCATATTCATCCTCAATTTGCATATTAAATTTATCAACGCTTGTTTTGAATTCTAATGTACCTTTGAAGCTGTATTCGGTTTCCTTTTGTTTGCAGCCATTAAAGTCAAATTCATAAATAGTATTACCTGAAATACTTTCAGTATTACCAAATACTTTTGTTAGGTCTAAGGTTTGAGTGTTTCCATCAATTATTAGTTTAGTTATAGGTTTTGATGGTAAAAACCAATACCAAGTCTGGCCAATTTCTTGTTTTGCTTCTACTATTACCTATTATGGTTACCTTATCCCTTGGGTCTTTGGGTATACTTATATCCAATTTTTCACAGCGATGATTAATTATTAATACGGCAGGTCTTCCCTGATCACCTAATATACTATCTGCAGCATATCTTTTAAAAAAATCCTCTTGATTCCCTTTAAAATTGACATTACTAATATTATCATATATTGATTTTGTAACCTGTGCTAAATTTTGCTTAGTAAATATTACGAGTATAATAATTATGATATTAAATTTTAATATTCGCATTTTATTATCTGTTTTTTACGTATTTAGTCGAAAAATTATTTATTACATCCCAATCTATTGGTTTATTCGGATGCCATGTACGAATATTTATTTGTGGATTCATTTTGTCACGATAATCAACACTTAGAAAAAGATGTCCTTCATCCGAATAATTTTCTGAATTATAGTATTGAAATAAGTAAATACCATATATATCATGTATTGTCTTGTGTGGTTTAAAACGAACATTTTCAAAACTGAGATTTATAAAATCATTGTTTTTCCAAACATGGCGTAAATGCTTGATGTATTCTTCTTTTGTACGTTGTCTTAACACATATCCATCGTCAACTGCTAAAGTCACATTTTGCTCTATACTTTGAGGTTTAGCTGAAATTTTTCCACCTGAAATAATTAAGGCCTCATCTGCAAATACTTTTTTTATGTAATTAGTATCTTTAAAAGCATAAGCAGTTTGGTAAGCTTCAATAAAACTAAAAAGCTCAAATTTTAAAGCATCAGGCCAATAAACAGGAAGGTATTTTAAAACTTCATCTGTCACATGTTTTTGCAATGCAAAAGTAATGTTCGAAACTTTCTTTGTTTTTGCATCAAAATGAATAACAATGTTTTCATTTATTACTATTGGTTCATTCAGATTGTATTTATTCTTAAAACTAAAATTCATGGGTATTGATCGAACCATAACTTTATTATCGTGTTGCATCGGTTCTTCCAAATGAGGATTCACAAAATAAATCTGTGCATTACCATAGCTAACCATTTTTTTGAAACTTGCATATCCTTGTTCGGAAAAAAAAGAAGTATCTAAACTTAAATCTTTATTTATTATTTTATCTATTAAGATATTACTATTTGCAATAAATACATTTTCCGGTTTCTGCAATTCTTCGGTTTCTGGTTTTTTATCCTTATTTGTAACTTTAAAGGGAATCACTTTAGTATTAATTTTATCATAGTCATTGCCTTTTAAAGATAATAGCAAGCTTGCCTGCTCATCAGTTCGTGTATTTAGTTCATCTTTATATTTATACTCTATTTTTATTGCAGTTTCATTAAAGGCTTGTTTAATTTCCATATTAAAAAATCCATTGTTTGTAGGTTGAATACGAGAATAATAATCATTAGATTTATCATAACGTATCCGTAGATTTTGCAGTTTAATTCCATTATATAAAGCTTTAACTTTTACACTATTCCAACCTTCATTATCACTTGATGAGACCTCAATTACTTCAAAAGTTATACTATTGAAAATTTCCCTAATTTGTTTATTTAAACAATAAGTAAGGTTGATTGTATCCCGATAATTAAAAGAGTGTTCAATAGCTGATGGATTTGGGTGCTTATTGCATAATGTCTGGCTCCAATAAAAATTACGTAAAGCAATGCCAATATTTAAATCTTTTTCGGCTTCATAGCCTCTTTGGGCTAGGTCTATTATTTGCTTTTCTAATTCTTTGTTTTGTTTGGCTACTTTTTGCTTTTCTTTAATTTCCTTCATTCGCCTGTCAAATTCAGGTTTATTAACATAGGCTAACATGTAGCAGTCAATTTTATTTGTGCAAGTGTCATAATGAAATGTTGCTTTTAAAGGTGTAATGGGCGAAATACCTGTAATTCCTTCAGATATAAAAGAATAAAAAGATCCTGTATCAACCTTAGAATGGTTATTGCTTCCAGAGGTGCTAGAATTTGCCGTGAATTCATCAATATAACTATCGTAAAATTGCTTCCGAATATTAGCCCATGCATTTTTGCGGGCGTTTTCAATTGCGTTGCCCTCTTTTGTTGAATTCGTTGATCCTGCTGCAATAATAATGTTATTAATACTAGGGTTTTTAATAAAATATTTCGGTTGTAATTCATCCATAATTACTTTGGTATCTTCATACCAAGTAGGCAATGGTATTTTTTTTTGGAAGCTGCAATATTCGTTAATATTATTTTTTGCTTCCAGCTTTTTTAATTGACGCTGCTCTCTTATATCTGATTTGCTCTGTGCATAAATAATTGCTGGTAAACAAAAAAGAAGAATTACGATTGAAATACCTTTATTCATAAAGATTTAGGTTTAGGATAGAAACATATGCTTCTATCCTGGATTATTAATTTTTTTCCATATACTGTTTTGCCATAAACTCGAAAAAATCTCTTGAGTCTCTGTCGTATTGTCCTTCTTGTTGTCTTATTTGTTTCATCCTTTTATCGAATTCTTCTTTCCTAATTAAAGCAGCCATATAGCAATACATGGTTTCTTTTCCAATATCATAAGTGTAATATGTTTTTATTTCGGTTAATGGTGAAACCCCATTATTGTCAACAGATATAAACTTATAAAACGACTGTTCCATACTGATTCTAGAATCAGTATTATTTCCTACTGTTGTGCTTGATGCTGTAAATTTTTCTATATAACTATCAAAAAATTGCTTGCGAACATTAGCCCATGCGTTTTTTCTGGCACTTTCCATTGGGTTTGATCCTTCAATGTTATTTTTAGCAGCTCCAGCTGCTTTAATAATTAAGTGAACATCTTTGTCATCAACTTTATAATCTTTCTTTATATCATTTAACAAATACCTAACATCTTCATACCAAATAGGCAATGAGGCAAATTTACCTTCTGCGGAGTTGAAAGTAATAACTTCGTTTTTGCTTTCTGCTTTTTTTAGTTTCCGTTGCTTTTTTATATCTCGTTTTGATTGAGCAGAAAGGTTGAAAACTAAAAAAGCTGATAATAATACTAGAATAATTTTTTTCATAACTTATTCGATTTTAATTAATTAATATTTGTTTATTTATGTTAATTGTATTGGTTGTAAGCGATAAGATGTAAAGCCCAGGTTTAAAGTTTATCAGTTTAACTCTTTGGGGTTGTAGTTTTGACAGTTTTATTAATTGTATTTGTTTACCAAAACTATTGGTGATTTTTAATTGTGCTGGTGCAACTAGGCAAGAATTTGGTATATTAACCCAAAACTCACCCTTATTTGGATTCGGATATATTTCCACCTCAAGATTCTTCTGAAACGCTTTAATTCCAACTACACCCGGCAAATGGACAAAAGCACTATCTGTGGCAGTACAATAGTTGTCGTCTAAAACGGTTACATATGCATGCAAATAGCCATTTGTTAAATCGTTAGTTGTAATTATTTTACTTATTTCATGGCTTCCATCGTACCAATTGTAATAATTGAAATTAGGCCCCGGTGTAAGTGTTATTGCTTCATTGTTGCTAATTTCATAATCATCACCAATAGAGATAACTGTTTGGGAAAATAATTGGAGGTTGGTAATTATAATACTATCAATGCCAGATTGTGCTTGTAAAGTATCGTAATAATATCCTTCGGTATTTTGAAAGTCACCACCCAAATAATAACTTGTTCCCGGGCATATGGTTAATTCGCGCATATAAACTATAGCCCCTGAACTTGCAAAATTATAAAGATACAAGTTAGTTAACAGGTTGGTATAATCGGCATATGTTTGTTGCCCCAAAATATTACTTATAACTAATTTGTTTGAATAGGCATTACCCGATTGTGTTTCACCACCCAATGAAACAATGCCCTCATGACTATATTGACACCAAACAATCAGCGAGAAAAACATAAAGTATGTGAATATTATGATTTTTTTCATGACTAATCGTCGTTTTCATTTTTACTACGTTCTTGCTTATAGTTTTCTTGGCCAGCAACATTTGCCTGAATAAAATAATCGAATTCATACGTACCGGATCCCTTAAACAATTCTCCAACCTCAATTTGTTTGGCTGATTTGCTAATTACGGCTAAGCCTTTTGAATCAATTGACAAAGGCGTTATTTGTATGGTGATTGTATTACTTATAATTTCATTTGCAAAATAATCAGGGAGTTGAATGTTACACCTGCCATTTAAAAGTTTTGCTGTTCCTTTCACAAAATAAGTCACCTCAAAACCTAATGTTGGGGTAGCATAAATATATACATCTGCTTTTGTACTTGATTTTTTAAAACTATTTAACACCCCACCGTACTCAACATCATCATCAGCAATTAAATCATCGCTGGCAACAATATCCTCAGAATCCCATGCTGAGGTAGGAACACCTGCAATAATTGCATAATCAGCCTGAATTTCATTATCCGAAAGGACATCTCCTGTAACAAATAGATCATCCCCTACATGTATGTCATCTCCTGCATTAATATCTCTATCAGCCATTATATCATATTGGGCTGTTATATCACCTGAACTGGCAACAGCTACAGGAGATCCTGAAACCAAAGCATCTACTGTAAGTGTTCCTGAATATGGATTTGTAACAGGTGTAAAATTCAAATCAGCTGTTGTAATTGACCCATCTGCAATTTTTGCTGAGTTAACTGCATTATTAGCTAATAAAGAATTTGATATGCCCCCAGCTGCTACGCTTATTGTGGGTGTACCTGATGTTCCTCCACCGGTTAATCCTGTTCCGGCAGTTACTCCTGTGATATCGCCAGGAGTAAAATCTAGTTTATCAGAAGAAATTTCACCCGTATTAATATCAGCATTTTGTATGGTTCCATCAAGAATCATATCACTCGTAATCGCATCTGAAGCAATAGATAAAGTAACATCTCCAATTTCTCCTCCTCCTGTTAATCCTTGACCAACATTAACTGAGGTAATATCGCCACTTCCTCCTCCACCTGAGGCAAACCAATTTGCTAAAGTTGTATCGGCAACATCGGCACTTGTAATAGTTCCGTCTACTATTTTTTCTCCTGTTATAGAATTATCAACTATATCAACTGATGTGATGGTTCCGTCATATATCATTGCTGAAGTAATGGAGTTATTTGCAATTGAAATAGTTGCATCACCAACAGTAGCTCCACCAGTTAACCCTTGTCCAACATTAACAGAGGTAATATCACCACTTCCTCCACCAACAGAAGCAAACCAGTTGGTGAGGGTTGTATCAGCAATATCGGCTGATGTTATGGTTCCGTCTAATATGTTATTTCCAGCTATGGAATTATTGGCAAGCATATAATTGGTAATTCCTCCACTCGCAATATAAAGCGATACTTCGCCCTCTGTAGCCCCTCCACCAAGGCCACTACCTGCAGAAACAGTTGTGATATCACCAGGTGTAAAGCTCAATTTATCTAAAGAAATACCTGCATCCATAATATCAATATTGGAGATAGTACCGTCCAAAATCATTGTAGAGTTAACCATTCCTTCGCCAATAGCAAGTGTAACATCCCCAACATTTCCACCTCCTATTAATCCGTTACCTGCTGCTACAGAAGTAATATCCCCTGAGCCTCCTCCCGAAGAAGCCAACCAATTATTCAAGGTTGTATCCGCGATATCGGCACTTGTAATCGTTCCATCAGCTATTTTTTCTCCTGTTACAGAATTATCAACTAAATCAACTGATGTGATGGTTCCATCATAAATCATTTCAGATGTCACAGCATTGTTTCCAATAGATATTGTAATGTCTCCAGTCTCTCCACCTCCACTAAGTCCTTGGCCTACCATAACACCAGTAATATCACCTCCTCCAGTTCCTGAAGCTGTTGAGTTTATTATAATATTATTATTTTCAATAATTAATGATATATTATCACCAGCCACCAAACTTATATTTCTTTCACTATCACCAGAAATATTATTTAATGTTTTAATTCCAAGATAGTATTCAGGATTTTCACCATTTAATAAATTGGTATTATTGGCCTTTTCTGAAAAAGATGCATACGGGGAGGTAGACAATATAATATCTGGTGAAAGAGTTTCGCCATCAATTGAAATATTAAGTTTTAAATTGTTCTCTTCAAAAAGGGTAGATGGAATAGGATTAACTTCTCCAAGCTTTACAGTATAAATTCCATTATAAATATTTATTGTTTGGGTTTCTTGCCAAGAGCCAATAGAAAATGTCATACTTTTTGCACCATTTACTAATTCCGAATTCTGCTCAAGTTTGCCTTGAAATGATATTGTTGTAGGAACGTTCTGCGAATTTACAATAATGTAAATTGTGATTAATATTAAAAATAAGTAGATTTTTTTCATTGTGTTTTGGTTATTTATTTTCATAAAACTAGTAAGTAAAAAAGCCATTTCAATGTCTTACATGATGTCGTTTATTAAACCAACCTGTTTGTTTATTATTTGGTACTATTTTTAATTTATTTTGCATATAATTTCATTTGTTTTTTTTATAAAAATTTATCTAAAAGCTGCATGCCTTTTCTTGAAATGGGGACACTAATTTCGTTTTCAGCCATTAGCGTACAAACCTTATCTTTTTTGTTAATTTTGAAAATGAAAGAGATGTTGATTAGTACTGAGCTATGGCATCGAACAAATTGATTTGCTGGAAGCTTTTCTTGAAATATTTTAAGGGTATAAGATGATCTTATTTTAAAACCATTAATTCCATAAATGTTTGTGTAATTGCTATCGGCTTCTAAATAAATAATATCAGTGTAATTAACAAAAACAGTTCCTTTAGCCGATGGTATGGGTAATTTTTGTAAATAAATATTTTCAACTTGCGTATCGTTCATTTTTTATGCATATAATTAAACTCTGTTGATAGTAAAAATAACTGCTAAAAAATGAATTACTCAATAAAAATATAGCCGTTTATTAAATGGTATAGCTTATTTATTAAATGAACATAATATTAACTTATTTAACCCATAAAGAAATTTTAAAGTTGATTATCACCGTGGCAAACTGTGAAGAAGTTTTTGATTAAAGCGTGTAAAGCTTATCAAATAATTGAAGCCCGCTGCGCGAAACACTTACAGAGTAAGTTTTATCAGCTGATTTGATATTCCGATGATACCCTGCCAGTTATTCCGATG
>JAEINW010000049.1 GCA_016342715.1 Salinivirgaceae bacterium | reverse complement strand
AAAGGCCAAAGCTATGCATTTCCTGCTATATTTAGCAGAGTGGAATCAAATAAAACTTGCTTACCGAATTAATGTAGGTTGCTTGCAAATAAAATTATTAGTTAATGTTATACTATATTTTGGATGTAAGCGTTTGGTAAATATCTTTATGCAAAAAATTGACAACATTGAAAACTAAACTATTATTTCTTGTAATGTTTTTTCCGATTGTAATGTTAGCACAATTAGGAGGTGAACATGTTTATGAGTTTTTATCGGTACCTGTTTCGCCCAGACAAGCAGCTTTGGGAGGATCAGCCATTGGAATTTACGATGGCGATATCAGTTTAACAAACGAAAATCCAGCATTATTTTCTGAAGCCACCGATGGTAAATTGGGTATGCAGTATATAAACTATATTTCTGATGTAAATTTTGGATATACTTCATATGCCAAACATTTTAAAAATATTGGAATCGTAGGCCTTGGATTGCAATACATGAGTGGAGGCGACTTTAGGGGTTTTGATGAAAATGCGGTTGAAACTGGGTCTTTTTCAACCTCAGAAATTGCTTTGAATCTTTCGTATGCCAAATCGTTCGACAGCGTATTGTGTATTGGCGCAACAGTAAAACCAATTTATTCAAAGCTAGAAAGTGTAAATTCTTTGGGTTTGGCTATGGATGTTGGGATAGTTTACAATTCACGTAAAAAACCGTTCACAGCAGCTCTGGTTTTTAATAATATGGGAACACAAATTACCAAGTATTACGATGAAAGTGCACCCATTCCCTTTGAGATTAAAGCGGGTATTTCAACCAAATTAGCTCATGCTCCCTTCCGGTTTTCGATTGTTGCTCATAATTTACAAGATTTGGATTTAACAGCATTGCAATCGAATTATCCAGAACCAACAAATGTTAATCAAGTTCGCGACGAACAAGAAGAACCTGAATTAGTTGATAAAATAATGCGCCACATGATTTTTGGTGTTGAGTTTACCCCAACAAAAAGCTTCTTTGTGCGTGGTGGTTTTAATTATCTGCGAAGACAGGAACTAAAATTAGATGAAAAACCGGGAATGGTTGGTTTTTCATGGGGATTTGGATTCAAAATCAAGAAATTAAATTTTAGTTATGCTAATGTACGATATAATTTTGCAGGTACTTCAAACAACTTTGCCATAACCACAAACATCAATAGTTTCTTCAACTAATTAGTAGTTGGGGTTGAATTATTATCCAGACAAAAAAAACTTTTAGAAAAAAGAATTTTTTTTCCAGCAAATGTGTTTTACAGCAACCTTTTCTTTTTAACTTTGCACGCTGATATAAAATCATTAAATGGAAAACAAAACCAAAAAGCTCACAATTGCAATTGATGGGCATTCATCGTGCGGAAAAAGTACGGTTGCAAAAAGTTTAGCTGAAGAACTCAATTACACTTATATTGATAGTGGAGCCATGTATCGTGTGGTTACTTTGTTTTGTATGGAAAACAACTTAATTAAAAACGATGTGGTTGACGAAATCAAATTACAAGAAGAATTAAATAATATTTCTATTCATTTTACTTATAATAAAGCCAATAAAAAATATTTAACCTGGTTAAATGGTCTCTTGGTTGAAGATAAAATTAGAACCATTGAGGTTTCAAATAATGTAAGCGTAGTAAGCAAGATTGGTTTTGTACGCAAAAAAATGGTTCAGCTACAACAAGAAATGGGAAAAGCTGGTGGCATTGTAATGGATGGCCGCGATATTGGAACGGTTGTTTTTCCGAATGCCGATTTAAAAATATTTATGACAGCATCGGTTAATGTGCGTGCTGAACGACGATTCAAAGAATTATCAGAAAAAGGCGATTGCGTTTCGTTAAAAGAGGTTGCCGATAATATCGAAAAACGTGATTATATTGATCAAAACAGAGAAATATCGCCACTTAAAAAAGCCGATGATGCTTTTATATTGGATAATAGTGACTTAACCAGAGAACAACAATTAACAAATATTATAGAACTTGTTAATCAAAAATCATAATACCAATTTAATACAAAATGCCTTGTATTCCATTGAAATAAGTTCCGATTCAGGATTTTGTTTTGGGGTAATAAATGCAATAGATAAGGCTGAAACAATACTTAATAATAACGAAACACTTTACTGCGTTGGTGACATTGTTCATAATGAACAAGAGATTAAGCGCCTTGAATCAATGGGAATGAATATAATACCAATTGATGATAGCTTAAAGTTATCAAATCAAACAATTTTATTTAGAGCTCATGGCGAACCAAAGGCAAGTTATAATAAAGTAAAAATTGGCAAAAATAATCTTATTGATGCTACCTGTCCAATTGTTTTAGCTCTTCAAGATAAAATAGCAAAAGCTTATAGCTCTTCAATAAAAAATAATTCTCAAATTATAATTTTCGGCAAAAAAACGCATCCAGAGGTAATTGCCTTATTAGATAAAACTGAAAACAATGGGATTGTAATTGAACAAATAAATGATATTGATTTTATTGATTTTTTAAAACCCATTGAAATATTTTCACAAACCACTAAAGCGCCCAAAGAGTATCAAGAAATATGTGAAAAAATAAAATTTAAAAGTAAAAACACTTTAAAAATACATGATACTATTTGCAAACAAGTATCATCAAGAGGTGAAAAGTTACAAGAATTTTCAAAAACAAAAGAGGTGGTTTATTTTGTGGGAGGAGCAAAAAGTTCAAATTCAAAGGTGCTTTTTTCTTTGTGTAAACAAGTAAATAGTAACACCTATTTTATTGAATCGGAAAGAGATATTGATAGTAAAATATTATATAACAAAACAAAAATTGGAATTTGTGGAGCAACATCTACTCCACAATGGTTAATGCAAAAAGTAATGCAATTTGTTGATAGTGAAATGAAACAGATTATGTCTGGGATAACTTAGCAAAGCGATCTCGTATGCTTACATAAAAAAGAGCCATTGTTTTTCTAATGTTGTATTTTAGATAATTTAATGGAGGGAGATAGGCTAGCTGCAGTGGTCAGATACGTAATAAACGATATCGTTCATTAGCGATAGCGAGTAACTAAGCAAAGCGTTCTCACGAGCGATAGCGAGTAATTACCGACACACACAAACAATAATTAAGCAATTGTGTCATTCTTTAGCACGATCGCAACATTACAGCGATAAGAGAAAATAGAAATAAATTAAATAACATCATGGCTAAAATAATTAATGTAGGGGTATTAACATCAGGTGGTGATGCTCCGGGAATGAATGCTGCAATTAGAGCAGTTACAAGAATGGCCATTTATCATGGGCTAAAAGTATACGGAATTCGACATGGATATCATGGAATGATTCATGATCAGATTAGGGAAATAAAATCGCATCACGTAAGTAATATTATTCAGCGGGGTGGTACTATTTTAAAAACGGCACGTAGCGATGAATTTAGAACCGTAGAAGGTAGAGCAAAAGCTTACGAAAATCTAAAAAGAAATAATATTGATGCACTTGTTGTAATTGGTGGAGATGGTTCATTAACCGGAGCTCGATTATTATCCGAAGAGCATGACATTCCATGTGTAGGTGTTCCTGGAACCATTGATAACGATTTGTATGGTACTGATTACACTATTGGATACGATACAGCAATAAACACAGCTATGGAAGCGGTTGATAAAATTCGAGATACGGCAAGTGCACATAATCGTTTGTTTTTTGTCGAAGTTATGGGGCGTGACGCTGGTTTTATTGCTTTACGCACAGGGATTGCCAGTGGGGCTGAAGCTATTTTAATACCAGAAAGAGAAACACCATCGGATAAACTTAAAATATTTTTAGAAGAAGGTTTTAAAAGAAAAAAAACAAGTGGTATTATTATAGTTGCCGAAGGTGAAAAAGAGGGTGGAGCCTATGAAATTGCCAATAAAGTAGCCGAAGATTTTAAAGAATACGATGTGAAAGTGACCGTTTTGGGTCATATTCAAAGAGGTGGATCGCCAAGTGCGTATGATAGAGTAACAGCTAGTCAATTAGGAGCAGCCGCAATAGATGCATTACTCGACGATCAAAAAAGTGTGATGGTAGGAATTGTAAACAAAAAAATTGTACATGTTCCTTTTAATAAAACCATCAAATCGAGAAAACCTATTAACGAAGATTTACTCGAACTGGCGGAAATATTATCGATATAAATAAAAAGAGCCAGCTGGCTCTTTTTATTTATATCGATAATATGATTTTATTAATCCCAGCTTAAAATTACTTTACCACAATTTCCTTCTTCCATCACATCAAATCCTTTTTGGAAATCTTCAATAGCAAAACGATGCGTAATAATTGGAGAAAGATCCATGCCCGACATTAGCATTTGTTCCATTTTGTACCATGTGTCGTACATTTCGCGGCCATAAATTCCTTTTAAGGTTAAGCCTTTGAAAATAATACGACTCCAATCAACTTTAGTTTCCGAAGGAAGAATTCCTAGTAATGAAATCTTTCCAGAATTGTACATATGTTCAACCAATTGATTAAAAGCTGCTGGCGAACCAGAACATTCCAAACCTATATCGAATCCAATCATTCCAAGATCATCCATTACTTCACGTAAGTTTTCTTTTAATGGATTTACGACTCTATCTGCTCCCATTTTTAAAGCAAGTGCTGCTCTATAGGGACTAGTTTCTGTAGCTACAACATATCTTGCTCCTGCAAATCTTGCAACAGCAACAGCCATACTTCCAATTAATCCAGCACCAGTAACTAAAACATCTTCACCAATTAAAGGAAAAGAAAGTGCAGTATGTGTTGCATTCCCAAATGGATCCATAATTGCCAAAATCTCATCGGGTACTTTATCACTTATTTTCATCACGTTTGATGAAGGAACTTTTACATATTCAGCAAATGATCCATTTATATTTACCCCTATTCCAACTGTAGTTTCACAAATATGTTGGCGTCCACGGCGGCAGTTTCTACAATGTCCACAAGCAATATGCCCTTCGCCAGTTACTCGGTCTCCTTCTTTAAATTCAGAAACTTCACTTCCCATTTTTGCAACATGACCTACGTATTCATGACCAATAGTCATTCCAACAGGAATGGTTTTTTGAGCCCATTCGTCCCATTTGTAAATGTGTAAATCGGTTCCGCAAATAGCCGTTTTTGATATTTTTATGAGTACATCATTTGGCCCAATTTCTGGAATATCAACCTCTTGTAACCAGATTCCTTTTTCTGCCTTAGCTTTTACAAGCGCTTTCATTTTGGTCATATGCTGTGTTTTTCAAGTGATTTAAATATTATTTTTCAATAAAGTTAATCTTACATGCAAATGTAAATAATACCCTTATAAACAGCATTGATAAAAAACATGTTTAAATTATGCTTCAAATCATAATTCTATAACAGTTTTGGATACTTTTATAAACTACTTTTGTGTAACGAATTATAAATTAAAAAACACTAACGATATGTATACAGATTTTCAAGAATTCTTAAGCAAAGAATTAGCAGATATTGCTGATGCAGGTCTATATAAAAACGAACGTATAATTGTTTCTCCTCAAGGTGCTGAAATAAAAGTAAGTTCAGGTAAAAAAGTATTAAATTTTTGCGCAAACAATTATTTAGGGTTATCTAATAATCCGCAATTAATTGATGCCGCTAAAAAAGCATTGGATACCCATGGATACGGAATGTCATCGGTTCGATTTATTTGTGGGACTAGTAATGTTCATAAAGAGTTGGAGCAAAAAATTGCTGAGTTCTTTGGTACTGAAGACACTATTTTATATGCCGCATGTTTTGATGCAAATGGGGGTGTATTTGAGCCATTATTAGCTGCCGAAGATGCCATTATTTCAGATTCATTAAATCATGCATCCATAATAGATGGCGTGCGGTTATGTAAAGCCGTTCGTTACCGTTACCAAAATGCAAACATGGACGATTTGGAAGAGCAATTAAAATTAGCTCAGGCTCAACGATTCCGATTAATTGTAACTGATGGTGTTTTCTCAATGGACGGAAATGTTCCTCCAATGGATAAAATATTTAAGTTGGCTGAGAAATATAATGCCATGGTAATGATTGACGAATCGCATTCTGCAGGTGTTGTTGGAAAAACTGGTCGTGGAGTTACCGAATTGTTTAATGCTCGCGGTAAAGCAGAAATAATTACTGGAACTCTTGGAAAAGCCTTTGGTGGTGCTATTGGAGGATTTACTACTGGTAAAAAAGAAATTATTGATATGTTGCGTCAACGCAGTCGACCTTATTTGTTTTCAAACTCTATTCCTCCGATGGTTGCAGCTGCAGGTATCGAAATGATAAAAATGATGAGTGAAACCAATGAATTGCAAGATAAACTGCATGCAAATACCGAATATTTTAATACAGAGATGCAAAAGGTTGGATTCGATATTAAACCCACACAATCAGCTATTTGTGCTGTAATGTTATACGATGCAAAACTGTCGCAAAATTTTGCTGCTAAATTGTTAAATGAAGGAATTTATGTAATTGGATTCTATTTTCCTGTGGTACCAAAAGAACAAGCCAGAATAAGAGTTCAATTATCGGCAGCTCACGAAAGAGAACATTTAGATAAAGCCATTGCAGCATTTACTAAAGTTGGTAAAGAATTGGGCGTTTTGAAATAAAATTATCTTAAAGTTGATATATGAGACCTACAATTTATAGTTGTAGGTTTTTTGTTTTCAATATTTTCAAGTTTAAAAGCTGTAGGATCGTTATTGGTGATAAAATTTTCATGAAAAACATAATAATATTTAACAAATTCATCGTTATAAGTTGACCAATCAATAGCTCGTTAAGCATATATTTCTGATTTATTTGATTGTTCTATATTCCAAAAATATTTTGCTAAGTCAAAATAAACAGCACTGGGTATTGCTTCTTCATCTATTTTTAATGCCATAGAAAAGTTTTTTTCTCGCTCTGTCGAGTGTAGATGCGCTTGTTAATTGTAGGAGAAAAATATTAATAAAAGTATAACTAATTGTTTTAACATAAAAAGCTATTACACATACCATTCAATCACTAATACTCAATTTTAAAAAATAGCTTTCTAAAACTTTTCAACAATTAAAGCAAAACAATACTTATTGCATTGATATATAAGATATGGGAGTTTGTATAGCTGTATGTAAATTGATAAGCATCCAACAATTGATGATGAAAAGCTTTTGATTGGGAGTATAAATCCAGCGCTGCATTCCCAATCCACTATATCCCATATTGCTACGATTTAAATCCCACAATGTGGGTGATATTTCCCGCAGCTTGCTGCGAATGTTTAAAATTATACTAACTTGATACCTCGTCTGGCAGCGAGGTTGTTCATTTATTGAGAAATTATTTTACATTCCAATACCTCGTTGTTAGAACAATACTTCGAATTATTAAGGCCAGTATTATTGGGATAAAAAGTGTATGGTATTGTTGAGGAATAAGGGTCCAAGCTAATAGAACCAAAATATTTGACATTAACACTCCAAATGAGGCCCATTTCAATAACTTTTCTCTTTTTCCACCAATAAGCCAGGCATATAAAATGTATAGTGGATTCGCCCATAGAATATTTAAATTTCCGGCGGTTGCATCATGATCGGTGGCAAACCAAAGCAATAAAACAATTATGCCAACCAGTCCAAACGTGCTAAAAATAATTCGATCAGCAATTACCCAGGCTTTGTTTCGCCAGATAATTGACAAAAAGGCTATGAAAGCAAATAAGATCCAAATCCATAATTGGGGACTAACTAAAAATGGTGTTTTTGGCAAAGGAGCAGAATTTGAAACCGCTAGTTTCGTATCATATAAAAGAGGTTTGCCATTAATAATGCAATTATCCAAATATTCTTTTAAATAATCGGGCAAGAAGGCTTTTCCCCTATCAGAAGCGGGTTTATCAATAACAGAGCCTAAGGCAATGTCAATTCCAAAATCGGACCAATTACTTAAGCATAAATATTCGTCAATTAAATTTCGATAGGTTCTAATTTCAGGATTCTCAGCTGGAATAAATTGCAAACTATCACCTAACGACTCGTACAAGATATCTAAAACTCGGGTTGCGCAATTATCGAAAAAGAAATCGTACTGATACTCTCTATTTTCAGGTTTGTAGTTTTCAAGTAGGTAATTAAATAATTTTTGTTTTTGGTATTTAGTTAAATTTAAATGGTCTTCAATTACCAGGCGCTGTTCATATTGATATTCTCTTAAAAAACGTTTTTTTGAGCCATAACCCAATTTATATAGTAGTTTACCTGATGCAAATTTTAAATAAAAATTTGGGGTATTAAAATTGAAAGTTCCATAATTAAAAACCCAATCAATGCCTTGATGCGGATCAGTAATACAAAGTGCACTATGCCCAAAAGTTGCATACAACGGAGCTCCCGGATCACAAGTAAGTAATGTGATATATGCATCATCGCTTAATGGACGGAGAGGAGGCATTTCTCTATCGGCTTTAAGTACCGATGAAAAGGCCATTAATATAAGACCAACAATGTAAAATTTTAAGCTATTCATTTAAATATCGTTTTGTAAAATATTTCACCGGATACCATGACGCGATCAAACCAATAGTTACCACAGTAATAAATACCACAAGAAAATCGAAACCTCGAATTTGCACGGGATAGGCATCGACCAAAAAGTCACCAAAATTATTGAGTTTTAATAAGCCGAATTCTTGTTGAACATAACAGATAATACCACCAACAACCAATCCAATAATGGCGCCACCAATACTAATTAACCAACCTTCAATCATAAATATTTTTCGCAATCCGTCTTTATCAAGTCCAAGACTTCGTAGGGTGGTAATGTCATTTTTTTTATCAATAATTAACATCGATAAGGAACCTATAATGTTAAAACTTGCCACTAAAAGAATAAAGGTCAATATCATGTAAGTAGCAAATTTTTCCGATTTCATTACCCGATATAAAACCTCGTGTTGCTCATACCGGTCTTTAATTGTAAAACCATTACCAATAATAGCTTGAATTATTTCTTTTGCATCACCTGGGTCTGTGTCGGCCTTAAGTTTTAATTCAAGTTGTGTAACTTCCAATGGATAACTTAGCAAATCACGAGCAAAATCAATAGGTACAAGAATATATTTGGTATCGATGTTTTGTTGAATGGCGAAAACACCTTTTGGAAATATGTGTTTTTTATTAAAAGCTCTTGCCGGATTCATTGAAATTCTTCCGGTTCGCTTGGGAACATAAATAAAAATGGGATCTAAAAAATTCAATCCAACCGATAAATAATAGGCAATGGCACTTCCCATGATGGCATAACTCATATCGCCACTTTTTAAAAGATATTCTCCATCACGAATCATAGTATCTACCCCACTCAAATCTTTAAAAGAATCAGGTACCCCTTTTATTACTGCAGGATAGGTTCGCTTATCGTATTCCAACAATACGTTTTCTTCTAAAGTTCCGCACTCCACTTCAATAAACGAAAGATTTTTAACGGAATCAAAAGCAGCCGTGTTGGGATCAAAAACTTTGCCCAGGTTGGTTGTTATTTTTAAATCGGGGTCGAAGGAACTAAATACAGATTTTAATAAGTCATCAAAACCATTTAAAACCGACAAAACAATAACAAGAGCCATTGTTCCTGTTGCTACGCCAATAAGAGATATTGATGAAATAATATTAATTACGTTGTGCGATTTTTTTGAAAACAAATAGCGTCGTGCAACAAAGGCTGAAAAATTCATTTACTCTTCTTATTATTCTGAATACATTATATTAAATTCTTTCTCCGTTCTCCGTTCTCAATTCTTCGTTCTGATTTTGCTCTGGTTTCTTGCAAATGTATATGATTTCACCTTCTGGAAGCGCATAGCGGTTAAACAGATCTGTGCCAATTTCATCAACATAATTACTTTCAGTAACCTTGAATCCAACAGCGGCTAGTTTTTTGCCGTAATCTCTTCCATACAAACGAACATGGTCGTGTTGCCAAAAATGTTTTTCTCGTTCTTTAGGATCAGTAATTGTCGAATCTTCATAGGTTTCTTCTCTGTTTCTGTCAATTGGAACTTGAAAAATGGCCCATCCGCCAGGTTTTAAAACCCTAAAAAATTCCGACATGGCTTTTTTGTCATCTTCCACATGTTCAAACACATGGTTACACATAGCCACATCAAATTCATTTTCACCAAAAGGAATTGCGTGAACATCCATTTTAACATCGGCCCAGGGCGAGATTAAATCACCGGTTACATAATCCAGATTGTTGAGTTTTTTAAATTTTCGCAAGAAACAATATTCAGGAGCAACATGTAAAAAACGTTGTTCTTTTGTAAAAAAATCGGTTTTTTCTTTTAAATACAACCAAATTAACCTGTGCCTCTCCAACGACATACTCAAGGGTGCCAAGGCATTATTGCGCTTTACCAATTGTCCATAGGGCAGCAATTTGCGATAGGTTTTCCCATCAATAGGATCTGTAATTTTATTTCCACGATAAAAAGGTGAAAGAAGAGATAAAATTATATGTGCAATTTTTTGTTGATGATGACGTGGAATATATCGGCTAAAAAAAGCAATGAGTTGTTTCATCCAAAATTACGTGTTTGATTTTTATTTAAGCAGCTTGTCAATGTTATCAAGATAATCCAATGAATCGTCAAGAAATATTGCCAACTGTGGCACTTTTCTAAGCTGATGCTTAATTCTGGTTCCTAATTGATAACGAATCTCTTTGTTTCCTTTGGTTAAATTAGCCAAAACATCTTTGGCTTTTCCCGTTGGAAAAACACTAATGTAAACTCTTGCTATGGAGTAATCGCTGCTAACTCTTACCGATGTTACACTTATTAATGTGCCACTCATATAGTCTTTTGCATAAACCTGAAGCATTTCTGCCAATTCTTTTTGTAATAATCGGGCAATTTTATTTTGTCTTGGTTTTGGTGTTTCCATATTAAAATGAATCTAAATTTAAGTGGCAAAGTTAATTATTCTGCTTGAATAACATTCGTTTAAGCTAGCTGTTTAAATAAAATATAAGCATATATATTAATAAATTTAGAGTATTTTGTTTTTTTTGAATTTCCTTTGTAAGGATTATGCAATAATATTTACATATTATTGATAAAATAAATTTATGAGATTCAAATTGTATTTTGTGGCTAGCTTATTAATTATTTGTTTGATAAACAATAATTCTCTTGCTCAAGATACTGCCATTTATGAAGTAAAAACCAACTTGTTTTCCTTAGGAAAAATGCAGGCCATTTATAAATATGATGAAGCTTCAAATACTAAAACATATCAATTGAAAAGCACTTTTAATTTATGGTCGCTCTATAATGTTGTGTATTTGTTGAAATCGGAGTTTGTAAATAATGTGTTGGTTTCGACATTTGCAAAAATTACCGCTAATGATAAAATAAAACGTTATTGTGTGATTGAAAAAACCAACAATCATTACGTAAGAACTACTAAAGAGAAGATTGATACACTCAAAGCGAATTCAATAAAAACAGGAATTACGTGTTTGTATTTTGAAAAATTTAAAGGTTCCGATAGTATATTTGCTGAACTATCAGGAAATTTTATTGCTTTTAAAAAAGTGAATGAAAGAGAATTTATTTTGGGAGATAAAGATATTCAGCAATTTATGTTTAATAATGAGCGAGTTCAAAAAATTACCGTCCCCAATGCGATCCTCGATTTTTATATTGTGTTACAGTAGGCTTATAACATCTTAGCTACTTAATTGTAATTAAATTATTACATTTACCACAAAATATTTTGAATGTCAACAGTTGATTCGATAAAGGCTCCCATAAAGGAGGAAATGAAAAATTTCCAACCCTATTTTAAGACCTATCTAAAAAGCAAGGCTTCCCTTTTAAATATTATTATTAATTACATATTGAAGCGTAAAGGCAAGCAAATGAGACCTATGTTGGTTTTTTTGGTAGCTCGCTTAAATGGTGAAGTAAATGAATCTACATATCATGCAGCTTCGTTAATTGAATTGATGCATACTGCAACCCTAGTGCACGATGATGTAGTTGACGATTCGAACATGCGACGTGGGTATTTTTCAGTTAACGCTTTGTGGAAAAATAAAATTGCGGTTCTTTTGGGCGATTATTTATTAGCAAAAGGACTACTATTGGCGGTACACAACGAGGAATTTGCCTTATTAAAAATTGTATCGCAAGCTGTTGAAGAAATGAGCGAGGGCGAATTAATTCAAATTGAAAAAGCCCGAAAATTAGACATTGACGAGGAAACTTATTTTGAGATTATAAGAAAAAAAACAGCTGCATTAATGGTGGCATGTACTGCTGCCGGAACCCATTCGGTTGGAGTGAATGGCTCAGCTATGGAGCAAATGAAAGAATTTGGTGAATGTTTGGGCATGGCTTTTCAAATTCGCGACGACCTTTTTGATTACGACAGAAATGGCAGCTACGGCAAACCTTCGGGGAACGATATTAAGGAGCGAAAAATGACCTTACCTTTTATTCATGCACTGAATAATTGCAAGCCAAAAGAAAAGTCGCAAATTTTACGAATGATGCGCAAAAAGAATAAATCGATCGAAATGGTTGACTATATTATGGACTTTGTTAAAAGTTACGGGGGTATTGAATATGCCAGTGTAATTATGAATGATTATAAAAACAAAGCACTTAATATATTATCAGAATTTCCTCAAAACGAAGCCAATCATTCTCTGGTTCAATTGGTAGAATATACTATTTCAAGGAAAAAGTAAAGTAGTAAAATTGCTAATTGCAATAATCTATTTGTCTCTTTTTTATAAAGGCAAGAATGCCATATATATCTATATTTTATGAGTTTTAGTTATATGTTGGCCTTTATTAGCATAATTTGTTCAATAAATCAATAATATTGAACAATAGATATGTATTTGTTCGTTTTAATCAATCAGTGAATACAATGTTCATATATTCAATTAATATGGACATAATATTGTTTAAATTCATTTATTGTACATATATTAGCATTATGTTCATAAAAACAAATAAACTGAACATATATGGATGAAATGAAATTTAACAGGCAAAAACCTTACAATAATTTACCCCTATTACCACCAAATAAGGATATTGAAAACAATCCAGATATATTGAAGCGATTGGTTTCTGCATCAAGAGCATTAGCAACCGTCAATGGAAACTTAAATAGACTTCCAAATCCATTAATGTTAATTAATACCCTTGCATTACAAGAGGCAAAGGCATCAACTGAAATAGAAAACATCTTTACTACCGAAGACGAACTTTACAAAGCGATATCTTACACGCAGAAGGAATACAATACAAATCCAGCCACTAAAGAAGTTTTAAAATATCGTGAAGCACTTTGGGCTGGTTATAAATCATTACAAAAATTTCAAAAAATTGACACTGAATTAATTAAAAGGATTTTTAATCAAATAAAAGAAACAACATCAGGGTATAGACCTCCACAAGCTCAAGTTGTAATAAAAAGAGGTGAAAGTGAATTTAGGTCTGGAGAAATAGTTTATACTCCACCACGAGCAGAAGGTGTGATTGAGAAATTAATGGATAATTTAATTGAATACTTGAACAATGATGAGATTTATTCAGCCGATCCCTTAATAAAGATGTGTGTCGCTCATTATCAGTTTGAAGCAATTCACCCTTTTCAAGATGGTAATGGTAGGACTGGTAGAATCCTTAATTTATTGTATTTATATAGTAAAGGATTGCTTTCTCAACCAGTTTTATATATGTCAAAATATATAATCATAAATAAGGAGGACTATTATTTTAAACTTGGTGCTGTAACTCAGAGAGATTCTTGGGAACCATGGATCGAATTCATGCTAGAAGCTACAGAAAAAACATCAATACTAACCAATGTTAGAATTAACGAAATCTTAGAACAAATGGATTCTACTTTGGAGTATGCAAAAGGAAAGATTAAATGGTACAATAAAGAAGTAAACGAAGCTATTTTTAGCCAGCCGTATATTAAACCAAGTGTTATTGGTGAGATTATTGGAAAGACCTCTCGGACTACATTAACAAAATATATCAATGAACTTGTTAACCATAGAATACTAAGACCAAAGAAAGATGGAGTTGAAGTTTTTTATATAAATGACGATTTAATAAGAATACTGGAAAGTTAGAATCAACAAAGCCTAACACGCAGTCGTAAAACATAAGGGTTTTAGTAATTTGCAAAAAGATTGCACTATAAATTAACTCCGCCAAAATTACGTTTTAACGGGCTTGTGAAAAATGATATATTTGAACAAAAACAAGTTTTGGCTAAGTACGACATGATAGGAAAGTATTTCAAAATCCCTTACGTTTTATACTGCATATTGTCTTTGTGTTTAATATAGGTAGAGAGCGAGCCAATACCATCCACAAACAATACATTTAAAAATTCCATGTGCTTACCCACTTCCAAAATTTCAAAAAAGTTTTATTTGGCCATGTCACAAATAAATCGTAGTAATAATTTGAGAATAATATTATATTAACCTATCTTTCTCGAAAATATACTAAGATTGACAGTTGCGATTTATATAAAACAGCTTTTATCATATGAGGAATATTCATTTTCCTTAGATGAATTAATTGATAATCTCAATAAATCAGAATCTTCAATAAAAAGTGAACTTTCGCGATTGATTAAGAAAAAGGAGATCTTAAATCTTAGAAAGGGATTTTATTTAATTATAATACCTAGATATTCTTCTGCCCAAAAATTACCGATACAGCTTTATTGTGAGAAACTTTTTAGGCATTTGAATAGAAACTACTATGTAGGATTATTTTCTGCATCAAAATTTCATGGAGCAAGCCATCAGCAAGTCCAGAGAGATTATCTAATTACTGAAAAACCAAAATTCAACAATATTTCAAAAAATGCAATTGACATTCGTTTTTTTACAACAAGTAATTGGAGTGATAAAAATATTCAGTTAAAGAAATCAGATTCAGGTATTTATAAAATATCTAGCCCTGCCTTAACCATAGTTGACTTAATTCATCATCAAACAAAGCTAGGGGGAATCAATAGAATGTTAGCTACTATTGAGGAGCTATGCGAAGAATTAACAAAATCGGATTTAATCGAACTCTTAAGTTGGTATCCTAATAGAAGTACATTGCAAAGACTAGGCTTTTTGATTGAAGAACTAGAGCTAAATGAGGAATTTCAGGAAATGATATATACAAACTTAAAATCAGGAATTTTTTTCCCTGTGTTATTAAGTCCAAAGTCAAATGAAAAACCTGGTGCTGTTGCGAATAGGTGGAAGGTTGATGTTAATGTAAAACTTGAAAGCGATTTATGATACCCAGACCTGATATCGCAAAGTGGCAGCAACATGCTCCATGGAAAGACTTTGCGCAGGTTGAGCAAGATTTAATTATCTCAAGAGCTTTAGTAGCAATCTTTTCCGATGAATTTTTAAGAGAGAATCTTGCGTTCAGAGGTGGAACTGCCTTGCACAAATTATATTTAAATCCTGCTCCCAGATATTCAGAGGATATTGATTTAGTTCAAATAAAAGAAGGTCCGATTAAGCCAATAATGGAAAGACTTGGTGAAGTTATTACCTTTTTCGAAGAACCACGAAAGACTCAGGTAAGAGGACATGGAGCAAAAGCCTTGTATCGTTTTACATCGGAATATGAAGAAATACGAATGCGATTTAAATTGGAAATAAACTGCAAAGAGCATTTTAATGTTTTAGCTTTGGTTGACTTTCCATTTGAAGTAGAAAGTGATTGGTTTTCAGGGAAAGTAGAAATCCGAACTTATAACATTAATGAACTATTGGGAACAAAACTAAGGGCACTTTATCAACGCAGTAAAGGGCGGGATTTATTCGATTTAAACTACGCCAGATTAAATCTGGAATTGGACTTTGAAAAAATAATTACATGCTTCAAAGAATACACAACTTTTGCAACTGGAAACCGACCACCAAGTAAAAAAGAATTCCTATTAAATATCGAAGAGAAAGAAAATGATGTTGATTTTACAGGGGATATGGAAGCTTTATTGAGATCTGGTATATCATATAATCAGAAAGAAGCTTTTGATTGGTTAAAAAAAGAATTAATTGAAAAGATTTAAATGAACAATAACATCAATAATAAGATCCATTAGAAACATCATGAAAAAGATGAAGGGCTTTTTGTTTTTGACAATATAACAAGTATTTGAAAACGATTTTAAATTTATTAACGCAAAAAATATATTTTTCTTCTTTTTTTGTAACATAAAAAAACCTCCTTCGTCATTAACTCAAAACATAGAAAATAAACTTTTAAATACGCATGTTATGAAAACCTTAAAATTAATTGCAGCCATAGTATTAATAGCTTTTTCAACTTCAGTTAATGCTCAGGAAAAAACCGAAGTTAGAGATGTAAAAGGATTCACCGGAGTTGATGTTAGCGAAGGCATTAAAGTGTTATTAACCTACGGTGATAAAGAATTTGTAGAAGTTACTGCCGACGAAGATATTATTGATAGAGTTGTAACTGAAGTAAATGGCACTGAATTGGATATTTACATTAAAGGCAACAATTGGAATGGTGGTAAAAGAAAAGTTGTTGTTAAAGTTACAGCAATAAAAATTCAATCATTAGATGCAAGTTCAGGATCGTCAATTGTTACAACAAACACCATTGAATCGGAAACATTAACAACGTCAGTGAGTAGTGGAGCGAGCATAAAAGCTGCAGTTAATGCACAGAAAGTTTCTTGCGATGCCAGTAGTGGCGCTCATGCAAGTTTATCAGGCACAACTACTATGTTTAGAGCTGAGGCAAGCAGTGGATCAAGTATTCATGCCGACGAATTGAAAGCAAAAAGAGTTAAAGCCGATGTTTCTAGCGGAGCAACTATTAAATGTAATGCTGAGGACGAATTAATTGCAGAAGCTAGTTCGGGCGGTTCAGTAAAATATTCTGGAAGCCCAAAAATGGTTGATGTAGATAAATCATCGGGCGGAAGCGTAAGAAAAAACTAAATACCCAAAACCCTTAAAACCAAAAAACAAGATTGATTAGAGATTGAAAGGATTGATTTAAAATTCAATTTTTTCAATCTCTTTCAATCTCTTTCAATCTCTTTCAATCTCCTCAAACTCCTAAACTCCTCAATCTCTCTTATAACCCTGCATCTTCAATAATGGTATTTAATAAGCGATTTAATGGATACATAGCTTTATGTATGTGTATTAATTTACTAATAAAATCGGCTGCAGAAATGTCGTTTATTTTTAAATTATGAATAGCTATGTAGCTTTTATAACGCAATAGATCAATGTGCTCAAAGTCTTTAGGAAAGCCTTTTGGAGCTGTTTTTAATTTATTTTCTTCCCATAAACCATTGTGGTATTTTTTGTATTCCTGATTGTTTAAAATTTCAATCAGTTCTTCAGGAACCTGAAAGAATTCGTTTCTAATGGCTTTCAAAATCGGTGCTTCAGGCATATGAATTCCTCCTCCAGTAAATGAATTTCCCGATGGATCAATATGTAAATAAAATCCAGCTCTTTTGCTTTTTCGTCCGCCCACAGCTATATGTGCACCGAAATGCGTTTTGTATGGAGTTTTATCTTTCGAGAAGCGTACATCGCGATAAATTCTAAAAACACAATCTTTAGCTGTTGTTCCTTGTAATAAAGGATCAGTTTCAGCTATTTTAGCAATTAATTGATCGATAAAATCGGTAAAATCTTTATGAGCTTCTTGATATCTTGACTTGTTTGCAGTAAACCAATCTTTATTGTTATTATTTGAAAGATCGGTTAAAAATGGTATCACATTTTTATGGAGCATGTTTCGAAAGTTTTAATTAAAATCAGGATGTATTCAAATGTATTCCAAATTCTTTACTTTTGGAAGATAATTTATTCTTTGTATGGAACAAAAATATGCAATAATAGTTGCCGGTGGCAGTGGAAAAAGAATGGGAGCGGAAATCCCAAAACAATTTATTGAGCTTGCAGGCAAACCCATCTTAATGCATACTCTGGAAGCTTTTTATAAATATGATTATAAAATTAGCCTTGTTTTAGTTTTGCCTAAAAGCCAACATAAATATTGGAATCAATTAATTCAAAAACATTCTTTTACAATTAAGCACACTGTTGTAAGAGGTGGAGTTGAGCGCTTTTACTCCGTTAAAAATGGATTAGATGCCATTTTAAATAATGGTTGGGTAGCTGTGCATGATGGTGTGCGTCCATTGGTTAGTCAGGATACTATTTCACGTTGTTTCGATGAAGCCATCAATGGTAAAAATGTTATTCCAGTAATGGCTTTAAACGAGTCTATTCGAAAAATTAAAAACGGAGAATCAAAAGCTGTAAATCGTAATAATTATTTTTTGGTTCAAACGCCTCAAGTTTTTTCAGTTGATACGCTTAAAAAAGCATATAAGCAGGATTATGCTTGTGCGTTTACCGACGATGCCAGTGTGGTTGAAAATATGGGATATAAAATCACTACTGTCGATGGAAACCCAGAGAACATAAAAATTACACGGCCAATGGATTTAAAGATTGCTGAGGTATTGTTAAAATAAAAAGCCTGACCAATTGATCAGGCTTGTAAAAGTTTCTTATATGCTTAATTAAAGTGTGTAACGGCCTCTTCGGTTAAATTTAAAATTGGTTTATTCGATATTTTCTCACCAACAGCTTCCATCATCCATTGTTGAGGAGTAAGTCTTCCAATACTATAGATTCGTTCCACTTCTTTTGCAAAATCTTTTCCTTTTAAATATTGCTCAATTTGGAAATCAATTAAATGACCAAACGAATATGCTGATAAATATAATGGATAAGCAATCATGTGTGAGTAAATGGCTAAAATAGGTTCGTCTTGCATTCCAAAAACCTCAGCATAATAAGTGTTCCAAACCTCTTTGGAAATATTAATAACAGCCAATTTTAATTCGCTTGCAGTTGCATTTGGGTTTGCGTACAACCACTTCCAAACTTTCATATCAACCATGCTAACACCCATTATTTCGTATATACTCCAAAAAGTATCTACGGTTTTTAAATAATCTTTATCAGGATTAGGATCGTTAATACCCAATAATTTTAAATCGCGACTCTGGAAAATAAAAGCCAAAGCTTCAGTAAATGCTGTGTTTGGAATTCCGTGTAAACTATAAAAAGGAACATCGTGTAGCGAGATAGTTTGCTCCACATTGTGTCCAAATTCGTGAACTGCAATATTATAACCTTTGTAATTCATGCCTGTTGCTGGAACTCGTGTTCTAAGGTACGAATACATGTCTTTCATTTCTGCACCAAGAGCATGTCCTGATCCACGGGCTGCTTCAACGGTAATTTTTGATGCTAAAAAATTAGCACGGTCTTTATCCCAACCTAATTTTTGCAGCATATTTGGCATGTCAGCCTCAAATGCTTTAGCGTTAGGATATTTTGCTGTTGTTTTTTCGTTCAGTAAGTCCTCTGAAATTGAGCTGCGTGATTTAAAACCATCGTACCAAATATCATAGGGTTTCAAATCGCGACCCAAACGTTTTTTAATTAAATCACCCACTTGTTTTACCTGTGGAGAGGTTAAAAATTCATGAAAGAGTGTTTCAACTTCAGCTTGCGATATTTCCATGCTGCCGGAGAAGTTTCTTTTAATATAGGTATCCATTACAGGATTATAAGTATCCATGGCTTGCAGCGCATGAAAACTATTAATTATCTGCTGATAACGTTCATCATCTTCCTGATTAAATTGAATTTCTTTTCCATTATTAAATAATGTATTTGTTTGGGGGTTCCAGTTATTTTTTCCGGAGTTGATAACTTCTTTAGGAATGGTTTGGTCAATAATTCGCTTCATCACATCGTAAACCATAGATTGTTTCTCTATTCCGTTTTCTGAATTCGAATAATTTGATTTTATTTCGTCGCGTAAGTTCCAGTGAGTTAAAAGAACCATATCTTCCGCAAAAAGTTTTTCATTTTCATTATTTACCAAACTACCCATATATATATTATATTCTGAAATATAGATATCAGCATCGGTATTTGCTTTGGAATAATTTTGAGATAACTCTGCAGGAACTCTCGATGAAAAGTAATCACCCATTCTAGCCCAAGCCCATTCTTGTTTTGTCCAGTTTTGTCCAAGTTGTTCTTTCTCTTGTAGCGAATAGTATGGAAAGTTTAGGGCAATTACAAAGGCAATTTTATTTCTGTAAAAATCATCTTTCAGATGAGAAAATGAGCTGTAGCCAGCAAACATTTTGTCAATATTGTGAAGTTCTCCATTGTTAAGTGCCAGATTTTTATTCAGCCCAACATTTATTTGTGTTAAATTGCCATTAAGAGTTTCAAAGTTTTTTTCCAGTTTTGCAAAAACCATCGTTTTTTCTTCTTTTGTTTTAAAGAAGTTCTCATCACAGAATTTTTGAAATTCTTCTGGAGTACCATCTTGAGTTCTCCATAATGACGCTGCATGTTTTATGCCTTTAGTAATTAGGGGTTTGTTTTCCAAGCCAAACTCTGTAACAAGTAGATCACTTGTTTTTTGTATCATTTCTTTCGATATGTTTGGAAGATTATTTTGTTCCATAGGAATTTGATTGGTGCAACCAAATAATAAAAGTGTTGCAAAAATTAAAGATATTATCTGTTTCATTTTAATTTGGTTTTAGTTAAAGCTTAAAGATAGTTGTATTGCAATAAAAATTATTAGATCGATTATTGCTTGAAAGCAGGAATTCTTAATTTTATAATTGTTTTATTTTTGCGCTTTATGTTGTAGATCATAAAAAGTCACTTAAAACGTTTGCGGGCTATCTGTTCGTGGGGTACGTTGGTTCAAAAATAAAAATATAATAAATCATGGGGTAATAAATGAGGGGCTGCACGTGTAAATTCTTAAATTTGCACAAACTAAATTTTGATATTATAATGGCAACCATTCGATTTAAAGCATTAGAAGCGTTAATGACGCGACAGGCAGTGCCAGTTGAGCAGCCTTTAAAAAAGACTTCAGAGTATTTTGCAGAGAATGTTTTTGATAAGCGTAAAATGAAAGAATTTCTTTCAAAAGAAGCTTTTGAAACAGTAAACGATGCAGTAGAAAATGGAACAAGAATTCCACGTAGAATTGCCGACCAGGTTTCATCTGGAATGAAAGCCTGGGCCTTATCGAAAGGAGTAACCCATTACACGCATTGGTTTCATCCATTAACGGGTGCAACTGCAGAAAAGCATGATGCCTTTTTTGAACCAACAACTTCCGATGGTGTAATTGAAAGTTTCGACGGTGGAAGGTTAGTGCAACAAGAACCAGATGCATCAAGTTTTCCTAATGGCGGTTTAAGAAATACTTTTGAAGCACGCGGGTATACCGCTTGGGATCCATCGTCACCAGCTTTTATTTTCGATTTAACTCTTTGTATTCCAACAATTTTTGTTTCGTATACAGGAGAGGCTTTAGATTATAAATCACCATTATTAAAGTCATTGGCCTTATTGAATGATGCGGCAGTTGATGTTTGTCAGATGTTCGATAAAAATGTAACAAAAGTTCATGCTACCTTAGGGTGGGAGCAAGAGTACTTTTTAGTTGATTCAGCATTATATATGGCTCGTCCCGATTTAATGCTAACCGGAAGAACTTTGATGGGGCATGCTTCGGCAAAAGACCAACAACTAGAAGACCATTATTTTGGAACCATACCAACTAGAGCAAGTGCTTTTATGCGCGATTTTGAAATTGAAGCATATAAATTAGGTATCCCTATTAAAACGCGGCACAATGAGGTGGCTCCAAATCAATTTGAGTGCGCTCCGGTTTATGAAGAAGCAAATCTTGCGGTTGATCATAATATGTTATTGATGGACGTGATGCGAAAAGTTGCAAAACGACATAATTTTAAAGTGTTGTTCCACGAAAAACCGTTTAAAGGAGTGAATGGCTCGGGGAAACATAATAATTTTTCGATGGCTACAAATACTGGTGTAAACTTGCTTTCTCCAGGGAAAAATCCAAAATCGAACATGCAGTTTTTAACTTTTATGGTAAATACCATTAAAGCCGTGCATGAGAATGCCGATTTATTAAGAGCAAGTATAGCTTCATCGGGAAATGAACATCGACTAGGGGGCTCGGAAGCACCACCTGCCATTGTTTCTGTATTTATAGGCGATTATTTAACCAAAGTTTTAGATGAAATTGAAACCAGAGTTTCAGAAAAAAAAATGTCGCCTGATGAAAAGACTGAGCTTAAGCTAGATATTGGTAGAATTCCTGAAATTTTATTAGATAATACCGATAGAAATAGAACCTCGCCATTTGCTTTTACAGGTAATAGATTCGAATTTAGAGCGGTGGGTTCAAATGCCAATTGTGCCTCACCAATGACATTCTTAACTTTGGCGGTTGCTGATCAGTTAAAGAAATTTAAAACTGAGGTTGATGTAAAAGTTGAAACCGGAATTAAAAGAGATGAAGCCATTTTTCAAGTATTAAAAGATTATATTATTTCATCGAAACCTATTCGTTTTGATGGAAATGGATATGGACAAGAATGGACGGCAGAGGCAGAAAAAAGAGGCCTATCTAATGTGAAAGAAACCGTAAAAGCACTAAAGGCTTTTGTTTCTGATGAAACAAAAAGCCTTTGCGCAAGGCATAAAATATTTACTGAAAGAGAATTGGTTGCCAGACACGAAATAAAGGTAGAGCATTATACTAAAAAGCTTCAGATTGAATCGAGAGTGCTTGGCGATTTAGCAACAAATCATATCATTCCTACTGTTTATAAATATCAAAATCAATTGATTGAAAATGTTCGTGGGTTAAAGCAGGTGCTTGATTCAAAAGATTTTGATCAGATTGCCGGAATCCAACTTCAAACCATTAAAGAAATTTCGGGTAGAATAGCCTTGATTAAAATTAAGGATAAAAATATGATTGAAGCTCGTAAAAAAGCCAATGCTGTTGAAGATATTTACGAAAAAGCAAGACTTTATTTCGAAGAGGTAAAACCATATTTATCTGAAATAAGATATCATATTGATCATCTTGAATTGATTGTTGATAATGAAATATGGCCATTGCCGAAATATCGCGAATTATTGTTTGCCAGATAAGAATAGAAATAGAAAATTTAGCGAAAAATGGCTCTTGAATTTCAAGAGCCATTTTTATTTTACTCCAAAAACACTTTACATCTAAAAGTACCCATGTAAAAAAGGGGGTGAACGTTTTAAATATAATAAAAAATTACGTAAGTTGTTGAAACGCAAGGGGTGTTTGTTAATAAAAGCATAAAAAAATTGACAGACCCCTAAAATGATCAGCGAAAAAATTTGCCAGATAGTTTTGAATGTTTACTTTTGCGGTGTTCGTACTTAACAAATGAATTTAAAAAAGCTTAAATAATATGAAATCGAAACTAGAGTATATTTGGTTAGATGGCTATAAACCAACTCAAACCATGCGAAGTAAAACGAAAGTTGTATCAGATTTTACTGGAAAATTAGAAGATTGTCCTATTTGGTCTTTCGATGGAAGCTCCACAGAGCAAGCAAATGGAAATTCTTCAGATCTTCTTCTTAAACCTGTGGCAATTTTCCCCGATCCCGATCGGAAGAATGCCTTTTTAGTAATGACTGAGGTAATGAATTCTGATGGAACTCCACATGTATCGAATGGCAGGTGTACCATTAATGATGATGATAATGATTTTTGGTTTGGTTTTGAGCAAGAATATGTACTTTGGAATATTGATACGCATTCACCTTACGGATTTCCTGCTCCAGGATATTATCCAGCACCGCAGGGGCCATACTATTGTTCGGTTGGTGGTGAATTTATTGTTGGTAGAGATATCGCTGAAAAACATCTTGATCTTTGCATTGAAGCAGGCATAAACATTGAAGGAATAAATGCAGAGGTAATGAAAGGACAGTGGGAATACCAAATATTTGCCAAAGGAGCCAAAGCTGCTGGTGACCAAACCTGGGTAGCTCGTTACATCTTAGAAAGAGTAGCCGAAGACTATAAAATTCGGGTGAATCTTGATCCAAAACCAGTTAAAGGTGATTGGAATGGTTCGGGCATGCATGCCAACTTTTCAAACAGTGCGCTAAGAACTAGTGGTAGTAAAGAAGTATTTGACACTATTTGTGAAGCATTCCGTCCGGTGGTTCAGGAACACATCGAAGTATATGGAGCTGACAACCACAAACGATTAACAGGACAACACGAAACGCAATCTATTAATAAATTTAGTTATGGTGTTTCCGATAGAGGTGCATCCATTAGAATTCCATTAATTGCAGTGCAGAAAGGTTATAAAGGTTGGTTAGAAGATAGAAGGCCAGCTTCAAATGCCGATCCATATAAAGTAGCTGCTAGAATAGTTAAAACTGTAAAATCGGTTGACTCAAAAGTAGCTGAATTGACAAGGGAAAAAGAACTGGTGTAAATAATATCTTCGACAATTTAAAAGCGATTCAATATTGAGTCGCTTTTTTTTATCTTTGAACTTATGGAGAACCTTACAATTGTTAAAGATAAACAGTATTACAAATTTTGCATGTATGGGTTTTTTAAAAATTTAAGATTCTTTGAGCCTTTTTTTATTTTGTTCTTTATCGACAAAGGGCTCACTTTTTTCCAAATAGGAACCATATATGCAACTAAAGAAATAGCCATTAATATCTTGGAAATCCCAACTGGGGTTATTGCAGATGCTTTGGGCCGAAAGAAATCAATGATTACCGCTTTTGTGGCTTACATTGTTGCATTCGTTATTTTTTATTTTTTCAATACCTACTTGTTGTTTCTTTTGGCAATTTTATTTTTTAGTGTAGGCGATGCCCTGCGAACAGGAACGCACAAAGCCATGATATTTGAGTACTTGAAAATTAATAATTGGTTAAATCAAAAAGTGAAATATTATGGAAATACAAGGTCATGGTCGCAATTTGGATCTGCTATTTCAGCAATAATTGCAGCCATTGTTGTTGTTATTTCAGGTAATTATCAATTGGTGTTTTTAGTTGCTACAATTCCATATATAGCCGATTTATTATTAATGATTTCATATCCTAATGAATTAAATGGAGACATTCAAAAAAACGATAAGCTAAATATTAAAAACAGCTTTGTTGAAGTTTTTAATCAATTTAAAATTTCTTTTAAATATAAGGCCATCTGGGTTTGCATACTTAATTTGTCGCTTTACCAAGGCTTTTTTCGATCGAGTAAAGATTATTTGCAACCCATTGTAGTACTTGCTGTTTCTGGGTTACCCCTTTTACATATCGAAAATGAAGAATCAAGAGTCGCTGTTTTTATAGGAATCATTTATTTTGTTATTTACATTTTGTCATCTCTTACTTCAAGAAATGCTGCAAGACTTACAAATAAGTTTAGTTCATTGGAAAAAATAACAAATATCAGTCTCTTGGCAGGTATATTAATTGGAATATTGTCGGGTATTTTGGTTTATTACGACTTTCCTATTATTGCTATAATATTATTTGCCTTAATTTTTGTAATTCAAAACATACGAAAACCTGTTGGAACGGCCTTGGTAGTCGAGCAGGTTAAAAGTGACATACTCGCAACAGCGCTTTCTATCCAGTCGCAATTTGATTCCTTATTATCGGCGGTATTTGCTCTTTTAATAGGCTTTATTGCTGATGCATTTAATGTTGGAGCTGCGTTGTCGGTATTGTGTATATTGTTATTAATTGTGTTTCCTTTTTTTAGAATTAGGCAAGTTCGATCGTAATTATCAGTATTTCAGGCAAAAATAAAATTTAGGTTAAAATAATTTTTGTATTTTGCCAAATTAATATGGTAATTTCAATTAGGCAAGTATAAACAATAAAAACAGAAACGGATGAAAAGAGCTTTATTATTTGTAATAGGTATTTTTTTGATGGCAGGTTTATTTGCACAAGTAAATGTGGTTGGTAAATGGAAAACATTTGACGATGAAACTGGAGAAATGAAATCAATAGTTGAAGTTACTATTAAAGATGGTAAGTTATATGGCATCATAGTGCAATTAAAAGAAGGTGCCGATGTAAATAAACTTTGCACCGCATGTAGCGATTATCGTAAAGGTAAAAAAGTATTAGGAATGCAAATAATATCAGGTTTAGAAAAGGATGATGATGTTTGGGAAGGAGATGATGGTATTCTTGATCCAGAAAATGGGAAAACTTATGATTGTAAAATTTGGGTTGAGGATGGTAAATTGCAAGTTAGAGGATACATCGGGTTTATTTTTCGTACACAAACCTGGGAAAAAGCTTAATTTTTTTCTGTAGAAAAAATTAAATTATTTTTTGATTTCAAAGAATCTAGTTTTATTTCAAAAGCCAGACTAATATTTTTAATATTATTTATTAATGCGATAATTGAAGAAGGATTTTCTAGGCAATTCTCAATTTTTAAGAAAAAATCAACCCGTTTATGTTCTTCTATTAATACTCCTTGAACTCCTTTATTATGAATTAATTCGTAATATTCTTTCGTTTCGTCACTTAAAAAATCAAAGCATTGAAAAGCTTGGTACATATTCCTTTTTGAGTTGAAAATTTTAAGGGTTTCATGTTCTTTTAAACGAATAGATATAGTTTCATTTATCAAATAGCTTAGCTTGTAAATTGGTTCAGAACAAACAATACCTATTAATATAAAATTAAAAGAAGGTTTTAAGGAAAGTTTAACTGTTTTGCTCATGCTTTACATTTAAACTGTAAAAATAGTTATTTATTTGAAATTTGGGAGCTTCTTTAAGGTTTCACAAGCTGCATTTTGTTCAGCTTCTTTTTTCGAAAGACCTTTTCCTGTGCCATTTATTTTATTATCAATTAATACAACACTAATGAATTCAGGAACTAGGCCTTCATTATCTTGTTGATCGGTTTTAAAAAGAATTACTTTTTTGTCTTTTTGTACCCATTCAATTAATCGACTTTTGTAATTGGTTTCCGTTTTTAATATTTCGGCAATATCAATGTGCTTTTTTAGTAATTGTTTAAATACAAAATTTTTAACCGCTTTGTATCCATGATCAAGGTATATGGCACCAATTAAAGCTTCAAAAGCATCGCCTAAAATGTGTTTGTTTGAATTGTAATTGTGAGCATGAGAAATAATTAATTTATCTAATCCCAGCTGAATAGCAAGTTGCCCAAGGTAAGCTCCGTTTACAATTTTTGAACGAGTTTGAGTTAAAAAGCCCTCTTTTTTATCAGGAAATTTTGAATAGAGATATTCTGCAACAACAGCATCAAGAATTGCATCACCAAGAAACTCTAAGCGTTCATTATTTATAATTAAACCGTCGGGTAATTTTAACGATGCCGATTTGTGAATAAATGCTAATTTATAAAGTTCTTCATTACCAGGAAATAAGCCTGTTATTTTCCTTAATCCATCATGAAAGCCCCTATCGGTGCTTAAAAGGCGTTTAAAGTGAAATGAGAATAAACCTTTTAGCAAAATATTTTAATCAATTTTTTTATAGATAACACATGCATTATGTCCACCAAATCCAAAAGTATTACTTAATGCAACTGTAATATTTCGTTTTTGAGCAGTATGTAGAGTTAGATTCAATTTTTCATCAATATTTGGATCTTGCTCTTTATGATTAATTGTTGGCGGAATAATACCGTGATTGATTGCCATTATAGCAGCAATAGATTCAATAGCTCCTGCAGCTCCTAATAAATGACCGGTCATTGATTTGGTTGAGCTAATGTTAAGTTTATATGCATGCTCGCCAAATGCTTTTTTAATGGCTAATGTTTCAGGTACATCTCCAACTGGAGTTGAAGTGCCATGAACATTTATATAATCAATATCTTCAGGTTTCATTCCAGCATCTTCAAGGGCTAAATTCATACATTTTGTTGCACCTAAGCCTTCAGGGTGTGTTGCTGTTAAATGGTATGCATCGGCAGAAAGACCTCCTCCGGCAACTTCTGCATATATTTTTGCTCCTCTGGCTTTTGCATGCTCATATTCTTCAAGAATAAGACCGGCACCACCTTCACCCATA
>JAEINW010000048.1 GCA_016342715.1 Salinivirgaceae bacterium | reverse complement strand
AAAGGCCAAAGCTATGCATTTCCTGCTATATTTAGCAGAGTGGAATCAAATAAAACTTGCTTACCGAATTAATGTAGTTTATATACAAGTTACCGAATTAAGCAAAATTCTTTTATATATTCAATTTTTGATACATCTTTTCAGTAAAATCGTGTAATGTTTTCAGTTTTGCGTCGGCTATTGCATAAGAAGGGGCGTTTTGATTTTCGGAATCGGGAATTGCAATGCATTTCATATTTGCCGCTTTAGCAGCAATAAGCCCAAAAACAGAATCTTCAATAACCAAACAATCCGATGGCTTTACATCTAATTTTTGAGCAGTTAGTAAAAATATTTCTGGATGCGGTTTTCCATATTTCAAATCCTCAGCCGACTGAATAACAGAAAAAACACCTTGTAGCTTCAATTTTTTTAAAACGGCATTTATAAGTGAATAATTAGAGCCCGAAGCTAATGCTAGTTTTACTCCAATTTTATTTAGAAAGCCAATGCTTTTAACTACTCCCATCATGGGTTCACCATGTTTTAATACAAGTTTGCTTACCTCTTCCAATATTTCATTGCTAAGCCTTTCAACATCAAGTTTTACATCAGGATATTTGTTTTGCCAATATTCTACAACTTCAGTAATTTTTAAACCGGTTGTTTTTCTACAATCGTTTGGTGTTAATGGAAGCCCATGCTTATTAAAAACTTGCACTTCAGCTTCACGCCAAAGGGGTTCTGAATCAATAATAACCCCATCCATATCAAATATTACTGCTTCAATCATAGTTCAAAAAATATGTGCGCAAATATAATTTTTTCTTTTTAATGTAAATAAACAAAATAGCTGGTCATTCCTTTGTTAATAAGCTGAGTTCAAAATAAAACTTATTACAAACATCTAGCATTCAACCATTTTTTTTGAAATCTGTCTTATTGAAGGAGGTGAACAAAGATCGGAGGGTAAATTTCGATCAAATTCATTTCAACCCTTGATTCGCATAATTATTAGCATTCTATTAAAGTTTTTTAAGGCAAGTTCAGGTTAATAATAAATTATGCTTGCTAATCCTTTCAAATAAACTATGTTTGAATAAATATTATATTGAGACTATGGAGACTTTAATATTTGCAACAAACAATGAGCATAAGCTGCACGAAGTAAAAAAAATGCTTTCAGGATTATATACAGTTATTGGTCTTGAAGAGGCTGGAATTTTTGAAGATATTCCTGAAAATGAAAACACATTAAATGGAAATGCCCGGGCTAAAGCTCTTTATGTTCATTCAAAATTAAAAACCAATGTTTTTGCCGATGATACCGGTCTTGAAATACTAGCATTAAATGGCGAGCCAGGCGTATATTCGGCTCGCTATGCAGGTGTTCAAAAAAACTCAAGCGACAATATGCATTTAGTACTCGAGAAACTAAAGAATATTAAAAACAGAAATGCTCAATTTAGAACTGCTATATGTCTTTATTTGAATGATACGGAATATTTTTTTGAAGGAATTGTAAAGGGATCAATAATTGAGAATCCTAGAGGAAAAGAAGGTTTTGGATATGATCCAATTTTTAAGCCAGAGGGGTATCATTTAACATTTGCTGAAATACCATTGGACGAGAAAAATAAGATAAGTCATCGAGGTCAAGCCATTGAAAATCTAATAAGCTTTTTAAAATCGCAAGGAAAGTAAAATAAATAAGCAAAAACACAGTTTATAACTAAATACAAAACTGAAAACAAACAACTATGAATGGTCTTCGTTTATTATCGATTGCTTTAACACTTTTATCAATTTTAAGTGGTGCTTCAGCTCAAATTCCAGTTGGCACCTGGAGAGATCACCTACCCTACAACAATGCCAAGGCGGTTGTTGCCGCTAACAACAAAGTGTATTGTGCTACCGATTGGGCAGTTTTTTATTACGACACCGAAGATTTATCGTTAAACAGACTTACCAAAATAACTGGATTATCGGATCTGGAAACTGGTGATATTGCTTTTAGCAATAAACACGACAAACTTATTATTGGATATAAAAATGGAAATATTGATCTTATTTCCGAATCTAGTAAAACTAACATTCCTGACATAAAAATAAAAAATGTTATTGCTACTAAAGCGATTAATGATATTTATATAGCGGATAATTTTGCCTATTTATCATGTGGCTTTGGAATTGTGGTGCTAAATTTATTAAAAAATGAAATATCAGACACTTATATTATTGGTTTAAATGGGGCTTTTTTAAACATTAATGAAACTATTATCTATAATGATAGTATTTATGCCTTAACTGACAATGGTTTATATAAGGCAGACATAGCAAACCCATTTTTAGCAAATTTTGAGAATTGGATATTGGATACTAATTCAGTATTTCGTACTGACAATTTTTTTGCTTCAACGGTATTTAATGGAAAATTGTACACTGTAAATAATACGGAAACCGGCGATACCTGTTATGTAAATCAGCAGAGCGAATCGTTATGGTCTATTGTTATTAATAATTTTAAAAACATTCAATCTATTGGCTCAAATAAGGATAACTTATTTATTGTTACTCCGAAAACTATTTACTTTTATGATACCAATTTATCATTAATTAAAAGTATTGCAACATCGGATGCAAAAGAAATTATTTCATACAACAACTGCTATTGGATTGCCGATAATAAAGAAGGCTTGATAAAATATAATGAGGCAAATGAATATTCATACTACAACCCTAACGGACCTAAATCAATTACTTCATTTGAATTATATGATAATGGAGGCGAAATGCTTATTGCTCCAGGAGGACACAGATATACGGGCGAAAATTTATGGCACCATGCAGATGTTTACCAATATTATAATAACTGGTGGGAAAATTTAAGTGATCAAAATGCTTCTCAACTAAAATCATTTCGCGATGTTGTTTCATTTACAAGCCACGAACAACCCGGTTCATATTACGCAGCCACTTGGGGTTATGGAATTATTGAAGTAACCAATAATGAAATTAGCAATTATTTTACGGCAAAAAATACAGATTCCGTTTTATCCAATTATGTAAGTGGCCTTGCTTACGATGAAGCCGGAAATTTATGGGCGGTATGCAGAGGTAGCAACTTCCCATTTGTGGTAAAAACAAAAGATAATAAATGGTATAAATATGACTATGATGGCTTATGGAGTAAGGTTCAAACACATAAAATGATTGCTACACACACGGGTAACTTTTGGACCATTAGCGAAAAAGACGATCAAGACATTTATGTTTGGAACGGAAATAATACACCGGAAAATGGGAATGACGATTTGTACAATTCGTTCAAACTAATGGATGAATTCGGAGCAAGACTAAGTTCTACACTTAATGATATTGTTGAGGATGTGGAGGGTGATATTTGGATTGCTACAGCAGAGGGCGTTGTAGTTTACGATGAACCAGAAAGAGCAGCAACAGATACATTATACGCCAGAAAGCCTCAGCTTGTAATAGATGGCTATTTAAAAAACTTATTAGAAAACGAGAATGTAACTTGCATTGCTGTTGATGGAGGAAATAGAAAGTGGTTTGGCACTTCTAGCGGTGGGGTATTTTTAGTGTCGGCCGATGGAACTAAGCAAATAATTAATTGGAGCACCTCCAATTCAAAATTATTTTCTAATACCATTACTGACATTGAAATTAATCAAAAAAACGGAGAGGTTTTTATTGCCACAGAAAAAGGTGTGCAATCATATATGGGAACCTCGTCCGAAAACAAGCCTGATTATAGTAATGTATTTGCCTTTCCTAACCCTGTGCGAAAAGATTATAATGGCTACATAAGCATTCGTGGATTAATGTATCAAACCGATGTTAAAATTACTGATTTATCGGGAAGGTTAGTTTTTGAAACCCAAAGTAATGGTGGCGATGCCTTGTGGAATGGAAAAGATTTAACCGGTAACCCAGTAGCATCGGGAATTTATTTGGTATTATGCACAAATGCTGATGGCTCAGAAACAGAAGCAACAAAAATTTTAATTATAAAATGATAATTAGTACCTCGGCCATTGTACTTTCATATACAAAATATTCCGATGCATCAATTATTGTAAATTGTTTAACAGAAAAATTGGGTCGTCAGTCGTTTTTAGTTTATGGCATTGGTGGTAGAAAAAACAACAAACTTTCTCTTTTTCAACCATTATTTATCATCGATGTGCAGATGTACAATAAAACCAACCGATCACTTCAAAAAGCAAAAGAGGTAAAAATTAATCCCCCTCTTTTTAATATTACCTCTGATATTAAAAAAAGCACGCTGGTTTTGTTTTTAGCCGAGCTCATATCAAAATCGGTTAACGAAGAATATTCCGATGAAAACCTATTCAGTTTTATTAAAACATCTATCTTAATTTTAGAAGAAATTGAACATGGCGTTGGGCTTTTTCATATAGCTTTTCTGCTTAAAATGGCTAAAATAATTGGCATACTACCCGAGTTAAATCACAATCACTCATATATCGATTTAAAGGATGGATCTACTCTAATGTCAAAACCACCTCATCATTTTTTTATTAGTGCTCAACAAATAAAAGTTTGGGAAACAATTGCTGATACTCCCTATGAAAGTTTAGCCAAGCTTTCAATTTCTAAAGCAGAAAAAGAAATCCTGTTAAATTCCATTGTTCAATTATATGAACTTCATATTCTTAATTTTAACACTCTAAAGTCGTACGCAATTTTAAAAGAAGTGTATTCTTAATTGTTTTTACATAAAAAATTAATTTGGCCTCTTTCAAACCTTAAATATTTCACAATTTTAGAGTAACTTTCTTACAACAAACTGAACTTAATTTTTACAACTGTGTTAAAGAATCTATTCTCGAAATTGCCAAACCAAGGGAAAACCATTTTTGCAATTATGTCGGAACTTGCCAATCAATACAAAGCTATTGATTTATCGCGCGGTTTTCCCGACTTTGATGTTAATGAAGAGTTAGTTAAGCTCTATTGCAAATTCCTTAAAAAAGGATATAATCAATACGCTCCAGTAAATGGCATATTGGAGCTTCGAGAAAAAATTGCTGAAAAAACTGAAGCAGCCTACCAATCAACATATAATCCTGATACTGAAATAACTATTACAGGAGGAGCTACTGAAGCTATTTTTGCTGCAATTACTACATTTGTAAGAGAAAACGATGAGGTTATTATTTTTGAACCTGCCTACGATTTATATACTCCTGCAGTAAAAGTAAATGGTGGTATTCCTGTTTACATTGAGATGACACCCCCACATTATAGCTTTAACTGGGATCAGGTTCAAAAATCAATTACTGCTAATACTCGAATGATTATTATAAATAGTCCCCATAATCCAACCGGAAATGTACTATCGGCATGGGATATTGAACGGCTAAAAAAATTAGTAAATGGAACAAATATATTAATTCTTAGCGACGAAGTTTATGAAAACATTCTATTTGATGGTTTTGAGCATGAAAGCATCATATTACATCCTGAATTAAAAACCAGATCAATCATTGTTAATTCATTCGGAAAAACTTTTCATGCTACTGGATGGCGTATGGGTTATATCCTTGCACAAAAAGAATTAATGAACGAGTTTCGTAAAGTGCATCAATATTCAATGTACACCGTTAATACTCCGGCACAATATGCCCTCTCAGAATATATGACTAACTATAAAAATTATCATGAACTTGTAGATTTCTTTCAACAAAAAAGAGATTTATTTACAAATCTTTTATCCGGTTCAAAACTTGAAATTATTAAAACAAAGGGAACCTATTTTCAAAACGTTTGCTACAAGCAACTTTCAGAGGAAGGAGATTTTGAGTTTGCTTCGCGGTTGGTTCGTGAATACAAAATTGCATCTATTCCGGTATCGTACTTCTATAAAGGAAAAAATGATTATAAAATTTTACGTTTTTGTTTTGCAAAAAACGATGAAACCCTAAAGCGCGGAGCAGAAATTTTGTGTGCTTTGAAGTAATGTAGTTGTATTTACAACTTGAACTCGACATAAGAAACTTTAATAGAATGCTAAACAATTATTTCCAACTGTAGTATCCAGCCTGCCTGGCGGTAGGCAGGTAATGAAACACAAGAGCAGAGAAGCCCTCACCTAAGTAATCAAGAAATATGTACATGTTTTGTTCGCATCTTGCTACTCTCTACTTACTACTTGATACTCTGTACTTGATACAAAAACTGATTTCAAAAAAAGATTGAATGCCCGATGTTTGCATTGAATTTAATCTCGAACTGGACCTAATATTTTAAGGCCATAAATAAAATATCATCTAGCTGCGAGTTTTTTCCCTGCCAGCTTAACAAAAAGTTTTTCAATTTTATTTCCTGTTTTTTCATCGGATCTTCCTTAATGGTCCCGATAAATTCCTTCAAGCCCTTTAACTTGAGCTTTTCATTTTTTTCTCCCCCAAACTGATCAAGAATTCCGTCGGTAAACAAGTAAACAACATCCCCTTTATCAAGAGGCAGATTGTGAGCATTAAAACCTTTTTCAACCTGATCGTATCCAATAGATATTCTATCTCCCTTAATGGTCATTAATTTATGGTTTTTAAACACAAACATGGTTGTCATTGCTCCAGCAAGATTAATGGTTCTGTTTTCTCTGTCAAAAATGGCAACAGAAACATCCATTCCATCGCTTGCTTCCCCAATTTCCCCTTTTTGTCCCAGAGCATCAATAATAGATAATCGCAGTTGATACAGCAACAAATCTGCCTTTGTTATATTCTTTTCTTTAACAATTTTATCGAGCGAAGCAATTCCAATTAAACTCATAAAAGCACCGGGGACACCATGACCCGTGCAATCAGCAGCAACAACAATAGTTTTATTTTTATAATGTTCAAACCAATAAAAATCGCCACTCACAATATTGCGTGGCTTAAAATAAACGAAACTCTCAGCAAAATATTCGTGCAATTTTTCAACTTTGGGCATAAAAGCCATTTGTATTCGTTGTGCATAAGAAATGCTAGCAGTAATATCTTCATTTATTTTTTTGAGTTCTTGTTCCGCTTTTTTTAGCGCCGTAATATCAGAATCGATAACCACCATTTTAAGTACATTTCCCTCATTATCAAGAATTGGTGTTAAGGAAGTATTTACCCAAATTTTACCCTTACTTTTTGTATTATTTAAACTTTCAAACGAAACAGGAATCTTGGTTCCAAACCAAACATTCACTAGTTTTTTTATATCAAGGCTAAAATACTCTTTAACTAACTGCTTATATTCTCTTCCTTTTACTTCAGAAAGACTAAAACCATATATTTGAGTAAAGCTATTATTTACCCACTCTATCAGCCCATTATGATCGATAAGAATAACAGAGTTGCTTGTTTTTTGGGCAATAATTGATAACTTTTCTAATTCTTCATTTACATGCAAAAGATCGTTTGCCTGATGAGTAATTTCGCTATGCTGATTGCGTATTTTTTCTTCGGCATTTTTTAATTCAGAAATATCGGTATCGATAGCAATGTATTGATATACTTCACCATTTAAATCAACTAAAGGTGTTAAGGTGGTGTGAGCCCAAATTGTTTTGTTATTTTTGCAATTAGCCAAAAAATCATATTTAACCGGAATCTTTTTTGTTCTACACATTCTCATTTTTTCGTTAACATGAGGATGATCTGATGCTTCAAATAAATTTGGTGAGACAGAAACTTTAAATTCATCAAGAGTATAACCATACATTTTTGTAAAACCATTATTCACCCAAACAAAAAAACCTTCACTATCAATTATCGAAACCGCATTGTTAGTCTTTTCAGCAATTATTGACATCTTTTCCAACTCTTTGTTTGCATCAGATAAATAGTCTTTTTGCTGCAGTATTTCATGCTTTTGATTTTCAATAACTGTATTTCGGAGCATCAATAAGCGGTTGGTTCTCTTTTTTTGAAAAAACAGATAAACTATATAAACAACACTAATTGAAAGGAAAAATATTAAAATAGCAAAGACAATAATATACCTCCTCTGCTTTGATATGGTGCTAATTTGATTTGTTATCTTATCAAACTGTATCTCATTCTCTTTAATTAATTCATTGTACTCTTTTTGCTTATGCCTAATGTATAAACGTAAACTTAAATCTTCTGCTTTATTTAATTTCGTAGTATTATCAACACTATCTTTTATTTCCTTATACAACTCAAGATAGCTAATAGCCAAAGTGTTTTCTCCCAATTCTTTTAATATCTGATACAAATAATCATAAAGTTCCAGTTTAAGATCAAAATAATTGAGCTTTTTTTGAATATTTAACGATTCAAAAGCAATCTTTTTTGCTTCTTTCTAATTTCCCAGTTGATAATAGGTAAAAGCAATATTATTGCATGTATTTGCGAGACTCCATTCAACATTCAACTTCTTATATAAATCATAACTTACATAAAATGAATTTAATGCAGAATCATATTGTTCATTAATATTAAACATTAATCCAATATTATTTCGAATCATGGCAATTGTTCGTTCATTACCAATTCTATCGGCTAACATTAATCCGTGTGCAAAATTATGATTGGCCAAGGCATAATTGCCCATATTTTTGTAAACCAAGCCTAAATTATTAAACACTTGCGATACTGAGACCGTATCGTTCATTTGTTGCGTATATATTTTCGATTTATTAAAAGAATCTAGGGCTTCTTCAAATAAGTCGAGTTCCAAATTGATTAGTCCAATATTATTGTAGCAATTTGACAGCAACTTTAGATTTTTCGAAATTTTATTACTCTCCAAACCTTTGTAATAAAAAGATAAGGCATTGTCATAATCTTTATTATTATGATAATAAAATGCCATGTTAAAATAAATATGTCCCAATCGTTTTTGATTGTTTTCTTGTTCCAATCTTGGAATTACTTGTTGGTAATAATAAAAGCCACTGTCGTTTTGACTTCGGCTAAAATACGTTTTGGCTAATAATTCATATAAATCTAGATACACAACATCCATAGTATCTCCATCAATATTTTGCATGGTTTTCATGAATTCAGACAATGCTTTGTTAAGCTCTTTTTTTTGAAAATAAGTTTTTCCTTTTAACAATAAGGTGCTACTTAAGCCTATCGTATCATTTATGGAGCGTTGCAATTCTTCGGCTTTAATAAAACAAATTAAAGCTTCGTCGTATTCTTGTTTAAGTAAGTGACACTTTCCAATAATAAAGTTTGCTTTTGCAACAATTTCGGGGCACTCCTTCTGATCAGAATTATTCAATACTCTTAAAGCAATTTTAAATGCTTCATCGACATTGTCAGATAATAATGATTCTGATTTTTCTAACTGAACGGTTTGGAGGTGATAGTTCTCAAAATCTTTAAGATTCTTATCAACCGTTGTTTTTTGAGCTCTTGCAGAAAAGCAAAAAATAATTATCAAGAATATTATAATCGCTTGCTTGTTCAATTTTGTACCAGTTTAATTACTAAAGATAGAAATTATTTGGAATTATATGAAAGAGAAGCTTAAGTATTAAGTTTAGTCTATTTGTATACCCATAATCAATATGTCATCCACTTGGGTATAATTTCCTTTCCAGGTATCGTATGCCGATTCAATAATTTGAAGTTGGTCTTCAACACTTTTATTGCTGGCCATTTTTAAAATTTCTTTAAATTTTACCGATTTCAATTTTGCTCCTTCTTCTCCTCCAAATTGATCGTACAAGCCATCGGTATATAAGTAAATTTGGTCATTCTTGTTTAAATCAATGCTTGTTGAAGAAAACGGTGCATCTTCATTGTCAAAGAATCCAACAGGCATTCTGTCGGGTTTAAGCTCAATCAATTCTCCATTTCTAAATATTATTACCGGATTCATAGCTCCTGCATACTCCATGCTGTGTGTTTTCAAATCAATGGTAACAATAGCCATATCCATTCCATCACCTGCAGATGATTCACTATCCTTTTGATTCAGGTGGTTAATAATATTTGTTCGCAAGCGGTTTAAAATAATTGCAGGTGATATAAAACCTTTTTCGTTTACAATTTTATTTAAAAATGAAATACCTATTAAGCTCATAAAAGCTCCAGGAACCCCATGTCCAGTACTGTCTGCACACGCAACAACTAATTTGTTATTCTTTTTGCTCATCCAGTAAAAATCGCCGCTTACAATCGATTTGGGTTTATAGAAACAAACACTGTTCTGAAATTCTCTTGTAATCACCTTAAAGGGAGTCAGCATGGCCTCTTGTATTCTTTTTGCGTAGGATATGCTTGCCGTAATATCAATGTTTTTTAGAGTAATTTCTCTTTCAGCTTCCTTCAATTTAGTAATGTCAGAATCAATGGCAATCATTTGATTAATTCTACCATTTTCTCCCAAAACTGGTGTAATGGTTGTCTGAGTCCAAATTGCTGTACCCGATTTAGTTTTATTTAATGATTGAAATGATATAGGCTTTTTATCACCATACCAAACACTTACCAATTCGCTAATATTAATATTTGCATGATCGCCTATTAAACTATAACTATCAATAGATTGCAGCTCATCTAGTTTATATCCATGTAATTTGGTATATCCCTCATTTATCCAGGTTATTCTTCCAGAAGCATTCATTACCTTAATCCCATTATCAGTTTCACTGGCAATAATTGAAAGCTTATTCAACTCCTCATTAGCCTCCATTAAATGCTGACTTTGCACTTCAATTTCTTCGTTTTGTTGAGCAATTTTTTTGTTTATTATTGATAATCGCTTATTTGCCTTTTTATTTGAGCGAATCCACAAACTCAGTAAAACCAACACTGTAAAAGCAAAAATCATCACAAAAAGGCCAATAAAAATATACCCTTTTTGTTTTTCAATAGCCTTTTTACTGTCTACCAAATCTTTATTTTGCAGGCTATTCTCGTTGGTAAGTTTATTTATTAAGCTTTGTTGATATTGCCACTCTAGCTTTGTTTCATTTACTTGAATATCAAACGAAAACAAGGATCTATTTAAGGAATCATTTAATTGTTTTGCTTGTTGCGAAAAGGCATAAGCTTTTTTAAATCGCCTTGCTAAACAATAACTCTCAGCTAAAAGATCTTTTATTTCACTAATAAAAAACAAGTTTTTAGTTTTATTTGCATATTGTAATGCTTCGCTTGCAAAGCTTATCGACTTATTAAAATCACTATTAAAATTGAAATATTTAGCTAACACCATTTGCTTCTGTATTTCAATATCAGCCTCACCAATAAATCCTAATCCCTGAACCTCTTTAAAATAATAATTGCTTGAATCTGTGTTTTTTTGAACTAGGTAAGCATTCAAAAGTTTTAATCTTGCTAATCCATAAGTTTGCAATGTTTTATCGTTGCACAAATCTTTCGCTTTACGAATGAATTCTATTGAAGTGTTAATGTCGTTTTTTGCAAGATAATAATCACTTAAGCGTAGAATTAATGCGCTTTTTGCGCTTTCGTTTCCAAAATATGATGCTATCCTGATTGCTTTCTCCAAATAAACAATTCCTTTATCGTATTTATGTTGATAATAGTAAATGTCAGCAAGACATTTCAAATTTATAATGCTTGTAAAATTTATTGAATCGTTTAACAATAGTTTATTTGATTTCAGATAATAAGCCGTGGCATTTGAAAAGTCGTATTGAAATTTATAGTTCATAGCCTTTATACTAAAAAAGGAGGCAGCTAATAAACTAGATTCATTATCTACCATTAGAGACTCAACAATTGTAATTCTTTTATCTGCAGCATCGAAACCTCCAAGATTTGTATAACAAAAAGCTTCAAGAATGTAAATGCTTGTTTCGAGTTGTTTGTGATTTTCTGTAATATCCTCTTTCGCTAAACGCAAATATTCAAGAGCATTAATAAAATTAGTTTTTCCTATTTCACAAACTGCAAGTTTTTCATACAAAAATGCTTTTTCTGATGCACTTACCGCAAAGGATAAACAAGCAAAATAAAAAACTGAGGCTTCAGCATATTCACCTTTTAAGAGATGATATTCCCCAGCAATATAATTTAGTTGTAATAATTTAGTCGAATTTTTTTCTGTTTTTGAGTCTTCTATTTGAGCCTCAATACTTATTATTTGTTTGGTGCTAATATTTATTAATTCAAATACAGGAATATTAAAAGGAAATTCCTGCACATCAATCAAATTATATTCAATAATTTTATTAGGGTCAAAACCCTTAGAAATATTCGTAAATGCCATACCAATCGTACTTATGCAAGTAAAACAAGCACAAATAATTGCAAAAAATATCCTTCTCAAAACTACCCTGTTAATAAGCCGCCAAATTAAAAAATTTTAATTAATTGTGAGCAAAAAACCATTTTTTTTTACAAGCCTTATTTCATAATCAAGCATTTAAAGTATTTTTTGGTTTTCTTTGTCTGTATTTCAAAAGCTAAACCTATTAAAACTTAATTAACATGAAATATTCTGGCAATTTGATAAAAATGAATACCGTATATAACAATCCTGTTGAATACACATTAAATATTAAGGGTAAACAAATTTGCATGAATGAACTACTCAACCAAACCATCCAAGTTGATTATTTACATGAAATAAATTGTATTCATTGTGGACAAAAAACCAATAAATCGTTTTTTCAAGGATATTGCTATTCATGCTTCACCTTACTTCCGCAAGCTGACCAAAGTGTTGTTAATCCAGAATTAAACCAATCACACTTGGGAATATCAAAAGATATGGAATGGGCTCGAGAGAACGATTTAATTGATCACTATGTATATCTAGCATTTACTTCTGATTTAAAGGTTGGAGTAACTCGTCACACACAAATTCCAACCAGATGGATTGACCAAGGAGCTGAATTTGCGATAAAATTTGCTAAAACACCTTATCGGCAACTTGCCGGATTAATTGAAGTTGCACTTAAACCATATTTGAAGGATAAGACCAACTGGCGTAAAATGCTCGCTGGGAACACCCATGAAACCCCAGATATGCTGAGTTTTAAAAATCAATATGCAAAATATTTACCAGAAGAGCTTCAGCAATACATTTCAAACGAAAATGAAGTTTTTAAAATTGAATATCCTATTATATCTTTTCCCGAAAAAGTTAACAGTATTAATTTGGACAAAACAGCATCATTTTCCGGAACATTAAAAGGAATAAAAGGTCAATATTTAATTTTTGATTACAATAGTGTATTTAATGTACGGAAACATAATGGCTATAAAATTGCTTTTATAACTGACCTAGAGTAGGTGGGAAAATTTGTTTCAAAGACATTACAAGCACTATCGTGTTGATGTTCTATTAGGTAAGCGTTTTCAAAGAGACGCTATTTACAATATTCACACTCTGATTTGTAACTCGGTAAAGCATTTTATTAACGCAATTTCCATGTTATAAAGAGGCTCTTTTTACAGAATATTTTTTCAGTAAAACTTAATTGTTTGATTTAATTATTGGTAACTCGCATTGTAGCGCAAGACCAATATTTTTGGATTGCGAAGTTTGGTTTTATATGTGGCGTTAATAATCAAATCGACACTTTTATTTTTAGTGTTTAATGGTTTGATTAGAAAATTATAATGGTTTTCTTCAATCTTTTTTTCAGAGAGTAAATCATTTGATAGCATCTTTGCTGAAATACTTAAGTCGTTTTGATTTTCTGATAATTTTACCTCAAGCGTAATATAAGGGTTAAAAGTGTCAACCTTTTTAATTAGAAATTCTGGTTCTTTAATAAGTTTTCCGTTGCTTGCATACTCCTTTGTTCCGGCAAGCAAATCTCCATTTTCGTAAGGAACTTCCGCCATAAGCTTGCCTGTTTTATAGAATTTTTTCTGAACACCACTTTTCTTTCCATTTTTAAACGGTGTAATTCTATAGGGTTTACCATCTTCATAAAACCAAGTGCTAATTCCGTCTTTAATATTGTTAACATAATGAATTTCTGAATGTACCGAACCATCTGGGTAATAATTTCGAGCTACTCCATGTATCATTCCATTAAGGTATTCTGCGTCCGATTTTAAATTTCCTGAATCATCGTATCTTTTTCTTATTTGAACACCTTCTGTCTTTTGGGCATCACTTAGAGCTTCTTGTTTTTTTAGTTGGCTTTGTGTTAATACAACATAAGCACCTACTGCAGCAACAACTAAGATAATTATCCATTTTGCGGTTTTCATAAAATTTGTATTTAATCTGACAACGGTAAATAAAACCAGAACGAAGTACCAATATTTGGGGTGCTTTCCACATGTAGGTCTTGATGATGATTGGCTAGAAAATCTTTACATAAAATTAGTCCCAAACCCGATGAAGCCATCCCATCTTTTCCCTTTTTTATAACCCCCGATTCAACTAAACTGGCTAATTGCTCATTAGAAATTCCGCATCCTGTATCGCGTACGGTAATTTTAATGTCGCCATCATTAACGATAGTTGAAACTATTATTTTTCCATTATCGGGAGTAAACTTAACCGCATTCGATACTAAGTTTCGAATAACCGTGTTAATCATATTTTTATCAACCACCACCGCTGGGTCATCAAATAATTGTTCAATAATTGTTATGTTTTTCTGTGCAGCCATTTCTTTAACTAAAAGGATGTTCCCTTTTAAAAGAAAGTTTAATGAAACTTTTTCCTTTTTTATTTCCAATTCTCCGCTTTGATTGAGTGCCCATTCAAATAAGTTTTCCAACAAACTTTGAGCATTTGCACCGGCTTCTTTAATAAGCATTAAGTATTTTTTTATCATTTGAGAATCAAATGAATAAGACGGCTCAGTTACCATTGAAATGAAACTGTTTATTGCATTAAATGGGTTTCGTAAATCGTGCCCAATTATCGCTAAAAAACGGTCTTTTGTCTCATTGGCCGACTGTAAATCTGCTTTTTGTTTTTTAAGTGTCTCTAATTGCTCAGAAATTTTATTTTGTTGCTCCTCTAAAACAGCATTTTTCTTTTTTATTATTCTTGATTTTCTATAAATAATTACAGCCATAATACTTGCTAAAATAAGTCCTAGCAAAAAGGTATTGCCAACCTGGGTTATTCGTTTAACCCGCAATTGCTGTTCTTGAATTCGCCTTTTTTCCTCAAAATCTTTCAGTTGTAGTTGTCTGTCAAAATCATGTTGCATTTGAATTTGCAGCACTTCTTTATCTAGTTTCAATCTACTAATTGAATCTCCCAATTTATTAGTTTCAGTTAATACAATTGAAGCTCTATAGTAGTTTTCTTGTTTTATGTAAACCTCGGCAAGCAGTTTAAGTATGTTATATCTTTCTTTATCAAAATGATTTTTTTCAGCTAAATCTAAAGCTTTTTTCAATTGATATTTTGCCAAATCAAGACTATCTATATTATAATTATAATTTGCCAATAAGTATTTTGAAGAAATTATTCCGCTTGTTTCATTTAGCTTTTCATAATAATCAAGAGCCACTAAAAATCGTTGGCTGGCATTGTATTCTCTGCCTATTGCAAATTGAATCTCACCAATTTTCAAATTCGCATCAGCCATACCTTTCATATTACCATTTTCCTTATAAATATCCATGCTTCGTTTTAAAGCTTTTATGGCTTTGGCCGGATTTTTTTGTTGCCAATAAATATCACCCAAATAAATTAGCGATTCGGCAATACCTGTATTGTTTTTTGTTTCTTCAAAATACATTAGGCCACGTTCCAAATTAACCTGAGCCTGATCGATACTCCCTATCTTTAAATAAACCACGCCAATATTTCCATAAGAATTGGCCATACCATACTTATCTTTTAAGGTTTCTTTAAGACGAAGGCTATTATAAAAATGAATAAGCGCTTTATCATATTTTCCTTGGTCTGAATAAACCAATCCAATGTTTCCATAAGAATATGAAATACCCGTAGTATCCTTAAGTTTCCGTTTAATTTCTAAACTTTTATTATGGTATTCCAAGGCCTTCTCAAAATTACGCTCACGACGGAAAATTAAGCCCATGTTTCCATAAAGATCAGCCATTCCCTTACTGTTATTCAGGGTTTGCTGAATTCGTAAACTGCGCCCATAATATTCAATGGCTAATTCATTATTTCGTTTGTCGGCATAAATTGCACCCATATTGTGATATGAAAGGGCCAAACCTTTTAAATAATTATTTGATTCTGCAATTTTTTCAGCTTTTACAGCATAATCAATGGCCATTATGGGATCGTTCCAACGACAGGTTTTTGATAGCTCATTCAATATATCAACGTAATTTGAATCGTTTTGTGAAATGGTTAATAGGGCATTTAAGCTATCTATTTTCGCTTGCTTATTTGCAAACGAAGCAGAAAGTAAAAAAACTAAAATTAAAGAAAGTATATATTTTGTTTTCCTCATTTTCTTTTATGAAGTATAAGCTTAAAGATAACAAAAACCTCTGTCCGTTTTAATATTATTTGTTAAAAATGAATTATTTAGAAGGATTGCAAATTAGAACTTTGTAATCTCATTAAACACATTAATAGCAAAAGTGTCTGTCATTGATGAAATGTAAGCGATAATACATTTTAAATAATCGCTGTACAGAGCCATGTTGTAAACGTTATTGTTTTCGGTTCGGTATAACGATTTTTGATCAAAATCGGCATCGGCATAATCAATCAACCATTCGTAAAAAGTGTCACCAAGGCTTGGGTAAATTTCTTTTAGCTTAAAAACTTCTTCGGGTGTTTGTTCTTTTGTAAATAAATCGGCCAACAAATTAAAAATTGAAGTAATAATTAACTCGGCATAGGAATGAAAGTAAATTAACCTTGGATGATTGTATATGTATTTATAATTAAAACTTTTAACTGAATTTATAAGCTCTAAGTAATCATCCGAAAAACGAATGCCTTCATCAGGAGAACTCATGGCAAGCAGATTCTTTATAAAATCGTGCATCAAAACGGTATTGTTTATTTCACGAATATTTTCGTGCCCAACTTTTTCAATAATTTGCTTTAATTCTTTTAGCTGATTCCGGGTTAATATTTTTAAAGTAATGGCATCTTCAATATCGCGACCCAAATAAGATATTTTGTCTGATATTTTTACGACACAACCTTCCCAGGTATAAGGTGCATATTCATTGGGTTTTTCAATAGAATATAAATCAATGGCCTCATCACGCGGGCGAATGGCGTTTTCGTTAACCTCGCCGCAATGTGAAATAATGCCATCGCGCACAGCGTAGGTTAAATTCAAATTTCTTTTTCTACCCGATTGGTCGGGTAGCGTTTCAAGTTTATCTACAAAAAACAAACTGTTTTGCTCGTGCCAAAAGGTTTCATTCAAATGCTTTTTTAATAAGTTTTTTAAAATCAATTCTCCTTTGTGTCCAAAGGGAGCGTGTCCCAAATCGTGCCCTAACGCAATGGCTCGGGTTAAATCAGTATTTAAGCCCAAAAAATTTGAGACGGTTTCACTAACCGATGCCACATGGGTAACATGTTCCATGCGTGTGCAAATGTGATCGTTTTTAGTGGCAAAAAACACCTGCGTTTTGTGCTTTAATCGTCGGTAGGCTTTGCAATGCAGAATCCGGTTGTAATCGCGAAAAAAAATGGAACGAAAATCATCTTCCCGCTGATACAAGGGGCTTAATCTTTCAATGGATTTTTCCCATTTGGCATTCCCTTCAAATATAGCTTCCGATTTAAATCGCCCTTGTTTATACATGCTTAGTTTTCTTCAATAAGTTCCAGTATCCAATTGGCATCTTCCTTCATGCGAGTATAAACCGATGATTGATAGCGTTTTTTAAATTTCGAATCCCAAAACCATTTTTCAATAACTTTTTGGTGTTCTTCTTTTATCTCTTTTAAACCCGATTTAAAAAAGTAATACTGAATTAGAGGAATAAAATTATGATAGGCCGACAGATCGCCAGTTACATGCATTTGCTTGAAAAATTCTAAGGTCGATTTTAAGGCCGTTTTTGTTTTTGGCCAAATGTTTTCACTTTGTTTTGGTGTAAGTCGCAATTGATATAGCGTTCGAGCATCATCAAAAATATTTAGTGTTAAAGAAAGTGTAAATACTTTGTTGCTCAACTTTCCATATTTCTTCTTAACATCGTCGCTATTAAATGCGGCAATTTCATCTTTCATATCAAACCCTTCGGACCATGTAGTAGCATGAATCAAATCGAATACTGTTAAATGTTTTCCTCCTTGATTAATGCGTTCAAAAATTTCAACCACATCGTCCAATTCTTCATTCATTGTTTTTACAATACTTACCGGATAGTTGGTAAAAACTTCTTGACATTCGCGCCAATTTTCAGCTGTGACATTGTTTTTTGTGGTTGAGTTGGTTATCAATTCCTTGTATGTTTCAGCATAGGCTTTTTTATCCAAAAGTTTCCAGGCAGGAATGTTGTTTTTTACCGTTTTACTACGTGGCAGTAAAAATTCTTTACGAACAGGATTGAAACAAATGGCACCGTAATCAGTTCCTTCCATTATCTTTCCACGCAGCGAAACATAAATAGAAATCATTCGCTGCTGGCCATCTAAAATAAATTGAAAAGAACCATTTCCCTGAGCTTTTTGTATTCCAAGTTCTTCATTCTCACGAATAAAAGAACTGTATTCGGGGGGAGCAATCCAAAAAAAGAAGGATCCGATGGGATATTGATTATATATGGAATTAAGTAATTTAACAACTTTTGTCTTTTCCCAAATATAGTTGCGTTGAAATTTTGGAATTTTTATATTCCCCGATTCAAGTTCCGCAAGTAGTTTTTTAAGATTCCAATTGTTAATAATTTCCAGTTTTTGTTCCATAGTGGTTTGACCTTTTGATTATTGTTGCCAAATTAAGGAAACTTTTTGGTTTAAGAAAGAGTCTTGAGTTAAGAGTACTTAGAGTGGGCAGAGTTAATTTGATGAGGCTGTCTAAAAAGGATAGTTCAACTTTTGAAAACTTACAATATGAAAGTTAAATTTAAAATGGATCGCACCTGCCTACCGGTAGGCAGGTGCGATCCATTTTAAATTTATTTAGGGCTAGCCGGTCATAGATCAAATCAGTGTAAATCAGTTTTTTTAAGCCTTATCCCTGCCTGACGGCAGGCAGTAGTGTTCTCTTTTTTCAACTTAGCGAACCTTGCTTGCAAGCTCATGAGCAATTGCGAATAACAAAGCGATCAAGAGCGATAGCGAATAATTTGAAAGTGTATAGATAAGGTTTTTTACTTTTTAGACACCCCCATTTTAATCTTGCAAGAAATTAGTTAATAAACCGGAGCCTTCTTTTCTGGCATTTCCTCCTCGGGGAGAAATAGCTTGAATTAATTTGCGAATAGGCATACTTTGTAACCAAACCCTTCCGGTTCCGCGTAAAGTTGCTAAAAACATTCCCTCGCGGCCAAAAACCATGCTTTTTAAGCCACCTACTTGTTGAATACTGTAATCTATTGAATCTTCAAATCCCACAATACAACCGGTGTCAACCAGAATGGTTTCATTATTTAAATCACGCTCAACAACAGTTCCACCGGCATGAATAAACGCACGGCCGTCTCCTTCTAATTTTTGCAGTATAAAGCCTTCGCCACCGAAAAAACCGGCACCAATTTTTTTGTTTAAGGTAATTGTAACTTTGGTTCCTAAGGCCGCACATAAAAAAGCATCTTTTTGTACAATAAGCCTTCCTCCATGATTTTTCAGTTCCACAGGAACAATGGTACCCGGATAAGGTGCTGAAAAAGCCACATGTTTTTTTCCGAATCCCCGGTTGGTAAAATGTGTTAAGAATAATGACTCTCCGGTTAAAACTCTGGCTCCGGCTTGGAATAATTTTCCCATAATTCCTTGTGAAGGATTTGACCCGTCGCCCATTTTGGTTTCAAAAGCAATGCTTTCGTCCATGAAAATCATGGCTCCAGCTTCGGCTATTACCGTTTCTTGAGGATCTAATTCAATTTCTACCAATTGAATATCGTGACCAATAATTTTGTAATCTACTTCGTGTGAATACATAATTTAAACTTTTAGGGTTAAAAAATATAAATTTCGTAATTGTGACGCAGTTTTGCTAAAAAAGATACAAAAAAGTTAAATTATCTTATGCGTTTTATTCTCGCCGAATGCTATTTGTCGTGATAAGGCGACTTCCAACCGGTAAGCACTCCTCAATCATCTAGCGTCCAATAGAACCTTGATGCATTGGCAAACGAAAAAACCAATATTGTAATTTTAGGGCTCATGATATGTTTTTAGCACCTTCGGGAGCTAAATAACCCCTTGTGCTTAAATTGAAAAAAACTGTAAAAATATATGATAATGAGCAGCATAATACATTTTGTTTATCAAGCAAAACTCATATCTTTGCATCTACATATATAGATGTGAAAATGGAATTTAAAAAACTAGAGTTAAAACAAGAAGGTACTTGGATTAAGAGAACACTTAAATCGGTACATGTACGAAAGTCTGCACTTTTTATTCTTGGTGGAATGGTTTTGGGCTTAGGCTACACCTTTTTTACCGAAGGAAATTCTTTTGCAAATGTTCCTGCTGATGAGATATTTAAAAATGTGTTAACAGGGGGATTTTTAGGATTTTTTATAACCAATAGTCCCTGTTCAAGAGGAAAGTGCTAAATATATTGAATAATGAATGTCGATTAACGAACCCAAAATATTGGTTATTCTATTGCGGTTCTAAAATTCTTGCCCCTTGTTCGATATTTTTTGCAATTTTTATTTACGTACAAATGGCCAAATAAGCTTTTCCAAACCATTTGCTTTTATTTCATACATTTCTGCCAATTGATTCCCTAGTTTTCCTGGAGGAAATCCTTTTTGCCGATACCAAACATAATAGGGCTCAGGAATTTCAATTAATAATTTTCCCTTGTATTTTCCATACTGCATTCTGGCATTGGCTAAATCTATTAAAGCCTGTTTGTTGGGTTTAAATTCTTGCATGACGCAAATGTAAAAATTATTTCACTGGTGTTATTGTTTTTTTCTTTAGTACGGTTAATATAACTCCCGATAGTACGGTAAATGCTCCCAAAATAGAAATTATGGTAAGCGTTTCTGCTTCGATCCAACTTACTTGCTTGGTGCTAAGCCAGGCCATTATAGCAAATGTTATTAATGGATTTAAAGTTATTATTACGCTAATTTTATTTGCCTCTAAGTATTTAAATGCATAAGATAATGATCCATAGGCACCCAAGGTGTTAAGCCCAAGAAAAATAAGCAATAACCAATCGCCGATAGATAAGGCCTGAAATTTTTCAAAGGAAACAAATGGAATTAATAATAGGGCAGGCAACCCGAATATAATTAGGTTTAATTGCATGGGATTAAATTTTTTAACGGCAATTTTATTTGACACCGCATAACCTACCCATGACAATCCTCCCAACATTATTAATAAAACTCCCAGTTTGTATTCTTTCAAGCCACCTGCAATTTTTACAATTTGTTCGTTGTAAAAGATAAAAAGACCTAGCACAACAACCATTAAACCAATTATCTGACGGAAGCTTGCTTTTTCTTTAAAAATAACAAAGCCTGAAACGGCCAATAATACTGGGCCTACCTGAATAAAAACTTGGCTAATTGATGGTGACGTGAGGTTAATACCTGAAATAAAACCAAGATAATTAAAACCTAAAAACAAAGCAGCCAGTAAGGCAAGTTTGGGTGGTTTGGCAATAATTTTAATTTTTGCTTTATCAAAAATTAAATAATACAAAAACAACGAAACAAAGGCAATTGAAAAACGAAACCAGGTTACTGAAACGGGTGGCAAATAGTTTAACGAAACTTTTAAAGCAATGGCTAAAAACCCCCACAACAGGGCGGTAAACGAGGCAAAATAAATTCCTTTATTCATTGATAATTTTGTGAATATTAAATTATCGTAAAGAAACAAAATATTACCATTAAAGTTGAAGGGGTTTTATAACCAGAGGAACTTTTTTGCTTTTTACGCAAATAGCAATTATTAAGTATAGAATCCCCGTTTTTAAAAATTTTTTTTTGACGACAAATTTTTATAAAGTAACTGTTACTCACAAACATTTTTTCGATAATATATTCTAACTTCGATTAAAATGAAATACAAATATTTTTATGGATCAGCATCTATTTGAATTGCCTTTAACAGAGCCTTTGTATATATTCACAACACTAATACTTCTTATATTTTTAGCACCTTTTATTTTCCGCATTTTTAAAATTCCCGATGTGGCTTCATTTATTATTGCAGGAATTTTAATAGGACCCTATGGTTTTAATATCCTCACTCGCGATTCTAGCATTCAATTATTTGGCACTGTGGGCTTATTGTATATTATGTTTGTTGTTGGTTTAGAGCTCGATATTGATAAACTAAAAAGTAGCTGGCGAAATAGTATCATATTTGGGATTTTAACCTTTGCCTTTCCATTTTTGCTGGGAATGCTTGTTTCAAAATACATTCTTCAACTTCCCTTTAATGCCGCATTGCTTATTTCAATCATGTTCTCAACACATACTCTGGTTGCTTATCCAATAGTAAGAAAATTGGGAATTCATAAGAATATTTCAGTGATAACAGCTATTGGAGGAACCATAATAACCGACACATTGGTTTTAATTATTTTGTCAACAAGTTTTCGTGCTTTTCCCAGTGAATCTCATACATTTCAAATTTTAAAAACGCTTTTATTTTTTGCGGCATATTTATTAGTTGTTTTTTATAGCTATCCAAAAATTGCTAAATGGTTTTTCAAATATATTAAAAGAGATAGGCCTGTTCATTTTTTGTTTTTATTAGTAATGGTTTGCGTATCGTCAATTGCAGCAAAACTCATTGGTTTTGAACCTATAATTGGTGCTTTTGTTGCAGGAATTGCTCTTAACCATAATATACCAAAGAACTCACAACTTATGCATCACGTTGATTTTGTGGGAAATTTTCTATTCATCCCCGCATTTTTAATCGGAATCGGAATGATTATCAATGTACGAATACTTTTTGATGGTCCATATATCTGGTTTGTTTCAGCCATATTGATTTCAGCTGCAATTTTAGGTAAATGGTTGGCAGCTTTTGTTACGGGAAAACTTCTTGCTTTTACAACTAATCAAAGAAAATTACTCTTTTCATTAAGCAGCTCGCGGGCAGCAGCAACCATTGCAGTTGTGCTTATTGGTTTTCAGAAGCAAATAATTGACGAAAACATTTTTAATGCAAGCATATTAATCATTTTAGTTACTTGTTTATTAGCTTCAATTTTAACTGAAAAACATTCAAAAAAAATTGTTCTAGAGGGCGATTTTAACGACGATGAATCTACATTGGAACGAATATTAGTTCCGGTTTCGAATACAGCAACCATGTTTAACCTAGTATTGTTGGCTAATAGTTTTCGCTCTAATCAATCTATTGAACCAGTTTATGTTTTAAACATAATTAGCGATAATCAAAGTTCAAGACAAAATCTTTTGAATATTAGAAACGAGATGAATAGTAATGTTTCTGATTTTAATGATCTTGACGAAAGTATAAAAATTATAACCCGGGTAGATTTGAATGTGGCTAGTGGAATAATTAGAGCAGCCAAAGAATATATGGCCACCGATATTATTTTTGGCTGGGGTGCAAAAATGAACACTTCTGAAAAGTTTTTTGGTAATATTTACGACCATTTATTTAAGAACGATCAAACACTATATTGCTGTAAAATAAACCAATCCTTACAGACAATCAATAAAATTTTTGTTGTATTGCCCGGTGGAATTGAAAAAGATCCCTCGTTTATAAACATTTTTAAAAAACTGGTAAAACTTCCGCTAATTGAGAATTACAAAATAAGTATTGTGCCCGTTTTTGGACAAAAGGAAGAAAATATTTCTCCAGTAATATCAAAATTGTCAAAAAAAATTAGTTTTGAAAAAACCGTTGATTCTACCCTGAAAAATCTGCATCTAGATAATAGTTCACTGACAATATTATTTTTATTTAGAAAAGAATCTGTTGCATTTAATGCTACAAATAACCAAATGATTAAAAATTATTATAATGAAAATCTGAAGCATGATTTTATACTTATTGTTCCTGGTAATCAAGGTTTTTATTTATAAATAAACAGTAACTTACAAAAAGATAATTTTTAAATAATTGGCAATGAAAATTTCAAGCACTTTCAAAAATTCGAATTTTGTTTTGTTTATCGCCATCATTTTAATACTACTAATTGGCTTTATCGATTACATAACACATCCTGAAATCTCATTTTCATTATTCTATATAATTATAATAGCATTACTTGCTGTAATTGATGGAATCCGATTGACTCATGTAATAATTGCTGCAATTATCTCCTCATTTTTATGGTTTTATGCCGATTTCACAAGCATTGAATACCAACAAATAATATTCTCTTTTTGGAATGCCTTTGTACGCCTATGTATTTTTATTTTTATTGGTGTTTTGTTAATACGAAATAAGGAAAAAGTAAAACTGCTTAAAATTGCCAATGAAAAACAAAAAGCGTTAAACGAAGAAAAAAACAATTTTGTTGGCATAGCGGCTCATGATTTGCGTTCGCCCATGGGAAACATCCATTCGTTTTCTGATTTGTTATTAAGCACTCATAAAAACCAGATGGATGATGACATGACTGAAATTATTCATTTAATTAAACGACTAAGTAAAAACGGACTTGATTTGGTAGATAATTTATTGGATGTATCAAAAATTGAATCGGGCAAATTAGCACTTAATTTTAAAAAGCAAGATTTCATTTCATTTATAAAAGATCAGGTGTATTTAAGCCAGTTACTAGCAGCAAAAAAAGACATTAGCATTATTTTTGAATCAAATGAAGAACAAATATTCTCAAGTTTTGATGAGAATTATTTAAACGAAGTGATTGATAACCTGCTTTCAAACGCAATAAAATACTCACCAAAAGGTAGTCATATTACAGTAAAAATATACTCCGTAAATAATCAAACTGTTAGAACCGACATTATTGACCACGGATTTGGAATTATTAAGGAGGAACAGGATAAATTGTTTAAGTATTTTCAAAAATCCAGTACCAAACCTACCGATGGTGAATCAAGTACTGGCCTTGGGTTAGCAATTGCAAAACGCATTGTTTCTGAACATCATGGAGAAATAGGCGTTCATAGTATAGTTAATGAAGGATCGACTTTTTATTTTACATTACCCATTGCTTAATAAAAATGACAAGCTATAATAATTTATAGAATATTTGTAAGGAATAGCGGAATCTGAGGATTGCAATAAAAAAGAAATTTACCAACCTTTTTTTAGATATGTACAATCAAATTAAAGGAACAGTTATACTAAAGATTGTTTTTTTGTTGATAATGCTTTCAACGTTTATAGTGCCACCATTTAGTTCAATGAATTCTTTACAAAGAATTAGGCCCAATCCGGTACCTTTTTCTTCGGCTGTACCTAATTGGCTATATGTTTGATCAATTTTAAATAGTTTATTTATATCCTCCGGCGCAATACCTACCCCATAATCGCATATCGAAATAATGGCAAATTTTTCGTTCTGCGAAACTGAGACATCAATAAAACTATCGGAATGTGAAAACTTAATAGCGTTAGAAAGCAAATTCCGAAGAATGGTATGTAGGGTATCTTCGTCGGCAAATACTTTTAGTGAATTGTTGTTTTGTTTTCGAATGCTAATATTTTTCAACTGAGCATTCATTGATACTTGACTTATAGATGATTCAAGCAACTCATCTAAATCCATATTTATTGGTGTCAAATGCAATGATCCAGTTTGTGATCGTGCCCAATGAAGTAAATTTTCGAGCAGGGTATATAATTGTTTAGATGATTCATGAAGAGATTCGGCAAAAATTTGCTGTTTTTCGGATGAAAATTCACTCATTTTAGCAGCCATGATCTCAGTGAGCCCTAAAAACCCAGCAATAGGATTTTTTAGGTCGTGACCTAAAATATTAAAAAACTTATCCTTACTAGCATTTGTTTCGTGAAGCAGTTTTCTTTGAATTTCAATTTCATCTTTTTGTTGTTGAATAATTTTATTTGCTTTTTTTAAATCTATCATTTTGCCAAAAAGCTCAATAGTTCGCAAGCGAAATTTTTTGAAGGTGCGTTCAACAGCGTCCTTTTGTAAATTAATTTCGGTATTTTTTGCCTCTAATTCCTCATATTGCCAGCCAATTATCCTTTGCGCCTTTTTAACATCGATCATTTTGCCAAACACTTCGATAGTTCGTTGTTTTGATTTTTTGATTTGTCGATCGCTTTTAACACGACCCAACTCTAACTCAAGTTTTTCTTGAAGTACCTGCTCATATAGATCGTACAATTCCGATTTGGTAAGCTTATCGTAGTCTATTTTTTCGTTTAGCATTCTTTTTATTTATTGATCAGATACTTACAAATATATAAAAAGTTTGCCGAGGTGAGCTTCAAACCCTTTGTTGTTATGTTTAATAATTCTTACTGATATACTAAATATTTACTACACTACTCCAATCCCGCTAATAAAGGTCTCTACAAATTCAAATATTTTGTGAGTGATTTTTCAGGTAGCATTTTTCCATTCTTTTAGGATTAGTGTTTTCAAAAGGTGCTTCTGGTTGAATGTTCATTTTATTGTAAATTTATATTGTCAGCAAGCGATATGTTCATGTGTATGCCCGACCAATTAGGTTTCATTTCCTTTATTGTTTTGCAAAACATCATCTTTATTTGAACTGAGTTTAAAAGCTCCTTTATATAAATCAATTTGATAACCTGTTTTAAATGCTAACAAAAGTCTATTTAGGGGAAATTCTATTGAAACAGAAGGGTCAATATAAAAATTATTGGCCTTAAAATTATAGCTTGTTTCATCAATTACATCATATATTGTTAACGACTCTTCAATTTCTAGTATTGAATATAAATACCCGGCATCTATTAATAAATGAAGCGAAAAAGTTGAAACATTTTTATTCATTAAGGCCGAAACAAAAACACTGGGAGCATGACTTTTTAATCGTTCATCTAAGAGATATTCGCCTGAGTAGTCCTTAATTGAAATGCAAGAACCGGTTGACCTTAAGGTATACTTTACACTCCATTATCCCAAACAAAAGCCAAGAATGGACTATAAGTAAAATAAGCTGGGTTGTTTGCAATCAGTTTAGCATCGAAGACCAAATTATTCGATAATTCCTTATTAAAAGATTTAAAATCATTCATAGAATACAGGCAGGGATAACACTGAAAAAAACTGATTTACACTGATTTGATCTGTGAACGGCTTTAGCCCTCAACGAAGTTAAAATCAGCCAAAACCTACCTACCGGAAGGCAGGTCTGTGTCATCCCTGCCTACTGGTCAGGCAGGTGCGTTCCATTTTAAATTTAACTTTCATATTGTAAGTTTTCAAAAGTTGAACTATCCTTTTTAGACAGACTCATTTAAAGAAGAATATCAAAGAAACCTTCCTCATATTCAGCTAAAAGATGCAATGGTTTTTTTACATTCCGATTGTTCAATTCCACACCCGTTTCAAAGCTTGACCAGTTTTCAAAACAATATGACATTGAAATCTCAACATAAAAGATGCTTAGCGAATTCTTAATTAATTTATGAGCTTATATTTATACCTTGTGCATTTTGTTGACACATTCGCTGAGCATCCGCTGCATCTGATAGCAAATCTGTTGTATTTCATTTCTATTGATTATAGTTAAGAGCAGCATTGCAAAAAAGGAATTATTCTTTTAGCCACTTGCCTTTACCAATTAACACATTGTTAGCTTCAATTTTGTAAATAAACATACCTTTTGCTAACTCCGTAGTTGATATGCTTTGTTCCTGCAAACCCACCTGTTTTGTTAACAGTAATTGCCCTGTGAGAGAATACAACGAAAAGCTTGCTTCTTTAATGGTTAAAGGCAATTCAACATTAATTTGGCTATTACCCGGATTGGGATAAACGGTAATACTTAATGCTTCTTTTTCTGTTGAAATGCTTGTTGGTGTATAATTGCCAAGTGAATCTACTTTTAATACCAATAAGCCTAATTCTGTGCGATTAATGGTTGTATCGTAAATGGTAGAAATCATTATACAACCGCCATCGGCTGACGGGGCAATATCTAAAGCAAATAACCTCCCATAATGTGAATAAAATTTCTCAAATATAATATTCATGTTACTATCAAATTTTACCAAATGCAAATCGGCAGGATTGGTTGAAAGAGGATACGGACTTCCTCCTTTATGACTATATCCATAAAAATTACCATCGGTAGCATTGGCTATAGGTCTATTTGAAGCCACTTGCTCCCAGCTATCTCCAATTTGAACATCACCCAATCTAATAGCTACTGAATCGTACATACTTAATTCAATATTATTATCTATTACGGAATTACCAAAAACTAAATATT
>JAEINW010000047.1 GCA_016342715.1 Salinivirgaceae bacterium | reverse complement strand
GCTCAACTTAGATAAAAAACAAAAAGTCGAACTAATACCGAAAACAAAGCGTATCTAAATATTGGATCTTACTCCCCAATTGCAGCGAGGTTGTTTAAATTCTAAACTATATCATTTATGACTGACCTTTTCAAAAATTTTAGCTTACTCAACAACTTTTCAATATGATCCAATTCCAGTATCAGAAACTACAAATTGGATATACTTCTCTTTGTTAAGAAATGAAATTTTAATTTTGCCTTTTGGCGTAAATTTAGCTGCATTACATTGTTTTTAACTTCAATAATATTTGATGCAATGGTGAATAATTAGTCGTTACTTTCAAATGCTTTGAAATTTAAATAATTTGCATCTATTAACAATTGTAATTGATAATTTCAATTTTCCTTATGTAATGTTCGTTAAGCACTACAGAAATAAATGATTAGATGACAGTAGGTAAGTTCATATGTACAGACGCAGCAATTATACGGGCTTATTATATGTGCAAATGCTGTCAGGAGCTACGCACGCTGACAGATTTGACCTGACAACGTCCGAAGGTCTTGTCAGCGTCTCTCTCACAAAATGAAACTAAGTAGTTAACTACTGACCTTCTATAAATGATATTACAACTAAAACAATAAAAAACACAATTGATATTAAAAAGCAGAATCGTGTTTTAGTAAAGTTAGATTTTTACGGTACATTTTAAAAATAAAAAACCCGAAGATAGAACTTCGGGTTTTCTTATATATAAGGTACATTATTTTAATGTTGAAAATTCTCAATTTCCTTAGGGTTATGCTTATGTTTAAAAAGTATTGCAAATAAAACAGCAATGAAAAATGCAAATATTGCAAACAATAGCCAAATGTTTGGCCAATCTCTAACTTCTGCAACTCTATCTAAAGCCCCAGAATTTTGAATTGCAATTCCTTTTTCTTCTAGAAAATGGTGAATATTTTTTGAATCTTGACTACCGCCAAAATGTTCAGTTAAACCCTTTATTCTATCAAATTTTAAAGTGTAAAATTTGTCTATAATAAAACCACTTCCTAGTGCTCCAATAATTGTCCCTAATCCATTTGTCATCATCATAAACAACCCTTGCCCACTTGCACGCATTGATGGAGGGCATTGCGTTTCTACAAATAAAGAACCTGAGATATTGAAAAAATCGAATGCCATACCATAAACAACCATGGATAAGATAATCATCCATAATCCACCTACAGGATCTCCAAAACCAAACAGTGCAAAACGTAATACCCAAGCAAGCATACTTAAAAGCATTACTTTCTTTATTCCAAATCGCTTTAAAAAGAATGGTATGGTAAGAATAAATAGAGTTTCAGAAATCTGAGATATGGACATTATAATGGTTGAATATTTCACAACAAAAGAGTCTGCAAATGAGTCAAAGAATTTAAATTCATCAAGAAAAACATCACCATACATATTGGTTAATTGCAAAGAAGCACCGAGTAACATTGAAAAAATAAAAAACAATGCCATTTTGTAATTTGCAAAAAGTTTAAAGGCATCTAAACCTAGTATTTGTAAGAATGATTTCTTTTCATCGACCTTTGCTTGTGGAGGACATTTAGGCAAAGTAAAAGAGTAAATACCTAAAATAACAGCAGCTATAGATGAGAAATAAAACATCATCTCTGTTGATTTATTTCCAGTTAAATTAGTAACCCACATGGCTGCAATAAAGCCAATGGTTCCCCAAACTCTAATGGGTGGAAAATCTTTTATCACGTCGAACCCATCGTTTTTTAAGGCATTATATCCAACAGTGTTTGCAAGCGCAATGGTTGGCATATAAAAAGTCATGGCGAGCAACATTACCCAGAAGAAAGCTTCTGGTGATTGCACCATTGGAAAGCAAAAAACAGTGATCCCACCTAAAATATGAAGCAAACCATACAATTTTTCAGCATTCATCCATTTGTCTGCAATTATTCCGGTTAATGTTGGCATAAACATAGATGCAATACCCAAGGTTAAAAAAACCGCTCCAAAATCAGTTGGACCCCAACCTTTAGTACCAAACCAATAATTCCCAAGTGTAATTAGCCACGATCCCCACACATAAAACTGAAGAAAGTTCATTATTATTAAACGTAATTTTAAGCTCATATCTTTATTTTATTAAATTTTTCATATTGTTTTGAAAGGTCGTAAAACTATAAAAAAAAATAATGTTAATGGAAAAAATATTATGTTATTGGAAAAATCAGGAAAAAAGTCTGATTTAATAACACTTTAAAGAAAATATATTTAAAATACATATTATTAATGGGAATTGTTTACAAGCTTTCCCGCTTTGTAATTTCATCACGAATATTTGAAGCCTCTTCATAATCCTCATTAGTAATAGCCTTTTCAAGCTCTTCTTTCAATTCACCTAATGAAAATCTATGATATTTATTTTTAGGATCAACCACCAATTCTGAATTTGTTATTTCTGACTTTTCCGTTCGAATTTTGTCTTCAACCGGTAAAATAATACCTGCTTTATCCATAATATCGCTGGTAGTATAAATAGGGCTTCCAAAGCGAATAGCTAAGGCCACAGCATCAGAAGTTCTTGCGTCAATTTTAATTCGAGTTCCCCCATTGTCACACAAAAGTTCTGAATAAAAAATACCCTCTTCTAAGCGGTGTATAATTACCTCAAGAATTTCAATTTTAAAAGCCATTGCAAAATTCACAAACAAATCGTGCGTAAGTGGACGAGGCGGTTTAAGAGCTTCTAATTCAATAGCTATCGCCTGAGCTTCAAATCCTCCAATAATTATTGGGATGCGTCTTTCGCCTTTTTCTTCAGCTAAAACTAAAGCATATGCACCCGATTGTGTTTGGCTATAAGATAATCCTAATACTTTAAGTTTTACTTTACTCATTTAAATTGTTAATTATGGTTAACAAATATATAAATTACTAGTAGGTTTAAAAAAGAATGTGAAATTTATTTAGCAATGAATTGTGCAACATATTTACTGTAAAAAATGCCATGGAATAATTTCTATTAAATTTATAGTATAAATATTTGTAGATCAACTAAAGTTTTATAATTTTGCAGTCCGAAAGTTTTTTTATACATAATATTTTGACTGATGTACGCAATAGTAGAAATAGGAGGACAACAACTTAAGATTGAAAAAGAAGCTAAAGTTTTCATAAATAAAATGGAAGCTGAAGTTGGATCAATCATAGACTTTGATAAAGTGTTGCTTGTTGATAATGAAGGTGATGTTAAAGTTGGACAACCACTTGTTGATGGCGCAAAGATAACTGCTAAAGTTGTTGCACATGTAAAAGGTGATAAAGTAAAAGTATTCAAGAAAAAGAGAAGAAAAGGATACAAAAAATTGAATGGTCACCGCCAACAATACACACAAATAGAGATTGAAAATATCATAGCTTAATCCATAAAAATTTTAAGAAATGGCACATAAGAAAGGAATGGGTAGCTCCCGTAACGGTCGTGACTCAGAAAGTAAACGATTAGGGGTAAAAATATACGGAGGACAAGCAGCAATAGCTGGAAATATCATTGTTCGTCAGCGTGGCACACTGCATCACCCTGGGCAATATGTTGGTCTTGGAAAAGATCATACATTATTTGCATTGATTGATGGAACCGTAAAGTTCACCAAAAAGAAAGATGATAAATCATATGTTTCGATTCTTCCTGAGGCATAGATTTTAAATTATTATAAAATTTAGGTTCTGAAAGTCTCCTGGTATTTATTTATCAGGAGATTTTTTTATTTTTACCAAAAACCAATAATTATTTATGCTTACATTAAAATTTATTCAGGAAAATAGAGCTGAAGTAATTGAAAAGCTTAAAGTTAAAAACTTTGATGCATCAGCCATTGTCGATCAGATTCTTCAAAAGGATGAAGAAAGGAAGCAAACGCAGCAAAACCAAGATAATATTCTATCGCAAATAAACTCCATATCAAAAGAAATCGGTATCCTTTTTAAGTCGGGCAAAGCTGATGAAGCAAATGCGGCAAAAGAGCAAACAACCCACTTAAAAGAAGAGGTAAAAGAGCTGTCGCAAAATTTGGCTTTAATTGAAACTGATTTACAAAAATTATTGGTGCAAATACCTAATATTCCTCATGCTAGTGTGCCTCCAGGTAAGGGAGAGGAAGATAATGTGGAGATAAAATCGGGAGGAACTATTCCTGAGCTACATGAAAATGCAAAACCACATTGGGAACTTACCAAAGATTTTGATATTATTGATTTTGAATTAGGTGTAAAAATAACTGGAGCTGGATTCCCTGTTTACAAAGGAAAAGGTGCGCGTTTACAACGTGCTTTGATTAATTTCTTTTTAGACGAAAATATAAAGGCTGGATTTAGTGAAATTATGCCTCCATTAGTAGTTAACGAAGCTTCGGGCTTTGGAACGGGTCAATTACCCGATAAAGAAGGGCAAATGTATCATGTGGGAGTAGATAATTTATATTTAATTCCAACAGCTGAAGTTCCTGTTACAAATATTTACAGAGATGTAATTTTGCAGGCAAAAGATTTCCCGGTTAAAAACACGGCTTATAGTGCTTGTTTCAGAAGAGAAGCTGGTTCGTACGGTAAAGATGTTCGAGGATTGAATAGATTGCACCAATTTGATAAAGTAGAAATTGTAGCACTTGAACATCCTGAAAAATCGTATGCTATGCTTGATAAAATGGTTGCTCATGTTGAGACTTTGATTCAAAAACTTGGCTTGCCATACCGAATTTTAAGGCTTTGTGGTGGTGACATAAGTTTTACCTCTGCATTAACTTACGATTTTGAAGTGTTCTCAGCAGCTCAAGATAAATGGTTAGAAGTAAGTTCAGTATCAAATTTTGAATCGTATCAGGCAAATCGTTTAAAATTACGATTCAAAGAAGATGGACAGAAAAAAACACAATTAGCACATACTTTAAATGGAAGTGCCTTGGCATTACCTCGAATTGTAGCAGCTATACTAGAAAACTATCAAACACCAGATGGTATTAAAATACCTGATGTGTTGGTAGATTATTGTGGATTTGATTACATTAAATAATTTCAAAGCCCTGTTTTTCAGGGCTTCTTTCTTATGTCAGATAGAGTAATATTAGGTATTGATCCGGGTACTTCGATTATGGGCTATGGTGTAGTCGAAATTAATAACAAGACTCCAAAACTTGTTACCATGGGTATTATTGATCTAAGAAAATTGGATGATCATTATATCAAATTGTCCAAAATATTTGAACGTACCATAGGCTTAATTGAATCATTTATGCCCGATGAACTAGCTATTGAAGCTCCGTTTTTTGGTAAAAATGTGCAATCAATGTTGAAGCTCGGAAGAGCTCAAGGAGTGGCAATTGCTGCAGGAATATCAAGGCAAATCCCAATTTTTGAATATGCTCCACGTAAAATAAAAATGTCAATTACTGGCAATGGAAATGCTTCAAAAGAGCAAGTTGCCAGTATTTTACAGCACACATTAAATTTTAAGGAATTGCCAAAAGATTTAGATGCAACTGATGGTTTGGCAGCTGCCATGTGTCATTTCTATCAACGAAAACCTACAAATGATGGAAAATCTTATAATTCGTGGAAAGATTTCATTTCTAAAAATCAAGGGAGAGTAAAATAAATAGTTACAAAGCCTTTTTAATATCTTCGGCTATTTGTAAAAACTCCTCATTTGAAAACTTCAGTTTTGCATTTGAAAAGCGAATATCACTTTCCGAATCCATTGGAATAAGGTGAATGTGAGCATGTGGGACTTCTAATCCCAGAACAACAACAGCTACTCGTTTACAATCCATTGTTTTATCGATTGCTTTCGCAATTTTTTGAGAAAATATATGCAAACCGCCCAGATAACTCTCATCGAGATCGAAAATATAATCTACCTCTTTTTTAGGAATTACCAGTGTATGCCCCTTTTTAAGTGGATTAATATCCAAAAAAGCATAATAATTCTCGTCTTCAGCAATTTTGTAACTAGGAATTTCTCCATTTGCTATTTTTGAAAATATAGTAGCCATTACACAAAAATTATAAAGGGTTTATTTCTAATATTTCAAATTGCATTAATCCTGAAGGGACTTGAACATCCACACGATCGCCAATTTTTTTTCCTAGTAAACCTTTTGCTATAGGAGTATTTATTGAAATTCTTCCTATTTTAAAATCAGCTTCTGTCTCCGAAACAATACCATATTCCATTACAGCATCGTTTTTCAGATTTTTAAGTTTAACTTTTGATAATATTTGAACCGCTGAAAAATCGAGTTTTGATTCATCAATCACTCTAGCATTTCTAATGGTGTTTTCAAGCTGAGCTATTTTAAACTCCAACAAACCCTGAGCTTCCTTAGCTGCGTCATATTCAGCATTTTCCGACAAGTCACCCTTATCTCTAGCTTCTCCTATTTCTCTTGAAATTCGAGGTCTTTCTTTAGTTTTTAATTGATCAACTTCAGCAATTAATTTCTTTAATCCTCCCTCAGTAATATATGATAATTTGCTCATATTCGTCCTCCAATTTTCAATTTGATTAAATGAAAAGAATCCCATGATAACATGGGACTCTCTTGTTTTTTTACAAATATAATAAAAATATTTTATAAGCTAAATCTCACACCAATAGTATGAATTGAACTAAAAGTATCTGTATCTCTGTAAGAATAGTCTATAGCAAATTTCTGATCTCCTCCTTTTTTCAATGGAACTTGGAATGAAAAACCTGCACATAAACCAGTAAATGCTGTTGAACTCTCTACATCATCATTAATTCCATCTTCATGAACATAGCCTCCTCTAATAGTCAACATGTCTTTAAAGGTGTACTGTAAGCCACTATGAAATTGGTTTTTTGAAAAAGAGTTCTCTGTAAATGCACCCATAAGTGTAAGTACATGCATTTCTCCCAAATCAAAATCATACGATGCTCCTAATTTAATCAATGAGGGCAATTCATATTCAGATGATCTCATTTCCATTGTCATTATAGGTTCATCAGGGTCGGCTTGCCCTCTAAAAGACATACCGTCACCACTCATCTTCATTGTAGGTCCCACATTTTTCATGGTTACACCAATCTTAATTTGTTCTCTACTACCTGTTATGTATTGAATTCCTGCATCGAACGCAATCCCAGTGGCTCCAATATCGGATAATGATTCACTTATGATTTTAATGCTTGCTCCACCATATATACTATTTGAAAATTCTTTTGCATAAGAAATTCCAATATTCGTATAATTTGGATGGAATGTTTTTCCATCTCCATCAGGTTGATTTTCTGTTGTTTGACTAATTTCACCCCAATCCATGGTCATTACAGTCAAACTAAGAACTCCCACATCACCAACTTTTTGTGAAAGACCAAAAGCATTTACACTAATATCGGCTCCACTAAACCAATTTGAATTAGCAAACACAAGTTCTGTTTTATTTAAATGTGCAGTACCTGCAACATTTACAAAAACACTTTCTAATCCAACAGAGTTAGCAATATTAGCTTCACCAAAGCCACTATAGCGAGCCCATGGATTTATTAATAGTTCGTTGCCTCCGGCCTGACCTATTCTTTGTTTATTTCCTGCATAACTAGTTGAAACAAACAACATAACCAATAAGATTAAACTTATTACTTGATTTGTATATTTTCTCATATTATTATTTTTTATGTCGTTATTCATAAATATAAAACTAGAATGCATTTAAGTCGACAGGACGTAATGAACCAAACCACTTAAGTATTTTCTCTTCTCCAATTTGAGGTGCATTTATATGAATAATGTACATACCACTTGCAATAGGAACATCATATTGATTCTTTAAATCCCACTGAATATAAGTCTTTGTATTATCCTTATTAAATCTGCGTACCAAATTTCCGTTTGCTGTATATACCGAAACAATACACCTGTCAGGAAGATTGATTATTTTAACAAAGTTATCAGTTTGGGTTGACTCATAAGTTGAATACCCATAATATGGATTTGGAACAATATTTATATTTTCCAGTGCTGACTTAGCATATTCTAAGTTATTCTTATCGGAACTAAGTTTTGAAGTACTAAATTCCCACATAGGATAATTATCATTTGGATCATCACCAGGAGTTGTATCAGCAAAATTAATCATATATGGATTTGCCACCCTTAAATTAATGGTTACCGTGTTATCTGGCATGCTAGCATAATCATAAAATTCAAATCCAGGCTTTGTAACAGGCATTGCGGTCCACATAACATGTCTCCAAAACCATGTTTTCGCTTTCAAATCATCACTATTTAAGTCAGGAGCCAAATCTAAGTATTGAATAATAGATCTTCCCTCATCATATCCTGTGGTAGTAATACAATCGTTATTTTTTTTGCAATTCCTATTATTACCAACAACATAAATATAATGTTTCCCTCCAAAGTAAGGCGTTCCACTATTACCTCCTGTCATGTTAAATATTTGATCTCCAAATTCCGAAGTAGGATTCCACAACATGTCGTTGCCATTTTCACCAACCAACCAGCTGTCTTCTCCAAATATCATATTTAAACGCATACCGGTTTCCACATCAATGGCATATCCTGGGAACCATCCCATACCTGTCGATTTTATATAATTCGGCGAATCTGCATCTGACAAATTATCTCCAAAAGTTATATCCGCAGGATTTCCATCTTTATCCACACTTGGAGCTGCTCTCATAGTAAAACGTATTGCTCCACCTTCAGAAAGCGTATTTTCAAACTCACCTGGTTTATTATTTGTATTTTCAGCCATTTCAACAACTGGGCAACGTGTCCATTTGTCTTTATCTTTTGTAATTACTATATCAACACTTGCCAATCGATATATATCTGGTCTTCGAACGGCATCAACATCAGCAAATTCATTAGCTGGTCCGTACGCTTTTTTTGAAGCTAAGCAATAAGGAGCCCATGTACCACCCAATACTTTTTCGTATTCTTGATCGGGGTCATCCAAGTAATCATTATAGTCACTAGATCCGCCATCTTCGGCTACTTGCTTTCCAGCACGAATCCAGTTAAACGGCGTCTGTCCATCCAAATCTGGAACAAATCCCAACCAATCCATACCATCCTTTTCATAAGTCATCTTGGCACCTAAAAATCCGTTATTTCCAGGATTCTCTTGTCCAAAATTAATAGCATTATAGGATAAGCTCTTTGTAGGAAAATTTATTTGCTCCACTTTAACTGAAAGACCTAATTCAGGTATCAATTTTTCATCATTATATCTAATCCAATTGTCTGACTCAAAGCTAACTGTAGTGCCATTTTCATCAATATAACTCAGCTCCCATTTTGTGTCATATATAAACCCTGTTGTATTATTTATATTAATAGTATCACCGGTATCATGATTATCCTCAAGGTTTATTGCATCGGGCAGTAATCTAAGCGTGTAGTCCAAATCCATCACATTAATTGGATCAATTACTCTAACCTGAATAGGCCCATAATTTGATTTATAAGTTAGCTTATCTGCTCTATAAGGATAAGAAGTTTTTGATAAAATATTATCAATAGTTTCGTCTGTAAGCTCTAAATAATTATCACCAGTTCCCATTCCATCAACCATTGTAATTTCAGGAACATCTCCATAATTACTGTGCAAAATCATACCATTGTTTGCTAAATCAATTGAATGGGGAGTAGCAGCATAAAGAGCGCCATTTCCATCAGAACCTATGTTTAAACGACCTGCTAAATAAGCTTTAGTTTGGGTACCAATGGTTCCTCCCGCTACAGCATCGTAATGCTTATAATCGTTGTGAGCATAAGCCACTGCAATATAATAATACTCTTTATAGTTAATCAATTCTTTTGATTGCCCTGTTGCGAACAAGTCTTGACTTATTTCAAAGGAATGAACAATACCCGTATTAGTACCATTTACCATTTCATGAGGTACTACCGATTGAATATCGCTATCCCAGGTATAATTAATTATTTGAGAAATATCATCTTTTACATCGCACTGAAATACTTGTCTGGCTTTACTATCATTTAATAAATCACCTGTTGTAACCGATAAATCTTTTAGTTGGTATACCTGATATCCTTGAAAATCATAAAATTTATCATCATCATCTGCTGTTTGATCAATAAACGGATCTTTTTCGTGATAACTTTCTAAATAGTTATTACTTCTGTTCGGATCATTTGAAATGTGAAAAATAAACTTACCATCTAATTCAATAATATTTAAATTTGGCGCACTTGGACCATCAATTAGCTGAAAACAGTTTTCGAATAACCTTTGTGCTTTAATATCTGCTTTACGCACCTCTTCAACCGAAGCCCATGCTGTTGAGCTTGATCGTGCCCAAACAACTCCTACAGTAATGTCATTAACAGCACCTGGTTCAAGCAAAAAAGGTCCAGCCGATTGAATAATACGCTGATCGTAAGATTCTTCATCAAACATATTCCATGGCTCTAAATCAGCACCTCCTACACCCCAGCCGCATTCATCGGTGTTGTCAGGGAACATAAAATCGGCAGTTACAGTTCCTTCATGTCCATTCCCACCATAGGTCATCCTTACACCGTCTTTCCAATATCCAGTTAAGTATTTGTAAAAATCCGATGCGGTTTCAGGATCATTCTGATAATCATCACCATCTCTAAGAAAATAAATAAAACGACGCATTCCCCAACGTTCATTGTCCTTAATCCCATCACCAAAATTAAGTCCATTGATATTTCCATTATGCATATCTCCAATTCCTCTTTTTACATAATTTCCTGCAGTATCAATACCGTAACCATCAGCGCAGTTTTCACTTAAGGTTGTTCTGTTTTCATCAACCCAAGAACTAAGGTTATCCACACCATCCAAATCCTGATAAGGTCCTTCAAAAAAGTCAATTCCAATGGCTGGAGGATGGTCTCCATAATGATTTGCCAATCCTGAGCCATCTTTTTCCTCTCCATTATATACGTATCCTAAACCTCTAACCACATCACAACCTGCTTTGTCATCATCAGCATACCCTAAATCAGGATCTTCCCAAACACCAAAATAGGTGTCTGCTAAAGAATAGGTCGATCTATTTATAATTTGATAATTATAAAAGCTCATGTTATTTAATTCATCGTTGGTTGAAAAAGCAAAGGCCTGTGCCCTAAATTCCATACCAATAGCTGCAGCACCTGGAGTGGTTGTATGCACATTCCCTTTATCGTTATATACCCACCAAATAGACATATCTCCATAAAGTTTTTGGCTGGTATTGTTAAGATTTGCGGCTTGACTTTCAGGGCGATAATTACATTCAGCGTCCTTATCAAATTCAAAATATGGATAATCACCATTTTCCCAATTATAACCCCCATTGCCATCAACATCCATATAGGGTGCTAAAAAATAATCATATGCTCCATATTCTGTAGGTCCATGAGCAGGCCAATCTTTTATGATATCGGGAACTGAATAATCGGCAAATTTTTCAGCCCGTGTTTCGGCATCGGCCTCTGAATAAGATATAAAATCGGCCACCTCCTCACGGGTAATTTTAAAATGTGTATCGTAAGCTACACAAACTTGTTCCGAAGTACTTGCAATTGCTTCACCACTCGAAATTAGTGGCCCAGGCCAATAATCATTCCCTGTACCTCTGAAGGTTCTGGCACAAGTACGTAACTGACCATTTACATCGACTCCTCCTACCCAGATACCTCCGGCAAATAAGGATCTCTTCCCTGATCCTTTTGGAATTTCATAGGCAGCCTCACCACCACTTGATTCCCACAATGAACCCTGAGCCATAATAAGTGCTCGCACATTGTTTAAGTCAAGATTAGTTTCGGCAGTAGCTGGCAAACATCCTGAAGTAATTGTAGTAGTTGATTTTTGCCCTTTTGTCCTTCTAACATCTCTCCCATTACTATTTAACGATGTAAAGATGATCAGAATTACAATAAAAATGTATGTTAGATTTTTCATTTTTCCTTCCTTAATTTATTTTAAAAACTAAATAATACGCCTAATCTGATTTGCCTTGGTAAATTATAATTAGATCCATTATTTAACATGATGGTATAATAATCGACGTATGATTGTGAATTTAACGCACTGCTTACTACACCTGCCCCCTTTGCAGAAGTTAAATAAGCATCATCGTCAGGATTACCAGTGGTTTCATATACCTCTAAAATATTACGAGTATTAAATAAGTTGGCAACATCTAAATAAACATTTAATTCTGCTTTTTTTGCATCTTCCCCTTTACCCATGGTAATTGCAAAACTTTTATCCACCTTCATTCCAATGGTGGTTCTCCATGGTTTTTGTGAACCATTTATACTTCCTAATACGGAACCATCATTTACATCTTTTACAGTATAAGGAGTTCCAGCGCCTGAACTTACCGTGAAATTACATCCAGCTTCAGCTAACACATCGTTACCAAACCATTTGGGTCCATTATAGTTCTTTCCTGATCCAAATCTATAATCGACCAATACCGATAGGGTATGACGTTGATCGAAAGTTGTAGGTAGGGTTGTTCTAATATTAGGCTGTCCTGCACTAATTAAGCTAAGTGCAGTGGTTGCGTCAGAGCCTGTTGCGTTTGCAAATTGCAGCGTATAACTAGCCTTAAACTGTACATTTCCGGTTCTTCGTAAATCGTAAGTTCCGGTAAAACCTTTAATGGTACCAAAGTCAATATTCCCATAAGTTCGCATGTCGTGAGGAAAGGCTCCTAAGAGTTGGATTACCTGAACCATATCGCGTTGTTCACGATAAAATGTCGATAATTTTATAGATGATTTATTGTTCAGTTTTTGTTGAAAGCCGAATTCATAATCAATGGTTTTTTCTGAAGTTAATCCAGGATTTGCAAAATACCTCGATCCAAATTGATTAATATATAAGTAATTAAAAGGATCTATTCTACTTGCACCACTTGAAGGTCTGATTGTTAAAATATCATAATGAGCAAAAAACAAGGCCTCATCAGAAATTGGAAATGAAAACGAAATCCTGGGCATTATAGAAATGTCTGGTTCATAATCTTCAAAAGCATCTAAAAAACTTGATTCCCCCACCCGATCTTCTGGATTGATTAAATAAGGATGTATTGATCCGTTATCGTATAGTAATTTTGGATTGTTAATCTGGTTTCCAGCAGCATCGTACCATTCACTTTCGTATCTATATCCCTTGATTTCAGTAGGATCGCTTTCGTTATTTACATAAACTACTGCTTCCTTATTTATATTTGCAGGAACTTTTGTATCTGCGATAATACCCTGATTATCTTCAACAGTATATGCCGTATAAACCAAATATGGATCTTTTTGCACTTTCTGATTGGCGTCATACCTATCAATACGAACCCCAATATTAAATACCAAATCGTTAAAAGCAAACTTATCTTGAATATATCCAGCCATGTATATAGGCTCAAAAGGAGCTACAGAGCGTGAATACCATTGTCTGCCTTCATAAGAATAAGTATCTGTAAAAAACTCATCAAAGGTTGGATATTCATTTGATGCCATTTTGTTTCCCCAAGCATCATATCCGTAATAGGATACTAATGAACTATTACCGTCATAAAATAGCTCATCTGGGCAAAAGTACTCCATTTGTAATTTCTCAGGATCGAAACTATCAATATCAACAAATTCGGTTCCAGTTTTAGAAAAGCCATTTGCTTTTCTAAACTTTATATCGAATTGCGATTGCGTAAAACTGTTATAATTTCGATTGTATTTAATGGTATCGTTAAAAATAGGTTTTCCGTTTTGGTCTTCAATAAGTTCCCCATTTTCATCATAAAGATATCCCACAATTGGATTCCCCAAATCAAGATCCGCTAAATGACTATTCATATTAAGACTAGCCAACAACCACAACTTTTCAGGTTCCAATTGATAATACCTATCGGTTCTTTTTTCAAACTCAAAGCCCATAGATATTTCGTGATCATTAATATCGGCAGCACCTGAAGCAATAAATCGAAATTGATCATTATCTTGTTTAACATAATACTGCTCGGAAGCTCCGGGAGCATTAACCATACCATAAATATCAGTTGGATAATAACCATTAAGCAGTGCATTTGCCCCCTGAATATCACCTTTCATTGCTGGATTCCCATATTCATTGTAATACCATTCAGTATATTTAGAAAGTTCTGGATTGATATCGCTGGGTTGAAAAGTAACTAAGGTATCATAATATCCCGTTAATAAATATCCAAATTTATTCACTGTGGTATCCAATCCAAGTTGATACGATTCATTTTTATAACTTGTGAATTTACCCACATACCCATAATTAAAGAAATTGTCTTTGTGTTTCTCATCTTGTCGAGTATATAAATATTTTGAATAGTCGGCTTGAATTTGATAATAAGCATTCTTAATAATTGATGCACTTTCATCATCGTCATTTGAACCACCAATTCTATGGGTTAATCTTGCATATCCCCGATAGGTATTCTCCTTAATCTCTCTATTGTTATTATAGTTAAGTAAACCTTGGCTAGCTGCACCACTTAAATACTGTTGAGAAGTACTTGCATAAAAATTACTATTCAATTGGTTTCCTTTGTAATACTGAACAGTTCCACCAACGGTTAAAACCACATTTTTAACCGGCTGAAAATCGAGTTTTGCCGATAATGAAGCTCTTGTGCTAGCCACATTTTCTCTAACATCCACATTTTCAAAGTCGTTTTTTGTTAAAAATGCCGCTGTTGGTTTGCCCGAAATAGCATCACCCTCAACAAATAATGGGGTTCTTGTAATGCTATCCAAAATATTATCTTTAACTTTCCAGAACCCAACAGCAGAAGGGTGTGGATCTAAAGCATAATCGTACTCGCCAGCAGCAAAAAACCCTAATAATGGTTCTTCTCTAATAACCTCAAAATTATCTGGGTCAATAATTTTTCTTTTTAAAATTGGACCTGAAACATTCAATCCTACAATGGTGTTTTCATAGGGATCTAAAAATTTAGAAGTTGCCAATTCAAGCCCACCAAAAAACGTTCTCGATGCACCTTTAGTAGTAATACTAATTATACCACCGGTTGCATCGCCATATTTTGCTGGCACCCCACCTGTAACTACAGAAACCTCTGCAATTGAAGATTTAGGTAAGCTTTTCGATCCACGCACTTTTACACCATCGATATAGTAAACTGTTGCGCCTTCACGTGCTCCCCTTACACTTTTCACTTGTCCATCTTCTTGATAAACTCCTCCTACTGTAGATGCCACCGATTCGGCCGATCTACCAGCCATTTTTGATATCTCTTCAGAAGTTACAACACCTCCGGTAGTTGTATTATCCTTATCAATTAAAGGATTCGCAAAAGCTACAATATCAATTTCCTCAAGTTGTTGAGTTGAAGAACTCATGTTCAGATCGAGGAATCTTACTTTGTCATTATAAACAAGCACATCATTAACCTGAAGTGAGTTATAACCAACATATGAAGCTTTAACTGTAAATTTTCCTGCCGGAACAGGTTTAACTGTATAATTTCCATCAAAATCAGAAACCCCGCCTCCAATTTGGTTCCCATTTTGTTCTACTACAACATTTGCAAAAGGAATTGCCTCGCCCGTTTCACCGTCAAGAATTTTACCTTTAATAGCTCCATTTTGAGCATATGTGTTTCCGAATGCAAATACTACGAAAAGAATACAGAGTATTTTTCTTATCATAATCGCCTATTTTATATTAAAATAAATACTACACCATTTTTTGAATCGGTAAATATATAGATTATATCACTATTTTTCCAAACCTAATGCTTTAAAAAAAAAGATGCTTTATAGCCACTCAAAAGTTTTTTCTATTTAATATTTCTGAGTAAATTACGGCAGACCGTAAATCAAAACCATAATCGCAATCTTCAATATCGTCTATATACTCCAATACTTGCTTTTTGTTATCTATTGTTTGTTTGTCATTTACTGCTTTTTCTTTACCTATGTTACTGGCTTCCGCCTCACTATTCATGTAGCTGTTTGTGTTTCTATCAACAAATTTATCGTCATCGTATGTATTTAAACCAAACACACTTGCAATGCTTTCCTCAGCAGAACTCGCAGCAATTAATGGTTTCTTTTTTTGTTTTCTAATTGCCGAAATAATAAAAACCACAAATGAACCAACGACAATTAAAATTTGAATTAAGTCATCCATTTAAAATACTTTTTTAGTTTAACACTTATTGGAACTTTTCCCCTATTATAATTTTCCGCCTTTTTTTGTGACATCCGCATCCTTTTTTTTACTTCTCTTTTTTGGATACTATATACATGTTTACGGATTTTTTTCGATGTTTTATTTTCAATTCTATGTTTTTTATTAATTTCAGCATTGATTTTAATATTTTCTTTGGTCTGTGTAACAAAATATTTTACAGGAATTCGCCTGTTTTTTGCAGCTTTAATATCAACTGAATATTTTAACTGGGCTGATATTGAATTTAAAAAAAACAGCCAAAAAATTATGAGTAAAATATATTTTACCTTTACATGCAAAATTAAAACTTGTTAATTTATATGAAAAACCTCTCAAAAATAATTAGAATTACCATATTATCGATTATTTCAATGATTTTATTTTTAAATTGTAAAAAAGATAACAATGAAAGAATTCCTGATACAATAATATATATCGATCCCTTATACATAAATGATCCAGAGTATCAATCCCTTTTCAAAATTCCATATAGCACCTACCTGGTTGAAAATGAGGGGTATGAAGCTAATGGTATTTTAATTATTAATCTTGGAGAAAATAATTTTGCAGCCTATGATTGCACCTGCACTAACGAGGTGAAAAACAATTGTTTTGTTCGATTAGATGATGACAGTTCTGTGCTGGCAAAATGCACCTGTTGTGGATCAAAATTCGAATTATTTAATGGATCAGTAAATAAGGGACCGGCAGAGTACCCTCTTAAAAAATACAAAACAGCTTTTAATGGAGAATATTTACGAGTATATAATTAAAAAGGGAGGCTTAAACCTCCCTTTTTAATTTAGTATCTATAATGATCTGACTTATAAGGCCCTTCAATTGGAACTCCTAAATATTCAGATTGTTCTTTTGTCATGATGGTTAATTTTACACCCAATTTATCAAGATGCAATCTTGCTACTTTTTCGTCAAGATGCTTGGGTAAAGTGTACACTTGATTTTTGTAACCATTATTATTTGTATGTAGTTCAATTTGTGCCAACACTTGATTGGTAAAAGAAGCCGACATTACAAAGCTTGGGTGACCTGTTGCGCATCCTAAGTTAAGTAACCTACCTTCGGCTAAAATTAACACTGAGTGCCCGTCAACAAAAGTCCATTTATCATACTGCGGTTTAATATTTATTCTTTTTATTCCTGGTGTTTTTGCTAATTCAGCCATTTGAATTTCATTATCAAAATGACCAATATTACCAACAATTGCCATGTTTTTCATTTTGCTCATGTGCTCTGCTCTAATAATACTTTTGTTGCCGGTTGTGGTAACAAAAATATCGGCTGTTTCAAGCACATCTTCAATGGTTTTTACTTCAAAGCCTTCCATTGCTGCTTGCAAAGCACAAATTGGATCAATCTCGGTAATAATAACTCTTGCACCTTGTCCTCGTAGTGATTGTGCACTCCCTTTACCAACATCACCATATCCGCAAACAACCGCAACTTTACCCGCTAACATCACATCAGAGGCTCTCATTATGCCATCAGTTAATGAGTGACGACAACCATATAAGTTATCGAATTTCGATTTGGTTACTGAGTCGTTAACATTAATGGCTGGAAATGGAAGTAAATTTGCCTCAGCCATTTGATAAAGTCTGTGCACACCAGTAGTAGTTTCTTCAGAAACGCCACTTATTTTTTCTCTAACTTTTGTCCAACGCGTTGGGTTTGCATCCAACTCATTTTTGCACAACTCAAGAAATACACACCATTCTTCTGCGTCGGTTTCTGTATTTCCAACAGGAACTTTCCCAGCTTCTTCAAATTGAGCACCTTTAATTACAAGCATGGTAGCATCTCCACCATCATCAAGAATTAGATTTGGCCCACTTCCATCAGGCCATTGTAAAGCTTCACTTGCGCACCACCAATACTCTTCAAGGGACTCACCTTTCCATGCATATACTGGAATTCCTTTAGGATTTTCAACAGTTCCTTCTTTTCCTACAACAACGGCTGCTGCTGCATGATCTTGAGTAGAAAAAATATTACATGATGCCCAGCGAACATCGGCGCCAAGTTCAACTAAAGTTTCAATTAAAATGGCAGTTTGCACTGTCATGTGCAAGGAACCCATTATTTTTGCTCCTGCTAAAGGTTTTTTTCCTCTGTATTCATCTCTAAGTGCCATTAAACCTGGCATTTCAATTTCTGCTAAATCTAGCTCTTTTCTTCCCCATTCAGCCAACGATATATCGGCAATTTTATAAGAAATAGTAGCATTTAAAACTTCTGACATGTATTTATTTTTTTTTGTTTTCATTTATTAAACGTAATCCTTCCAATAAAGTTTTGTCTATATCTTTAATTATTGGATAAAATCCTTCGGTATCAAAAATATTTCTGGCAATTAATGCTTTTAATTGTGTATTAATAGTTTCTCCAGAAATTTCCAAGCCTTTAATATCTTTTTTAACACCTTTCTTTTCAGCAAAAGCAATAAATTGATTTAAAATAGCCTGTTTATCAAGATACTCTGCCAATTTATAAGCGTCGCTATAGCTTTCTAATTTTGATCTGTTTTTATCGGTATATTCAAAACAAAACTGGTATTCTAGTCCCTTACGGCTAATTTTAACTAAATATTCCGATTGCCCCGTTGTATCTAATGCCATAAAAACGTCTGGCATAATGCCTCCCCCTCCATAAACTATTCTTCCATTTGTGGTATAGTATTTCAATGAGTCGGGGTGTTGAATACTATCTTTCTCCATAAATTCACCATTTAAATAACGATTATTTATATCATGGAAATAATCGTCAAAGCCATTTTCATAGGATTTTTGTATGCATCTGCCTGAAGGTGTATAATAGCGAGCAATGGTAAGTCTCATAGATGATCCATCGGCAAACATCACGGGTTCCTGAACCAGACCTTTCCCAAACGATCGGCGACCAACTATTAATCCTCTGTCGTTATCCTGAATGGCTCCTGCTACAATTTCCGAAGCCGAAGCAGAGGATTCATCAATCAACACTACTAAATCAACATCTTCTAAGGATTTTCTACTGGTAGCATAATAACTAGATTTTGGACGAGATTTCCCTTGGGTATAAACAATAAGTTTTCCATAATCTAAAAACTCATCAATAATATTTACTGCTGCATCTAAAACTCCGCCTGTATTACTGCGTAAATCAAAAATCAATTTATTCATTCCTTTTGATTTCAGTTTTGCGGTTGCTTCTTGAAATTCTTTATAGGTGGTTTTTGAGAACTTCGATAATTTAATATAACCACAGGAATTATCAATCATATATGAAACGTCGACACTATACAGTGGAATTTTCCCTCTTGTAATTTCAAAATTTATTAAATCCGCTTCTCCTCGGCGAAATATTCCCACATTAACTTTGGTTCCCTTTGTACCGCGTAATATTTTCATTACGTCTTCATTTATTATTCCAACCCCAGCAATTAACGAATCATTAACCGTTACAATTCTATCTCCATCATGAATACCTACTTTTTCTGAAGGACCGCCTTCAATGGTTTTTATTACAACCACTGTATCTTTTTGAATATTAAACTGCACTCCAATACCATCAAAATTACCTTCTAATGGTTCATTCATTGCACTATAATCAACTGCTGGAATATAAATTGAATGTGGATCTAATTCTTCTAATACTTTAGGAATGATATTTTCAACCATCTCATCCACATCAACCGTATCAACGTATTCTCTTTCAATATAATTTATTACAGCACTTAGTTTATTATCGGGTTGATGATATTGACTTTTTGAACTTTGATCGATATTTTTTTGCACATACATGCCAAGAATTACTGCCATGGCAATAATAATTGGCATTCCAAATTTTGATATATTCTTAATTAAACTCATATAACTTAATCTAACTGTTTAATTTCTATTCCTGCTTGTTCGAGCAAATTCAATCCATCGAGTACTCTATATGCCTCTGAAAAAACTACCCTCTTAATACCTGACTGAATTATTAACTTAGCACACTCCACACAGGGTGATGATGTAACATAAAGGGTTGAGCCTTCGCTGCTATTGTTTGATTTTGCAACTTTTGTTATTGCATTTGCTTCAGCATGTAAAACATATGCTTTTGTTTTATTGTTTTCGTCTTCACAAATATTTTCGAAACCTGCTGGAGTCCCATTATATCCATCGGAAATAATCATTTTATTTTTTACAATAAGAGCTCCGACTTTTCTACGTGTACAATATGAATTCTCAGACCAAATTTGAGCCATTTGTAAATATCGTAAATCGAATTTTAGTTGCTTTGATTCTTTTGTTTCTGGATTTTGTACGGGCATAATCTAAAGGTATTAAAAAAACCCTCTTTCGAGGGTTTTTGTACCCAGAGCCGGGCTCGAACCGGCACGAGTGTAACCTCACTGGTGTTTGAGACCAGCGCGTCTACCAATTCCGCCATCTGGGCATTAAATAGGTTTGCAAATATATAGTTATTGTTTAATTTCAGCAAATATATTTAGCTTTTTGTTTGTCAAAACCAAACACTCATTCAACCTCCTCATAATCAACATAATCCCCGTCTGTCTTGTTGAATTTTTTCGAGTCTTTAGTGTTTGTGTTTATAATAACTTCACCTTCTTTTCTATTATCATTGCTTTGCGACTCATTATGATTCCCCATTTTCCGAAGCCAATTTTTAATTAGCATTCGTCCAATAAATCCCAATAAGTATATTACAATAAAAAATATTAGTAAAAACTTCAACATAATAATTAGAATTTAATCACGATAAAAAATGATATTAATAAATATATAATTGCGAAAAATAAATCGCTTTTAAAACCAATCAGTTTTTTTAAAGAAAAACCTATCAAATATCCTGTAAAAATTGAAATATATAGAGCCACAAAACTATATAATGTAAATACTATTTTAAGTTCTAAAAAACCAAAAGCAAGGCCAATAAAAAATGCATTAATGGCAATTAAAATTGACAAATATAACAGACCTTTTTTATCTATTGGATTTATGGTTCTTTTTATGGCACTAAGCTTACTTCCATCATACATTAATTTTAAACTAAAAATAAATAATATTGTGGCTGCATACCAAAACTTGTACGATGAGAAAAATTTAGCCGCTTGATTTCCCGAATATAATCCAATAGCTAATAATAAAAAGGAAAATACAACAGGCATAAAAAATCTTAGCAAATCAAATGATTTTATTTTTTTTTGAAAATATCCAATTACGGAACCCATTAAAAACATATCTATTAATAACGAAAATATGGCTATTGAAAAAAGTAAAATTATCATTCTAATTAAGTTTATAATTGTATAGATATTGATCATCGCCGCCAACTACCAAATTAAATGTTGGCGAATTTTTATCTAAAAAACCAATACTAAACTTGGTTTTTCCAAGCAATGGGAATCCTTCTATTATTTGTCCTTTCCCATCAAATAAATAAACATGTCGTTTTTGCGTTTCAGTAACACCTATATAAATCTTATTGCTTGAAAATTTATATATCGCTGGGCTGTGCTCAATTTTAGAATCAAATTTATGTGTGAATTGCTTTTTTCCAGAAAGATTAAAAACTGATAATTCATTAGCATCAATATAAATAAAATCGTAAATATTATCACCCGTAACATCAACAATTTCGAAGAAATGGTTTTTTGAAAAATCGTTAATCTGTTTTGTTTCAACATCACCATTAAAATAAATAAAATTCACATTTCCATGAATATCCGTTCTAATTAATCTATCATTTCGCGTATTGTTTCCCGCTTGAAAGACAAACAAATTGTTTGGTGATGGCTTAAATTGTTTTTTTAGTTTTATTCTTGAGTCTCCACGTCGGTTTAAAATATAAATACGCGAACTATCTGTCACAAGCAAATAGTCTTTATTGTTACTTCTAAAATATTGCATAGGTGCAATTATATTATTGTCGGTAGCATTAAAATTAAAACCAGTTACGGTTTTCCCTTTAATTGAGTAAACTTGAATTTTTCTATCAATGCCACCAATAAAAATTCTATAGTTCTTTCTATTATCGTAATCAAATAATGCAAGTGGCTGATTTGTTTCAGAGGATAGTTTTATCGGATACCTTTCAACAAAATTTCCATTTCTATCGAATAAATACAATTTTGCTTTGGTGTTGAAAAGAATTTGTAGTTTTCCATTTTTAAAATAATCAACCTGATGCACTTCACCCAGTATAGGTTCATCAATTTGTTTTTTCCAAATAATTCTACCTGTATTGTTTATTAGATAAATATTGTTTTTTAAGTCCTGTATTAATATTTCTTTCTCATTAGTATAATGATTTACTAATAATTGTGGTTTAAAGGCAACCAGCGTATCGAGCCTAGCCTCCCATACTGTTGCAGCTTTTAGAGTTTTTGAGGGTTGATTCCTCACCAACAAATTATTATAAATTAAATTTGATTCGCTAGAAAACTGCCATGTTAACCCATAAAAATCTTTGAGTATAACTTCATTCTTTTTAAAGTAATTAAATGCTTCGGGCGTTAAGAATGTTTCTAAGGAATTATGCATTGATTCCAGAGAAATAAAGGCATGCATATTAACTTTTGTAGAAATAAAATCGGCATAATTATTATATGCACTATTGTAGCTCAATGTTTTTTGCAATATATTATCATAAATTGTTCTTGTAAGCGCCTTGTAATTCGATGAAAAAATTAAATAATCATCGAAAACAGCAACATATTTTGCTGAACATTCCTTAAACCATGGTCCAAAAAGGCGCAGTGGAATAAATTCAATGGGTAGCGTATAAATAGGAAACTCCGACTCTGCATCCAGTTTATATGAGTTTTTAAAAGCACTACTACTTTGTCCAATTTTTTTTGCATAATGATTAATCCAGTTTTGGACTAATTCTTGACCATCTCTATATCCTTTAACTTTGACATAAAATAAATAATTTCCATCGGCCAATTCAACTTGTGCTAATTCATTTTTAAAAATTTCAGACAAGCGTGTTTCAGCATTTTGGCCAAAAGTTTCTATAAATGTTTTTTTATTTATCAAATACCGATCAGTTTGGCCAGTCTTTTCCATAAATTTTCGAAAACTTTCTTTGTACTTATTGTAGTCTGATAAGCCAAAAGCTAAGGTGCTATTCACTCCTACAGGAGTAAATTTTGCAAATTTCATAGTGCTTGGGTTTTGCCCATCAAAAAGACTTTGGAAATCGTTGGTTTCTGTTGTTGCATTAAAACCATTTAACAATAAGGTATTATTTTTTAGATTCACATCTAACTCTACCCAATTTCCAATATGACTTAGCGATTTATCTTTTAAATTTTTAAGCGAAACTACTTTTGCTAATAAGTTATTAGCCTCCTTAAGTTGGATATAAATATTAGCATCAACATTGTCACCTGCAGTTTTTAACAAGTGGTTAAAATCAGCATTTAATTGCAATCCATTCGGATTTTCAACTTGACGAATGGCATCCTTAATTAATAATTCAGAAGAACTTCCCATTAAAACTCCTCTATGGAAACAATAATAAAACGATTTTAGCTTGCCTTGAACTGCAAATATTTTTACTTGATTGTATCTTGAATGAGAATTGCTATACTTAGCAATTACATTGTTACTCAAGGTTTTTAAAATTTGATTTGCCTCGAATTTTCCCGAAAGTTTAGTTAAATAAAGTCGTTCAAATTTATTTTTCCCAATTTCATGTATCGATAATAATATTTTTTTATCTCTAATGTGTGTTTTTAGAACTTCATCACTATTAATTATTGAATCAATAAATCGAAGTTCATTTGCTTTTTCCATTATTTCAGGAAACTCTCTTAATTTTTGGGTAAAAGAATTGTTGCCATTAATTTTCTCTAAAAAGCCCATCGGATTTTTAAATTCAATAAACATCGAAGTATTTAAAGGAATGGCATGAATTGGTTGAGTTAAGGGCGATTGCTGTTGTTTTAAATAAATATAAAACCCACCAATTGAGATGATAAAAATTAAAATTGTAACAATAAATCCAGGTCTCTTTCTCATGCTCTATTTTTTCGTAGCACAAAAATATAAAATTTATATTCATGCACAGACCTAAAAGGAGAAAAAGCTGTATTAAGGGCTTATAAAATTATTTTTAGATTATGCGTAGTCAATAATATAATGTAAGCCTAAGCTTTCTTTTCTATTTTGGGCTGAGCGAATAATTAAATATCCTACATTTATTAAATTTCTTAACTCACACAATTCTTCCGAAAGAATTGATTTTTGATATAGCTCATCGGTTTCTTTGTAAATTATTTCTAGTCTTCGCAATGCTCTTTCAAGGCGCAGATTTGATCGAACAATACCCACATAATTGCTCATAATCATTTGTGTTTCTTTATAATTTTGAGTAATTAATATCATTTCTTCGGGGTGGGTTGTTCCTTCAAAATTCCATTCTGGAATTTCATATCTAATAGTTTGGTTATTTAAACAACTAATTGCATGCATAGCTGCTCTATGCGAGAAAACAACGGCCTCACTCAGCGAGTTTGACGCTAGTCTATTTGCTCCATGCAATCCAGTGGAGGCAACTTCACCCGAGGCATATAAGTTTTTAATGTGCGATTCTCCATTTAAATCTACTTTAACGCCACCGCATTGATAATGTGCCGCAGGAACCACTGGAATCATTTCTTTCGCAATATCAATCCCCAACGACAAACATTTTGCACTTATATTAGGAAAATGTTCTTTTAAATCATTCTCCTTTAAATGGGTGCAATCAAGGTACACAAAATCATCACCATTTACTTTCATTTCATTGTCAATGGCTCGAGCCACAATATCACGCGAAGCAAGGCAACCTCGCGCATCATATTTTTCCATGAATTCATTACCCGCACATGTTTTTAATATTCCTCCAAACCCCCTTAAAGCTTCTGTTATTAAAAAGGAGGGTTTTTCCTCTGGATTGTATAAGGATGTTGGATGAAATTGTACAAATTCCATGTTTTCAACAAGACCTTTTGCTCGATAAACCATGGCAACACCATCACCAGTAGCAATTACAGGATTTGTTGTGGTGCTATACAAATTACCCGAACCGCCAGTTGCAACCATTATTTTCTTCGCTAAAAAAGTATCAACATCATTTGTTTTGAGATTTAAAACGTATGCGCCAAAGCATTCAATATCTCTATAGCTCCTTTTAACTTTACGCCCTAAATGATGCTGAGTAATTAAATCAACGGCAAAATAATTTTCAAAAATTGAAATATTCTCTACCTTTTTAACCTGCTCTACCAAGGCTCTTTGAATCTCTCTTCCTGTAATGTCCTTATAATGAAGAATTCTATTTTCAGAATGGCCTCCTTCTTTCGCTAAATCAAAGCTACCTGAATTGGTTTTGTCAAAATTAGTTCCCCAATTAATTAGTTCCTTTATTCTTTCGGGAGCCTCTTGAACAACCAATTTTACAACTTCTTTATTTGAATATCTATCACCAGCAATTATGGTGTCCTGAATGTGTTTTTCAAAATTATCTGGTCCATAAGTAACAGCAGCAATACCACCCTGCGCTAAAACTGTATTTGAATCGTCAAGGTGGGCTTTTGTAACCACTGCAACACTTCCGTGTTTTGCTACCTTCAATGCAAAGGATAAGCCGGCTACTCCAGAGCCTAATACTAAAAAATCGAATTCTCTTTTCACAAAATAAAAATAAGATGTTGGTATAATATAAAATGTACCACAAATGTATCTATTAATTTAAAAATAATTGAACTTAAGAAATATTCAAAACATGTTATTAACATCCCTTTTAAATTATTACATATTTGTTATTATATTGAAAATTAAACTTTAAAAAATTAAGCCTTATTACTTATTTTTATATTTTTACACTATAGAACCAAATAATAAACAAAAAAAAATTAATTCTTCTTTTTTGGAACGCATATTGACTGTTAAATTCGAATAAAGAAAAACAAAAAGGTTAAACATGAAAAAAACAATAATTATTATAATTTTTTCCGTCGTTAGTACTTTTTTATTTAGTCAAACACAGCCCATTAATAAACCTGAAAAAGGATATCGTTTTCAACATAGAATTAAAGGACCTGAGTATAAAAAAAGTAAAGTTTTGGAATTAATGGTTGATGAATATGGTAATTATTTAGTTGCCACATTTCGAGGGGAAAAAGCGTCATTCAATTATTTAATAGTTTATAATTTATATACTTGGGAAGAGAAATATAAGATTAAATTAAATGATAATCGCTGTGAACTATATAATAGCACTTTTGATGAAAGCGGAGAGTATTTTTACGTGAATTACGACATTTACCGGAATAAGTTTAAAAAAATAAACTTAAAAAGTGGAGAATTAGAAGAAGTAGATTGCCAACAAACTCCAAAAGGTTGCAGCAAAATTGAACCACAAATTTATAAAGTTGACGCTTACACTGTTGGCGATAATTATTATATATATAGAGATGAAAAATTTCTAAACTATCTTAAAGTTTTAGTAAAAAAAGAGATGTATATTCCTAAGGACGAAAGTGAAGGGGAAAATATGAGAAAAGGAATTAAAAATGCACTTTTCCTTGATCCAAAAAAAGGTGGTGTAATTCAAATAACACCGGCTGAAATAAGAGAATTAAAAGCAGGGAATGAAATAACAGTTAATGCAGTTCCTATTTTCTATGATGAAACAGCAATAGATGAAAATGGAAATGTTAAACCTTACGAAATTGCAGAAGGAGAACTCTTTAAAATTCGCTTTACACAAACTGAAATAGAAAAGTTAGAAAAGAAAATTAGTTTTGTTTACGAGCACTTTGTTATTAAACTAGATTTAGATGCTTTTGAAGAAGAAAAAAATCAAAAACAGTAAATCAAAAATATTTTCTTATTTTTGATTTATGTACAAAGTTTTATCCCTACTCATAATTTTTTTATTTGCTTTCATACCAAATAGCTCTGCTCAATGCGATCAAGCATTTATTGATAATTGTTCAACCAGCAGTGGTTCAGTAAAATATATAAAACACTTTCGTATAAGATTCGAAGAGGCAAAAAGCGAAAAAAAAAGAAGCGAAGGACAATTCTCTATTATGCTTAATAAAGGCAATCATTACAGATTCCTTGTTTGTAATGATGCTTCGAAACCAGGTTCTACAATTATAGAACTTGCAAATGACTTTTCTAAATATGGTGGTAATTTTAATGCTGAAGCCAATAAAGAATATAAAGCTTTTGATTTTATCTGCACCAAAACAGGGCCTTATTACTTAAAAATGTTTTTCAAAGACGGAAAGGCTGGATGCGGAGTTTGTGTGTTATCGTTAGTAATGGATTGATATTAATTTAATAATTCAGTATTTTCTCTTTTTTATTCTAAGCATGCATCTTGGAAAAAGCAAGAGCTAGCACGTAATTTATGTGATAAAAAATATCAATAGTGCTCATATATTCAATTTTTAACCTGCTTTTCGTTCCCAATATTAAGTGACCAAATAAAACCACTGTTTAAATCATATACGCTTTTAAGCTTCTAGTTTTTATACAAAAACCTTTCATAATCGTTTGCTAAAAGGGAAAGTACGTAGATCACAGAAAAAAGTTGGGCTTATAATTAAATCACTTATATATTTAATGTTAAAGATGGCGATGCATGAAGATGATTTCATCTGTATAAACTTTAATTAATTCTTTGTATTTCTGTAACTTATGTTTTTCAATTCATTTGTGGTGACATTTGTTCATGGCAACTATTATTTTTATTTGTATTCACGAACTCGTTATCACTCGGTTGTTGCCTCACACGATTCTATTATTTCAAAGGTGTTACTCATAAATATTTATTTTTTAAGGTATTCGTGAGAAGGCTTCGCTTAGTTCGGCGAACCCTCACCATGAAAGCACATGTTTCAACTTGCTCATATATTCATGTCCTTTTGTTCTTGTACCTTATTTTTTAACTCTCTTAATGGTGAGGGTTTCATAAAAATCAATTTTATGCTCCCATCGCTTGTTGTTAACAACAAACAACTTAGGACCTTGCCCTAAGCTATATTGTTTATGGCTTTCAGCCATATACAGACAGATAATTATTTGAAGTAAATCTACTTGAAGTTATCCAATTGATTCTTTATTTTCCGTAACCCGTCAATATCGTCCCGAGGACTCGGGATCGGCATTACTAAATCGAAATAGCTTTTGTGGATCGCACTCTTTGTTCTGTCTTCCCTCTCTCCGCTT
>JAEINW010000046.1 GCA_016342715.1 Salinivirgaceae bacterium | reverse complement strand
CAAAAATAATCATTTCTATTTTACGAGCATATTCACGTAACTATTTGATTGACAATTATAGGATTGGAAGTCTGAAACTACAAAATAATTAAGCCCAGCCAATATGCGCACCTTTTTTTTATTTCCCTTGAACGTTTATTTTTGTGCAATTCTTATTTTTGTTTTTTGTAACTTATGAGTTCATTAGTATGATTGAAAGGTTTTTATTCACCCCTAAATATCTGCCTACAGGCTGGCAAGCTGATTAATTTTCCTTACGGATTTTGGGGTGGCTATGAATTACTATAATTTCATACTAACAAAACGGCATTTGATTTTTTTTGAGCTCAGTAGATAAGTTCATATGTACAGACTCAGCAATTATAAGGGCTTATTATATGAACAAATGCTGTTAGTAGCTAGGCACGCTGACAGATTTGACCTGACAGGATACGAAGGACTTGTCAGCGTCTCTCTCACGAAATGAAACTAAGTACTTAACTACTGAATTCTCAGCGGTCTGCAGACTAGAATTGCTGCCATCAGATTCATTTATGGGTGAACCCTTTGGTATGGCTTTAAATACGGGGGTGGATGAGAGGACTGGTGCGGAAGCGGGAGGCTTTATTGACTGTACTTCGTTGCTCCTAGCAGAACCTGAAAATATCTCTTGCAAAGCTTTTAAAGGTGGTACAAAAAACGTAAAGGACTCCTTTTCGTGGATATGTTAACCAAAAGATAAAAAGGGAGACGTGGGAGTATTCCCATGACAAGAGTTGATCCTAGGGATGTTGAGAAAAAGTTAAGTCTGTTATAATTATTATTATGACTATCAGGAAAAGTAACTAATTAAATTAAATTCGTTTAAAAATCAAATGAAGAAAAATCAAATTGCGGTTTAGTAAACTTTCCTAATACTTATAATAATTACAATCCTAAAAAGACAATTGCACATCCACTCAGGCAAATTGAAGCTCCGGCAAAAGCATGCATGTACTTTTCTAATGCTTTCATTGGTAAAAAATTGATTCCCCGCATTGTGAGAGCAACAATAACCATCATGGTGGTAATAGTGCCTATGGAGAATACGGCAGCTACGAAAATTACCCATGTTATGTTGGTTTTTGCCGCAGGGTACATCAACATAGGAATTAGCGGTTCGCAAGGACCAAGCACAAAAATGCTAAATAAAACCCAGGGAGTGAGGCTGGTTGGTTTTTTTTCCTCCTGGGGATGATTATGTGTATTTATATCTTTTAGTTGATGCTTGTGAGCGTGATCATGTACATGTATTTCGCCTTTGTTGTTTAAGTGAATGTGTTTATGAGCTTTTCCTTTTGTTACCTTCCAAACTCCCCATAAAAAATAGACAAAGCCGAAAATTATAAATGACCAGGCAGCAAGGTTGCCTCTGAATGACTCAAAATATTCCAGTTTATTAAGTCCTAGTCCCAATGCTATACCTATTGCCCCTATTATAATGGAACTGCCCACATGTCCTAAACCACAGAGAAAAGTAATCCAAAGAGTTTTGGTCATATTCCAGTTTCTAGCCTTGCTCATTACAATAAAGGGCAGATAATGGTCAGGACCGGTTAAAGTATGAATAAAGCCTATGGATGCAGCTGTAAAAAGGAGAATTGTTATATCTGTAGTCATTTGTTCTTTTAGTTTTTATTTTATACTATACTAAGCCGCTGTAAGCGGATGAGGGAGTTCTCAATTATAAATGAATATGATGTTAGCAAGCAAGTATTTCTTTAATCATAAACTCTTTTCCAGATATTAGCTCAATATCATTACTGCCGCATTTTGAGCATTTGCCTTTACTCTGGATAAAATTAAAAATGCTATTACACTCTTTGCAAATGGCGTTGCCAGGCAAAATCTCTATTTCTAATTTTGTTTCTTCCATTATAGTACCATCAACTGCTGCCGGATAACAGGATTCAATATATTTTGGAATCATGGAGGATAGCTCGCCAATTTGAAGCACTAGTTTATCTATTTTGCTTACATTATTTGCTTTCGCAAATCTTTCGACTGTTTTCACAACTTCTATGACAACACCTAATTCATGCATATATGCTTACTTATTTTTTCAGTGATTAAAGACGAAGCTATCCAAAAAGTCACGGAGTGAATATATTTGTTTATGACTATCAGGAAAAGTACCTAATTAACCAAAATTCGTTTAAAAATCAATTGTTTTACCTCATATCCGCCAGCTGGCGGAAGCAATTGATTTTCTTCACTCACTTTAGGGCTTGGGGTAAATGAAGAAAAATCAAATTGCGATTTAGTAAACTTTCCTGATATTCATATATTTGTTTAAAATATTAGATATTAAAATACACCTAATCAGTTAATTAAAAATTCACGCCGTGACTATTGACTAAATAATTAGCACTTTTTAGACACCCTCGTCTTCTATTTCCTATGTTATGGCACGCTTGTTAATTGCTTTTTTCACCATTAAAAAACGACTGAACCAGTTTTAGCGGCTTATTTATAGCAATCCTTACTTTTCTTTTTAACGCATATTTAATGATGGTAGACTTCATATCCTTGAATTCAGGATTTGCTTTGTCGTACTTTCGCACCAATTTAATAGCATCAAATTTACATTTTGTAGTGCAGACACCGCATCCTATACACATAAACTCATCAACAACAGTAGCGCCACAGCCCAGGCAACGTTCTGTTTCCATTTTTATCTGCTCTTCGGTAAATGTACCGCGTAAATCCTTGAATGATTTTGTGGAATTATTTTCGTCAGCATGGCTTGTTTTTTGTCTTGGAAGACGATCATATCCATCAAGATCAAGATTCTGTTTATCAAATGATCGATAATCTCTATTCAGACGACCAATTGTCAGGCTTTGTCCATGATTCACATACCGATGGATTGAAATTGCACCCTCTTTACCCATAGCAATAGCATCTATTGCAAATCTTGGGCCTGTCAATGCATCACCACCAGTAAAAACATCAGGCTCACCTGTTTGGTAAGTTACAGCATCGGCTTTTATGGTCATGTTTTGATTCAGTACTATTTTACTACCTTCGATCAAATGCCCCCAATCCATTGCCTGGCCTACTGATATCAACACATTGTTTGCCTCAACAATCTTTGTATTGTTTTCATCGAATGTAGGACTAAAGCGTTTATTCTCATCAAAAACAGAAATGCATTTTTTAAATTCCACCCCCACTACATAACCATTTTCCACCAGAATACGTTTGGGACCCCATGAATTGTTAATGGTAATATTTTCTTCGATGGCTTCTTCAATTTCCTCCTGAAGAGCTGGCATTTGTTCACGATTTTCAAGGCAATACATTTCAACTTTCGACGAACCAACTCGAGTAGCACTTCGAGCAACATCGACAGCTACATTTCCGCCACCAATTACGATCGTATGGCCTTCTATTTTCATATTTTGATTAAGAGCCACATTGCGTAAGAAATCAACACCCGTGCTAAGCCCTTTTGCATCTTCACCTTTGACACCTAATTTTTTACCTGATTGAGCCCCAATTGCAATATAGAATGCTTCAAATCCCTGATCTCTTAAATTGTTAAGGCTAATATCCTTACCAACATCAACACCGGTTTTAAACTCAACACCCAATTCTTTCAGAATGTCAATTTCCGCATTTATAACCTCTTTTTCCAGTCTGAAAGCGGGGATTCCAAATCTAAGCATCCCACCCAGTGCTTTTTGTTTTTCAAACACCGTTACTTTATATCCATCGATAGCTAAGTAATAAGCACAAGACAGTCCTGCAGGACCTGCACCTACAACTGCAATTTTATTTCCATATTGATGTTTTACTTTAGGTATATAGCGATGTTCAGCATTTAAATCTTGTTCAGCTATAAATTTCTTGATATCGTCGATAGCTATTGGATCATCGATGTCTCCTCTGGTGCAAGCATCTTCGCAATATCTGGGACAAACACGTCCGCATACTGCCGGGAAGGGATTTTCCTGTTTGATGAGTTCCAGGGCTTCGGTATATTTCCCTTGTGCAGCCAGCTTTATATAACCCTGAATGCCTATGTGCGCAGGACATTCGGCTTTACATGGACTTGAGCCCGTATCCAAAACAACGTCTCTGTTCGTACGGTAATCCGGATTCCATTTATCCGATCCCCATTCCATATTGTATGGAAGCTCTCTTTTCTTTTCGGGAATGGGTGTTTTGGTGCATATTTTCTGACCTAATTTCAATGCATTCGATGGGCAATTTTCAACACATTCTCCGCAAGCAACACATTTTTCTGCATCCACCTCCGAAACATAATTTGAGCGTACCATATCAGGATTTGTCCACAAATTAGAAAGCCTCATGGAGAAACATCCGCAACCACAGCAGTTGCATATGGCGTGAGTTTTTCCCGGTCCATCTGTATTTGGAATGCTATGCATTAAACCATTATCTTCTGCTTTTTTAATAATCTCAATGGCTTCTTCGCGGCTAATTTCCCGGCCTCTACCTGTTCGGATATAATACTCAGCAGCATGTCCCAGCTGAATACACATATCTTCCTTCAGGTGACCACAGCCTTCATCCATAGCTTCTCTTGAAGCACGACAAGCGCAGTCAGAAACAGAGAAAATATCACTGTCGTTTAAATATTTGGAAACTTCTTCATAGGAAGCTATTCTCGTTTCACCATCAATAGATCTTTCAATAGGAATAACACGCATTGGACCTGCTCCAACAGGAATATTACCTGCTGCCATAGGCCCCCGTAATTTTCCATATTCATCAAAAGCCCTGCCCAGCTCCGGATACTTTTGTATGTTTTCCTTATTATTAACGATCATTTCCATATGACCTGGTACCCACAGCTCGATCCAGTACTTATTAAGGCCATCAATTTCATTTACAAAGCAAGCGCCTGCTACAGCTAATTCCCACAAAAGCTTCTCTGATTCTTCTTCTGACTTTCCACATAATGCGGCCACCTCTGCTGCACTCTTATGAATACGCAATTCAAGGCAAAGTCCGACTTCTGCCATTTCATTTGAAACAACTGGTTCCAGAATTTTATATTCAGGTCGGTCGGGTGTTATTTCGTTTTTTGAACCCCGTTTTACTCTGCTTATCTTATTTGCAAGATCAAGTACTTTTTCTTTTACCATATTTATTATCCTTAAATAGCCTCTTACAATGTTCTAATTAGCATTCCAATTTTTAACTTCAGTACGTAACCAGTCAGCCCATTCATCAATCCCTTCGCCTGTTTTGGCTGTGATGGGGATTATTTTAATAGTGGGGTTTAGTTTTTTTACCCGTTCTTTTACGGCCTCTAAATCGAAATCAAAAAAACCGATAGAATCCATCTTGTTAATTAATAAAACATCAACAATAGAAAACATTAGGGGGTATTTTAAGGGTTTGTCATCTCCTTCGGGTACACTTAAAATCATGGCATTTTTTGATGCGCCAGTGTCGAATTCCGCAGGACATACAAGATTTCCGACGTTTTCCAAAATAGCCAAATCAAGCCCTTTCGTTCCTAGTCCTGACAAGCCTTGTTTTGTCATGTCTGCATCGAGATGACACATGCCACCTGTGTGTAATTGAATAACTTTTACCCCGGTTTTAGAGACGGTATTAGCATCCACATCAGAGTCTATATCCGCTTCCAGAACACCAATGTTCATTTCATCTTTTAAGGCTTCAATGGTCCTTAAAACAGTAGTTGTTTTGCCTGAGCCCGGCGACGACATTAAATTCAATAAAAATGTCTTATCTTTTTTCAAATCTATCCTAAGCAAATCTGCTTGTCGGTCGTTGTTTTCGAAAACACTTTCCTTTATTTCAAGAATTTTATAAGTATCCATTTTCTGTTCTTTTTAATTTATGATTATATATTTTCTGCAAACACACTTTTATAGGTTTTTGTATCGGCAAATATTTCGTCTTTTAAAGGATTTAGCCTGTTTTTACGAATCTTGTTAAATTGATAAACTGCCAGCGCAATGTTTGCGACTAATGCCAACAAACTTGCAATAAAAAATGCTTTTGGATTATGCGTGGTTGGAACAGGTGCAATACGATCTACAAACTGAGGAACGGTCATAACAAACATAATCCATAATGCCAGAGTGGATGCGCGATGCTGTAACCATGCTCCTTTTTTGATAAAGAAAGCCGGGATGGTACAGGAAAGCAATAAAGCCACGCCACAATAAAAGGAGTGATCGGCAATGCAGTTGTAGGTATAGGCAAAATTCCACAGATCATAAGCGATAATCCAGGCCCAAATCATATCAGGCCAGATCATATCTTTTGTCTTGTCTTTAGATATAACAATGCCGGCCCAGCCGCAAATGGTTATAATATTTAATAGACCAGCTATACCGTTCATGATATTCCATGGTCCCGACATTACCCAAAGATTGTCAATAAAGGCGCCATCCCAGACTCCATATGAATAGACTTGGAAGTCACGTAAAACAGCTTCGAATATGTTAACCGCAAGTATTAATGGAGGAAATATCAACACCCACTTTTTTTTGGTAAGCCCCGGAATATAGCGAATAGCCATAAACCCAAGAACGCCGGCAAGGGCCGAATAGGTTTTCACCCAGTTAAACCAGGTTCCGGTTCCGTATTCATTACCAGGTGCGGCTGTTGTTGGCCACACATAGATAGTCAACACAATAGGAAGAATGAAAAACAGAACCAATCCGCCCCATTTTGTAGTTCTGCCCAATTCATTAAAAGCCATTAAAGCAAAAAGAACCATCGCCAAAATGGCCCAAGCTCTAAGATCAGGTACTTCATAAAACAAACCCATAATCTAATATTTTAATAAAATAATTCTGTAAATGTAGGTAGTGGGTAAATGAAAAAAGTTGAACTAATTCAACTTTTTAATAAGCGTATTATAAAAAACAGATAATTATTTTGAACAGTTTGTTGTATTGTTTTCTCATTAATCGATTTTTTTATTGATTAACTTTTATCAATAAATAGCACGAAAATTTGTAATGGAAATGGTAACCAAAACCGTATATTTTATTTTGTAACCCATGTTAGGTTGATAGTAAAATGAATGAATGTATTCCTCACCTGGAATGAGGTGGCCGGATGTTGAATGAGCCCAAAAACAGGCTTTACCCTTTGTTTAAATCCCACACTTGTGGGTTTTATTAACTTCGTTGCGCTTCTTGCAGTCGGTTCCCCGCAGTTTGCTGCGAAAAATAATAGTTCATACATACTTTATACCTCGTCTGCTTGCCGCGAGGTTGTTCATTTAATACAAACTTCGAATGGGTGGTTTAATACAAATACCTACTCGTAGCATCGATGAATATTTATTATATTCCAGCAAACCTTCGGCATACCCATTATACCATTGCAAAAAAAGATACTGATTTGCCTTTTTAGATGGTCTAAAATTTAATTCGAATTGCGTATTAATTGATGATAGATTACTGTTGGGATTTAATATTAAAGAGCAGCCAAACCGATCTCTTAAATCGCGATAATTTATGGCCAATAATCCATATCCTTTGTATTTATACAGATCCATATTTTCGCTACCTAGTTTGCCAGCCCATAATTTTGCCTGCACTGAAAAACTTGCATTAAAAAAATACACTCCTGATACAGTTAAATAATTCCAACTGCGTGATTTAATGGAATCAAGTCCGTTTGATTCATGCTCAAAGGCTAATGTACCAATACCTTTAAGGTGGTTGTTATATAAGATTGGACGCATTAACATCAGGCCGGGATTATAATTATTATCAGAAAAAGGTGATGAATTTTCATAGGCATTCCAAAACGATTTTTGAGTGTATGATAACATTAAAGATGTATTTAAAGGCAATATTGACTTAGTTAATCGTTGGATCACACTAATTTGAAATTTAATATCGGCAGTATTCTTATCTATGGCTTTGTTAGTTGGAACGCCTGTTGTAAAGTAGTTATCACGAAACATTTCAAAACTTGGTAAATTATCAAATAATTCAAAAAGTTGTTCCTTACTAATATTCAAATATTGAGCTTTAAAAAAATTAGCATTTGTGCTGTCAACAGTTTGCTGCCATGAATTTCTAAATTCATCAATCTGAGCTGTTAAGTGATTTCCCGTTAAAATTAAAATACTGGAAAATAAAATTAGTTTCTTATACATTATTCTCTTGTTTTTTATGTGTGATTCTGCGCTATTATACTTCAAAAACGCTTAAAATACTAAAATTGATTGACTAGCCATCAGTTCATTTTTAAAGCATCTGGTTTGTAGACTTTAACTTCTACCTAAGTTGAGCGATTTGAATAAAATGAAAAGCGCTATACTTAGAGTTAACCCCGACCTAGAAATTGTTGGTTTTCACAATTTGAGTGAAATGAAAAATTTGAAAACCTTACAATAACTCAGTCGATTGAGCAGAATAGCGATAGCTAATCGCTCAATTTGGGTTCTATTAATAAGCTACTTGCATCACAACTTAAAAACAGGGAATTATTTTAATGGAAAAGCACCTTTAAGTTTTTTAGACGTCCGCCTTGAAATACATCAAAGCGAACGTTTTAAAATTAAGTCGGACCTAAAAACCCGAGCAAATATTTATATGTTTTGATAAGCTCCTGTTGAATAAGTCATTTCATAGCTATGAGTGTAAATTTCGAACACAACACCAAATGGATCTTCTACATACACCATTTTATATGGTTTTTCGTTTGGGTAATATTCTCGAATTGGCATGCGTTGTTTTCCTCCGCACTCAACAATTTTAGCTACTAAATCCTCTATATTTGGATCTTGCACACTGAAGTGGAATAGTCCAGTACTAAAAGGTGAAAATTCAGGCTTATCATTCTTCATGTTTGGAAAAGAAAACAGTTCAATTCCAATCCCATCGGAAGTTGACATATGAGCAATTTCAAAGGTTTCCCAATCTTCACCAAAAACGTCAATACACATTATGCCTATGGCTGTATCATTTTCTTTTTTTACAATTGAGGGAGGCATAATAATGTACCATCCCATTACCTCCTTATAAAACGCCACTGCTTTGTGAATGTCAGGAACGGTAATTCCAATATGTGAAAATGATCTTGGATATTTTTTTTCTTCCATAATATTTTTATTTGTTTGTTTCAATAATTGATTGATAACTTTTCAAGTCGGTGTATATTTCCTCTTTAAGTGGATTGCGTTTCGATTTCATTATTTTATATACATGAAAAATGATAAGAGCTATGTTTGCAATCAATGCAATTGCACTTATGGTAAAGAGTGCGTTCGTATTTTGCGATGCCTTTACGGCATACTTCGATGTGTCGATAAATGCAGGAAATGTCATGGCAAACATAACCCAAACGGCCAGGGTATGCGCCCGGTGCTGTAACCAAGCTCCTTTTTTAATAAAAAATGCAGGGATGGTACAAGAAAGTAACAATATGATACCTGCATAAAAAGCATGATCACCTAGGCAATTATATACATAGGCAAAGTTCCAAAGATCATAAGCAATAATCCAAAACCAAAGTTGGTCTGCCCATATCATATCTTTTTTCTTATTTTTACTTATGATAATGCCCATCCAGCCCGATATGGCAAGTATATTTAGTATTCCTGCTATACCATTCATAATATTCCATGAACCACCTGTAATAACAACACCATCGACAAAACCATTAAGACTGTAACACTGAAAATCGCGCAGAACAGCTTCTAGTATATTAATAGCTAATAGAAGTGCCGGTAACATCAGAATGTATTTGTTTTTGACCCAACTCTCTTTATATCGTATGCCCATAATAATCAAGGTTATTATTAACACAGAATATACTTTTGCATAATCAAACCAGGTACCCACACTTGTTCCGGGAGCTGCAGTAGTTGGCCATACCCAAAAAGTCAGAACAATTGGCAATACTAAAAATATTCCTAGCGCTATCCATTTATTAATACGCGCTAATTCATTAACAAGCATTAAGCCTGCTAAAACGGCTAAACCCATCAAAATGGTATGCCATGGTAATGATTCGAATAAAAACAAAATTTAATATTTTAATTAAACAATGCCTCAAAAGTAAATGATGGGTGAATTAGAAAAGTTGAATTAGTTCAACTTCGGAATCAGAGGATTATAAAAAGCAGCAACAACTTATTGGTGCTGTTGCGAATTGTTTTTGAAGATTTTCTTTTTAAGCTTACTAAGCCATTCTTTACTTACTCCCATAAATTGAGCAATGTATTTGTCGGGTATTCTGCGCATATAAACAGGATGCTGATTGTATAGGAATAATAAAAAATCCTCAGCATTCAACGACAGGCGCATAGCACTAAACATATATAAATATTGAAAACTTCGGGCCGTAATTATATGAAAAAGCAGAGCGAATTCTTGAAAATTGTCGGTTAAATAATCCATTTGAGGTTTGGAATATTCAATTACTTCGCAGTTTTCGATGGCCTTTATTTGGAAATCAGAAATCTCCTCCGAAAAATAACTGGTAACCGACGACAGAAAAGCATAAACTTCATCGATGTAAAAACCCTGAACTATTTCTTTCCCATTTTGATTTAGGAATGTTTGTACCAGACTACCACTATTTATAAAGTACCCATGCTGACATACCTGACCTGCCTTTAGTAAATATTCATTTTTCTTCAGGTGGCGAATTTTTCCAAATTCCTGAAGTTGGGTCCATAGTTCCGGACTCATTTTTATGTCTTTATCAATAGCAAGCTTAAACTTTGAAAACATTATTGTAGATTTTATGCAATAAATATAACAATTTATTTTATGTCCTCCATTTATAAGGGGTTACCCAATGTTTGTCACATTGTTATAACGCATTTTTTATTTTTACACATACACCACTATTGCTCATACTATCAATAGTACACTCTTTCGTTCAATATTTGTGAGTGCATTAGCTAAATTTTATATTATTTCTTTTTTAAGAGCAACATAAAAGGGATTGCTGCCAACGCCATTATGGAAGAAATAAGATATGTTTTTTCAAGTCCGAGCCAATCCCTGCTGCCGAACGAGTCCTTTCGTGTGGACACTAAGAAAAAAAAGTAAGAAATACCAATATAAACCTCTCTGCTCTGGGAGGGTTTTTTTATGTACTGTAATTAGAGAGCTACAATTTTTTTATTAAAGAAGTATTTGAATTTTTTGTTGGTAAAAAGGCAAAATAAAAGAAGAGCGCTAACATTTGGGAGATTACAAAGTTTACAAGTTTTGATTATTGTTAATGTCTTTAGCAACCATAATCATAATCTTTGAAAAATACCCACTTCCTTTATACTTGTGGACTACGGAAGACATTCCGAGCACACGCATGTGGTAATAAAACAGTATGCGGAAAGAGGTGAATTTGAACGAAAAAACATTTAATCAACAGCTTGGTAACTTGATACGGAATCGCTTTGAAATGCGCACCGTTTTATACCGCTACCCATTGTGCATTAGCAAAAAACGACATTACGATACATTAATGACCTAAAAACATAACTATTAGTCATTATGATATTTGTTTGTATCTTTGAAATAAAAAAATGTTTGCCAGAACAATAGAAAACACTATAAAAGAGAAACTTAACGGAGGAAAAGCCAATCCTTATTAAGGGATTGCTGATATTTGACTGACACTATTGATAAACAAGTAGATATGTTAATAAATGACCTTGCTGCTGACGAGCTGTCAAAAATAGAATTTTAGAAGGTCAGTTGATAAGTTCACATGAACAAACACAGCAATCTTTTTACAATTTTTCAGCCGGATAATTCTTCATAAAAATTAGCATTATAAAAAATCAATTCAGTTTTATTAATAAATACAATTTTTTTAATAGAAATATTATTTGACTTAATCAGCAAACCCTAAATATCAGTTTTTTAAGCTGTATAAAAACCTGAGTTTTGCACCTTCAGCTAAATAATTGTTTGCTTTATTGATTATCTAAAAAGCCCACCAAAATAGAAACGCATCCACTTTTATTTAAACTATCACCTCCTTGTGTTTCTGGAACACTTACTTCAACAGTAAGTTGTTGGGTCGATTTTGTGTGAAAATCCCAATGACCAACCATATCGTGATCAGCATTGGTGAATAATTCCTGACCCGTGGCATCAATTAATCGGAAATTAACAGCATCCATCTCTTCAGCAGCACAAACTACTATTCTATAATCTTGATTGCTGTAAAATGTTAACATAAGTTCGGCAATGTCACCTTCGTTTAAAACAGCACTATTTAACTGTCCATTATAAATATATGGACTCAATTTTGGTTTACATTCGTTTTTTGTGAAAGTTTTACATTGCGAAAAACCGAAGTTTTGAAATCCAACAAAAATTGTAATTAAAATGATTAGTTTAACTATTGTTTTCATATTATATAATTTGAATACGTTCATTTAAAATAATAATTAACCGATGATTTTTTCTCTTATTTCACCAATTAACTGAGTAATCTCTTTTATCTGTTCAGTTGTAATGCTAATTTTCGAATCATTATCAATAGTAGTAATTTTTGTTTCTTGATCGGTAACAATTATAGGTTCTTCATAAGTTATTTCAACATTTTTAAAAATAACATCTAGTTTTTCAAATAAAGGATAAATTTCAATTAATGCTGAATTATCTTTTGCTCCCTCAAGTAGCGACATTAAATTTTGATAGGAATATTTTTGTTCGGCAATTTTGTTTATTAGGATTAGGTTATCCGAATTTTCTTCAATTAGGTTTACAGCAAAATGCATTCCTTCAACCCAACCACCAATTAATATAAATGTTGCAGTTAAGTCTCTTTCGTTTTCCTTTAAATAGCCATCAGCATTTGCATAAGTTTCAGAAATTATATGAAATATTGAGTCGCGGTTCGACATGTTTTCTTCAATTCTATTGATGGTTTCGGCGCCTTCCTCTTCTGGTATTTGAAGCTTTTCTGAAAGTTTTCGTATTGCCGAAAGATAACTTATGGAAGATTGCAATTGATCGTAAACCCTACAATAACATAAATCAGCACCAAAGATTCCAAAATTCAATGCAAGTTTTGCTGTTGTTGAGTAATTATTTACTTTTTCAACAGGATTAAGTAATTCTGGATTATAGGGGTTTTTTGTTGACAAAATTGTATTTGTTAACTCAATAGGTGAAGGAAGATTTAAAAATATTTTCGTTATTGTTTTGTCTTGTTCGCTTTCTGCATCAAATTCAATATTATTAATGTCATCTACCGCATCTTTTTTTGTATTGTTTTTACAAGAATAAATAAGCGTTAAAATGCTTAAAATAAAAACCAATTGAAATAATTTCATAGTGAATTTTTTAGTGTTATTCATTATCATAAATCCAAAATTAAGGAATTCTCTTAGAATTTGTACAATCATTTTCTAAAAAACAATAATAAATATAGAATTTTTATACTGTAAAAACATCTTTAATTGTAAATATTTACCCAAAAATTGGTTTATTAATTTAATAGTAAGGCTAAAAAAATAAATTTTGATGAAATACATGGGACTAAAAAGTGAATTTATTTTTTAAACAAAAAACAGTTTTTTTTTACAGACTGATTTTGAGACAAGTACCAACAATATAGTATTCTGACGATTTACTTATGTTATTATTTTTGGTTTGATATCGGCAGTAAATTTCTGCCGATAGATAATTGGTAATTTTTGACTTTAATCCAAGGGTATATCTGTTTTTTTCAATTCCATTTGATATGGGGTTGTTTAGTCCTTGATAAAACTCAATTTCAGCAAAGGGTTCTAATTGCGATTTAGGAATATCATAAGCTAATACTGCCTTATGCCTTAAATGATGAAATTGGTAAAAAGGGAAGTCGTCTTGTGCTAAATTGGAATATTGAGTTTGGTATCTTTCTCTTACGGAAACTTCAAATCGTGATATTAGGTATTTTAAACCAACATCAAAACAATAACGGTGTTCCAATGAATTCCCATCTTTTAAATTCTTATTAAATGTAAGTCTGTAAGAACCCCCTATTTCAATATTTTTATTAATTAAAAACTCCGCTCCCAATTCAGTAAGATAATCCGCTAGGTTGGAGGCATTATTTTTTAATCGAATTTCTTGACTTCCAGAAATGGAAATTTTATTTGTTAGGCTTGTTTTAATTGAAACTGAATTCCAACTTTGAAAATCCTTTTGTTGAGCGTTTAATACTGAGTAAACACACAAAAAAGAAATTAAAAGAATTAGTTTACAAAAAGATTTATTCATTTGAAATTGTTCTATAATCTAAATCATCTTCATCGGCCCAAGTTTGACGACTTTTAATAAAGTAAACATAAATTTTTGCCACATCGCGCATGTAATCAATATTACTAATTTCTATTCTTGATATTTTTATACCTGTTCTTTCCGCCAAATCATTTAACAACTCGGTTTTTTTTGCTGGATTTACTAAGTCAATATTTTCATACAAAACCACTGTAAACGATTCGTTTTCAAGCGTTTTTAATCGTTCAATAAAAAAGGTAATGCTAAGTATTGCAACATTTGTAAATAAAAGCTCAGCATAGCTAACTTTTTTATTTGCTAAGGCATTTACAACAGAAAGACCTATTACTATAAACAGATACGTCATTTCTTTAATTGGAATCTGTGTTGTGCGGTATCTAATAATACCAAAAACAGCAAATAAGCCAAGAGCAAAGCCAAGCTGAAGTTTAACACTTTCAAGCAAAAAGCACAATAAGAAAACAACAACGCTTATAAGTATAAAAGTAAATAAAAAGTCTCTTCTTCTAGTTTTTGGATAATAAACGTAGCGGACAATTAGTAAAATGGTTACAAAGTTAAAAACAAAACGTAGCACAAGTTCAAGGAAATCATCAAGTTTAAACATTTCCACTCCAAAAAGCTCTGGTACTGCATTAGTTAATATGGCTAACATGTTCTATTTTTTTTAGGTATAATTTATTTTTTTTAAAGGTGTTCTGTTTTAATGTTGGATTTAATAGAGCCATACCCATACAGTATTTACTAAATCCTCGAGGATAAATTTTCAATTTCTTTAATGCTTTTTCAAAAGGGGAATGGTTTATTTGCTTGGCTCTTTTAAGTTCGGCAATTGCAACAAATGGGAGACTCTCTGTGTTTCCATTTACTGAAAACTGCAGGTCGAAATCGAGAGTAATTCTTTCCTTTGATACAAAGGAAGCTAATGTTATCCGCTTGAATGAATTTTTTGAACTTATAATCAAATTCCGGCTTGGCAAATCAACAAAGCTTTCAATATAATCATAATCAGACTCTTGAATGGTTGAAAAGTCAAAAACTTCACGCCGGTTTTTAAGCGTTTTTCCTTTATTGGTTTTTCTTTTTATTTCTAGATACGATTGTTTATTTACCGAATAGGTTCTGTGTCGTATTTTAAATCGATTTCGCCTTTGGTTTTGATGATTCAAGTAGCAAACGAAGGTTGGAGAATCGTAATAATTTGTATCATATCGAAAACACCTTTGATTGTTTATTTCAAGAATAAAATAATCATTTGAAACAAGCTCTAATAAATTATTAAGTTTATCAATGGGCAATACAAATTTGCTGTCAACACGATTTAAAAGTTTTAACTGATCTAGGTTTTCTAACGAAACAGATTCGAATTTCCCTAATTCTGTGGCATATTTATATATTTGCCCTTCCATTATCGAACAATTGTAATTGTTGGAACTTCAACAGTTTCTCCATTATCTGAAATGCTAACCTTAGTTTTTACAGGAAATTTTCCAGAAGGAGACATAAGGGTTGTATCTTTTGACATGGCATAAATTGTATATTCACCTTCTTGTAAATATTTAAACCAATAGGCACCGTTGTATCCGGTTTTAACATCGTCGCTTGGAATGGTGTCGTTGCCATACATAATATAAACATCTTCTTCTTCGGCCCAAAATTCACCAAGTAAATTTGTTAATTCAGCATTGTAATTTTTAACCCAAATTTTTCCAACAATGGTTGAGTTGCCTCCGGGACCTTCGTTTTTACTGCATGACATGTTAGCAAGCGCTAAGCCAAACAAAATCATCCCGACGATTAATAATTTTGCATTCATAATTTTATGATATAAAATGTTGTGGAATTTAGGGCCGTACAAAATTGTACTAAGTAAAGAAAATAATTAATTTACAAATTACAAAATTGTTTCCACTTTTCATTTCGTGATATTAAAAAACTTTCCGTATTATTGATACACTAATATTGAAAACTAAAATAACATGAAAACTATTACATCGGTTACCGCTCTTACTCTTTTAATTATGCTTTCGTGCGGAAGTGTGAATACGAAGAATGATAAGAAAGTAAAAAAAGAAAAAACACGCTACGTTTTGGTTGAAACCAAATTCGGAAATATGAAGTTGAAACTTTATAATGAAACCCCATTACATCGTGATAACTTTTTGAAGTTAGTAAAGGATGGGTTTTATGATAGTTTGTTGTTTCATAGGGTAATTAATGAATTTATGATTCAAGGTGGAGATCCTGATTCAAAAGGAGCCGAGGCAAATGCGCAACTTGGAAATGGCGGGCCGGGTTATCAAATTGATGCAGAATTTGTTGAATCGAAGTATCATAAAAAAGGTGCATTAGCCGCAGCAAGAGAAGGCGATCAAATAAATCCTGAAAAAAAATCGTCGGGAAGCCAATTTTACATTGTTCATGGGAAAAAATTTTCGGATGAAGAACTAGCTCAAATGGAAGAACGCATTAATTTTCCTCAAAAGAAGAAGCTATACTTGGAATATATGATGAAACCAGAAAATACTAAGCTAAGACAAAGAATGGATTCTTTAAAGCAAGTTGGAAATTATCAAGAATTTAATAATATTTCAAATTCGATTACTGCAAAATTAGAACCTGAAATAGAAAAACTTGCATTGTTTAAGTATTCCGGCGACCAAAAAGAAATGTATTCAACCATTGGAGGAACGCCTCATTTAGACCAGAATTATACGGTTTTTGGAGAAGTTGTTGAGGGACTGAATGTAATTGACAGCATTGCTATGGTAAAAAAAGGAGTTGCTGACAGACCCCTTGAAGATGTAATAATGAAAATGAAAGTTGTAAAAAAATAGAATATTTTGTTTAATTAAAAAAGCCGATCATTGATCGGCTTTTTTAATGTCATTTTAAGAATCACATTGTTATTTAAAAATAAATAACAGCGACCACCGATAAATCAATTGTTTTTAAACCCTTTTTTAAGTTTTTTAACCTGATTGCGTAATTCTTTTATTCTGAATTCGCATTCTACAAAAAAATCATTGAAGCGTTTTAATGCAATAATGAGTCCAGTATAATAAGGTACTAAAACTGGGAAAGCTAAAAATCAGCATTAGCCCAAACCAAATACTGGAACTATCGCTAACAATTTAACCATAGAAAACTTAAGCGGTACAATTACAAGCCAAATATTTTGAGAAAAAGTGCAAGCACCGACACTTATGATAAATACACCACTTACTGCCGCAAAAGCAGCGTAGATTTCTTTTTAAAAAAACATTTCCCTTTTTTATTTTGTTGATTATAAGAAGTTTGCGATTACGCAATAACTATACATCCTATAAATTATAACTCAAAGAAATGATTAATTGTCTTCCTTCTCTAGCAGGTTGATTTGGATATTGGGTATCCTGATCGTAATATTTGGCATTAAAAATATTGTAGGCTTCCGCAGATATGCCAATATGCTTAAATATATTTGTAACCATAAATTTAGCATTTAGTAAAAAGTAATCACCCACATTGTCTTGCGACACAACAGTTTTATTGCCATTTTCATACACATAATCCCCATTTCTATCAATTACAAAATACTTCTCACGTTCACTGCGATAAATAAGGTTGCTGTTAAAATTAAATTTCTCGAAAAATTTGTAATTTATCCCTGCATTTATTTTATGGGGTGCAATGTCTCGATGCTTATAAATTTCCGTTCCACTTTTTGCATTAACTTTATCCATTGAATAGGTAAAACTATAATTAAGGTATGCGTATAGCTGTTTGCTAAATATCATCCTTGATTCGTACTCAAATCCCAAGGTAGTGTTTTTACCTATATTATCGTATGGAGAGCCGGGTGTACCAGATGTTAATTCTTGAGCATAAATAATATCATTCAAATAATTATAGAAAATGATTAGCCGGTTATTAATTTTTGAAGTAATGTTATAATTTATTGATAATTCGGTTGTTTTTATTTTTTCTGGTTTTAAATTTTTATTGCCAACCGTAAATCCTGTAAGTCGGTATTGTTCCTGAACATTAGGTGTGCGGTAAGCCCATCCGTGAAGCAATTTTATAATTGTTTTGCTATTTGTTTTCCAAACAACACCTAAGCGAGGATTAAAAACCCCTCCTATTTCGCTCTCCATATCAAATCTACCACCTAAGGTTATATCGAATCCTTTAAAAGGCGTATATATGTTTTGAAAATATAAGGCAAAGTTTGAATATCCTTTGCCATTATTTTCTATCCATCCTCTAGGTTCTTCAATTTGGGTATCTTTACCTCTAAATAATGTGTCTGTCCCTTCTGAATACACCAAAGAATCACCGTTATAAGTATCATAACATGATTTTAACTTCACGTCTTTTACGCCATAAAAGTCACCTTGAAATCCTACAAGTAATTGATTATTTGTGTTAATTGTGTAATTTGCATTAACATCTAATCCGTATGTATAAGAATTAAAACTGGGTGTAACATATGCCCCATTAGGATATTTTGGAATCATACCGGGTTGATAAATTTCAAGGTTTTGAACCTGATTTTCATTTCTACCATACAATTTTGACGATAGCGTAATTCTCGAACTCATTTCTTTATTATAACTTAAAGCATATACGCCAATTTTACTTGTCTTATTTGATTCTGTGGCAAAAGGTCCAACAGATGCTCCATCTATTATATTTGAAAACATTCCTGTAAAAGAAAAGTCCTTTATTTGGATGTTTGTGTTAAAAATATAATTGTTTGAACCAATATTCCATAACGACTCACCTCCAAATCCGTCATCAAGTTTTGAGTTAGTGTTTTCGGAATAAATTCTATCTGCCGCAAAATATGCGTTTATATTATCATTCTTTTTGCCAACAGAAGCACCCGCTTGCCATGTGTTGAAGGAACCTGCTTTTGAATAGGCATGTACTCCCAACCCTGATTCGGCTTTTTTTGTAATTATATTAATCACACCAATAAAAGCATTTCTCCCATAAAGTGCAGATCCCGGACCTCTTATTACCTCAATTCTTTCAATCGATTCAATATTAAAAACATGCGGAGAACTAATACCTGAACCATACATAATACCATTGTAAGGTACTCCATCCTTTAATACTAAAAATCTGGAATTTGTAAGGATATCTTTTACACCTCGTACCCCAATTGAGTAATATCCTTGACGAGGTCTTGAAAATTCAAAGCCTGGTACATGTTGTAATACATCATAAATATTTCTTGCTCCACTATTTTTTATAACTTCCTCAGTAATAACTGTAACAATTGAAGGAGCCTCACTTAAGGGTCTGTTGGTTTTTGTAGCAATACTTACCTTAGTATTCATTAATTCCTCAATACTTAGGTCTAATATTGATTCTAAAGTGCTGTCTCTTGATATTTGAGCATTTGATAAAAATGAAGACCCCAACAGAGACAGAGCCATGGCCAAAGTTATTAATTTCATTTTTGAGTATTATTGTTTACATCCCTTATTATTGACTAATTTAAGCAAAAAATTAGTATTCATGAGTAATTACAATTTTTTAATCTCCCCCAATTCTAAGACATTTGAAAATTGTTAATTCATATCTAAAATTATCTTTGTATTTTTAGCTTATGCTTAGTCGGACAAAGTATATTTTATCAGTTTTGTTTTTGTTTACTCATGTTTTTACATTGGTGGGTCAAATTACTGATGCCGATGTTAGAGTTGCTTACATTTATCGTTTTACTGAATATATTGATTGGCCCGAAGAAAAAAATCAGAAAGATTTTGTAATTGGCGTATTTGATGAAGATGAGCTAATGCTTAAAAAACTGGAATATCTTGCCCAAAACAGAAAAATTAAGGATCAAAAAATATCAATAGTTCAAATTGAAGATCTTGATTATTTAGTAAAAAATCGTTTGAATATTTTATATGTTGGTTTTTCTCACAATAATGAAATGGCAGATTTTTTCACTTCTCTTAAAGGAAAAAACACACTACTAATTACCGATAATTGCTCAAGCAAAGAGGCCGTAATGATAAATTTTTTACCCTCTGAAAAGGAAGAAACGGTTAGCTTTGACGTAAACAAAAAAAATGTAAACGACCAGGGCTTGACCATAAGGCCTGATATTCTGTTGTTAGGAGGTTCATACATTGATGTGAGAAAACTCTTTCAAGAAAAGGAGCAGCAATTAGAAGCAGAAAAAGACAAATTAAAAAAAAGCAAATTTCAGGTTGTCGAGCAGCAAAAAATAATTCAGTCACAAGACAATACCATACAACAAAAAGAATTGATAATAGCTAAGCAGAATACTGAAATTATAAAACAGAAACATGAATTAACTGAGCAAAAAACCAGACTCGATAAATTAGGAAATGAAATTGAAGATAAGCAAGCTCTGCTAAATATTAAAGTTAACATCTTAGATAAGCAAGAAAAGCAAATTGTAGTTCAGCAAGAGAGCATTTTAAAAACAAAAGTAGAGCTTAGCCACCATGAAGAAAAATTAACACAGCAAGAAAAAAGATTAACACAGCAAGCGAGACAAATAGAAAAGCAAAAGCTTATATTGAATGAACAATTAACACGATTGGCTTTATCGAGAAAGTTAATTTTTGCAATGGTTTTTATTATTTTACTGGTGTTAAGTCTTGTATATTTTATTTACCGCGGGTTTAAAATTAAAAAGAAAGCTAACGTTCAGTTAAAAAAATATAACGAAGAAATTTTGATGCATCAAGAGGAAGTTGCTGCAGCAAACGATAGACTTGAATCCATTAATACAGAACTTGAAAAACTTTCAGTGGTTGCCAGTAAAACCAACAATGCAGTCTTAATAGCCAATAAAGATGGCGAAATTGAATGGGTAAATGACGGATTTACCCGATTGTTTGGTTATAAATTCGAGGAATTAATTCATCGATTTGGAAGTAATTTAATTTCCATATCAGCTCATGCAATTATTGAAAAGAAGATTGAGGAGTGTCGCTCAACAAAAAGAACAGTTGAATATTTAGCATTAAATACCACAAAAAATGGTGATGAGTTGTGGATGCATACAAGCATAACGCCAATTTTAGATGATGATGGGGATATTAAGAAATTGATTATTATTGAGGCAAACATTAACGATTTAAAAATTGCTCAAGAGAATATAAAAAGACAAAAAGAAGAAATTGAAGAGCAAAATGTTGAGCTTGAGAATTACCGAAATCAACTGGAAAAATTGGTTGAGCAGAGAACCGGAGAATTGTTGAAAGCAAAAGAAAAAGCGGAAGAGTCAAACCGCTTAAAATCATCGTTTATTGCAAACATGAGTCACGAAATTCGAACCCCAATGAATGCTGTACTCGGGTTTTCTCGAATGCTTTCAAATAGTGAAAATTCAAAGGAAAAAACCAACGAATATGTGTCAATAATAATTTCTAATGCCAAGTCGCTTATGCGATTAATTGATGACATAATTGATTTATCGAACATTGAGGCAGGTAAATTATTGATAAAAAAGGCCGACTATAATATAGATGCAATGCTTAATGAATTGTTACTAATTTATAAGGAAAAATTTAATACTGAAAACCCAAACCTTGATTTAAATTTAATTAAATCAGGTGAAGATGAAAAAAACATAGTTTATTTAGACAAGCTACGTGTTAACCAGGTTCTAATGAGCCTGTTAGATAATGCACTAAAATTTACTCCAAGCGGGAAAGTAGAATTTGGTTATGACATGGTAAATAAATCGACCATTCAGTTTTTTGTTTCAGATACAGGAATTGGCATCGAAAAAGGCAAACACAAAATTATTTTTGAACGCTTTTTAAAAATAGAAACAAATAAGAAAATACTCTACAGAGGAACGGGTTTAGGGCTTTCAATTTGCAAATCGATTGTTTCTGAATTGAAGGGGCAAATTGGTTTAACATCGGAACCGGATAAAGGATCAAGGTTTTGGTTTACAATTCCAACTACAAAAAACGGAAAGTAAGCCAATAAAAAAGGCTTTAACAAAATTTGTCAAAGCCTTTTTATAGAATAAATATTTTTTTAATATAACATTGTGCGTTTTTCTTTTAACGATTCGTCGGTAAGATAATCCTCAAATTTCATAAGTTTATCAATTTGACCTTTAGGCCCAAATTCAATAATTCTATTTGTTACGGTGTTAATAAATTCGTGATCGTGACTTGCCATTAGAACCTGTCCTGGGAAGATTTTTAAGTTGTTATTAAAGGCCTGAATACTCTCCATGTCTAAGTGGTTTGTTGGGTGATCAAGAATTAAGGTGTTAGCTTTTGTGAGCATCATTTTTGCAATTATACAGCGCACTTTTTCTCCTCCCGAAAGCACCGTACATTTTTTATACACCTCATCACCAGAGAAAAGCATTTTTCCCAAATGACCTCTTAATGTTGATTCCAAAGAGTCCTCAGAATATGGAGCAATCCAATCCATTAGTGTTACTTCTTTTTCAAAATACTCACTATTATCCATTGGTAAATATGCAGGGGTAATGGTTTGCCCCCATTTAAAACTACCCGACTCAGGTTGAATGCGGTCTTGTAAAATTTCAAAAAGGATGGTCATGGCTCGATTATCTTTTGAATGCAGAATTATTTTTTCATCTTTTTCTACATTAAAAGTTACATCTTTAAATAAATACTCTCCATCAATTTTATACGAAAGGCCTTCAATTTCTAGCACAATATTTCCGGCGGGTCTTTCTTGTTGAAAAATTATTCCTGGGTAGCGGCGTGTTGAAGCTTGAATATCTTCAATATTCAGCTTTTCAATCATTTTTTTACGGCTCGTAGTTTGTTTTGCTTTTGCTACGTTTGCGCTAAATCTGCGAATGAATTCTTCAAGCTCTTTTTTCTTCTCCTCAGCTTTTTTATTTTGTTGTGTTTTTTGTCTGGCCGCAAGTTGACTTGATTCATACCAAAAAGTATAATTTCCAGCATAAACTTCTATTTTTCCATGGTCAATATCTAAAATGTCAGTACAAACATTGTCTAAAAAGTGACGGTCGTGACTTACTACAATCACTGTGTTTTCGAAATTCGACAAGTAATTTTCAAGCCACAAAACAGTCTCTAAATCCAGGTCGTTTGTTGGTTCATCAAGAAGTAAATTGTCAGGATTTCCGAAAAGAGCTTGAGCCAATAAAACCTTAACCTTTTCCTTACCCGACAAGGTGCTCATTAATGCTTCGTGCAAATGTTCTTTAATTCCAAGGCCGCTTAATAATTGAGCAGCGTCATTCTCAGCATTCCAACCATCCATTTCCGCAAATTGCTCCTCTAAATAAGCCGCTTTTGTTCCATCAGCCTCATTAAAATCTTCCTTTAAATACAAAGCATCTTTTTCGTTTCTTACTGAATAAAGCTCTTTGTGACCCATAATTACTGTTTCAAGAACAGTGTATTCGTCAAACTCAAAGTGATCTTGCTGTAGAACAGCCAAACGTTCTCCAGAACCCAATTGAATAACACCTGATGTAGAGTCTAATTGGCCCGAGAGCATTTTTAAAAACGTAGATTTTCCAGCGCCGTTGGCACCGATTACTCCGTAGCAGTTTCCTGGAGTAAATTTTACATTAACGCCTGAGAATAAAGGCTTTTTGTCGAATTGAATCGATAGGTTTGAAACAGTTATCATTTTACTTTATCGCTTTTATTTTGAGGGCGCAAAAATACAAAAAAATGTTGATATTTAAACCATTAAGCTCTAATGAAAAGGCAAAAATTATATTTCTGTTTAAAGGACGATTAACAAAGCATTAATATTAGATTAAGTGCTAAAGCATATGAATCAAGCACTTGCAGCACAAACACAAACAGTGAATATGCAATCAAATTTATTTGAATATCGTGCATGTATAATATACAAAAATAGATTCTTTAAAGGCATTCGTGTTATGTGCGTCGCTTAGAAAACTGATTATGATTTATTAAGCGGAAAAAATATTCTTTATTTTTGTTTAATCGAACGGAATTTAACCTTCGTTAATTGGTTTTTTATTTTACTTTGATTCTGTAATTTTTCAAAAATTCAACGATCATTTTGAGACTGCCTCTGTTTTATTTAAAAAATATTTGGAAGACGCCGGTTCGGGTAACACCTATAATATTAGGCGAGTAAAAACAAAGATTAATAAAAAACCTGCTTAATAAAAGACCTGCGCATCTGAAATTAGTTCTTTTTAATTATCAATACATTAAACTTTTATGTAATTTTGCCGACCAAAACAAAAGGGTAATTGCTTTGTTTTGGTGGTACAAATTGCGATTCTACAAGGTTTTAAAGCCATATTTTGAATGAGCAAATGAAAATTAAATTATGAGTGAACAAGATAAAATTCTGAATGAAGTAACGCAGAACGATTATAAGTATGGATTCCACTCGGATATTGAGCAGGACGATATACCTAAAGGTTTGAGCGAAGATGTGGTACGCTTGATTTCTGCTAAAAAAAATGAGCCAGAATGGTTGCTTGAATATAGATTAAATGCATACCGTAATTGGCTTGAAATGAAAATGCCCAAGTGGGCGCATTTAAAAATTCCGGAAATTAATTATCAGGATATTATATTTTATTCGGCTCCAAAACAGCAGGCAAAATATGAGAGCTTAGATGAAGTTGATCCTGAATTAATCGAAACCTTTAATAAGTTAGGTATTCCTTTAGATGAACAAAAAATGCTTTCAGGGGTTGCTGTTGACGCAGTTATGGATAGCATTTCGGTTAAAACTACTTTTCGTGATGTTTTGGCAGAAAAAGGAGTGATTTTTTGTTCGTTTAGCGAAGCAGTGCAAGAACACCCCGATTTGATTCAAAAATATATGGGGTCGGTAGTTCCATCGAACGATAATTATTTTGCGGCCTTAAATTCCGCAGTTTTTTCCGATGGCTCTTTTTGTTTCATTCCCAAGGGGGTTCGTTGCCCTATGGAATTGAGTACCTATTTTAGAATTAATGCAGCCAACACGGGTCAGTTTGAACGCACATTAATTGTGGCTGAAGAAGGAAGTTACGTAAGTTATTTGGAGGGTTGTACAGCCCCCATGCGTGATGAGAATCAATTGCACGCAGCCATTGTTGAGATTGTTATTGCGGCTGATGCTGAGGTAAAATATTCTACCGTTCAAAATTGGTATCCTGGTAATAAAAATGGCAAAGGTGGAATCTTTAATTTTGTTACAAAGCGTGGTCTTTGTCAAGGCAAAAATTCAAAATTACGTTGGAGCCAAGTGGAAACAGGTTCTGCAGTTACCTGGAAATATCCAAGCACGCTATTAATTGGAGATAATTCAAGCGCTGAGTTTTATTCAGTTGCGGTAACCAATAATCATCAACAAGCCGACACCGGAACTAAAATGATTCATATTGGAAAAAACACAAAAAGCACCGTAGTTTCAAAAGGTATTTCGGCGGGTAAAAGTCAAAATAGCTACCGAGGCTTGGTTAAAGTTACCAAACGAGCCGAGGGAGCTAGGAACTTTTCGCAATGCGACTCTTTATTGCTGGGCGATAGATGCGGAGCACATACTTTTCCGTATGTGGAATGTGAAAACAACACGGCTATTTTAGAGCACGAAGCTACTACCTCAAAAATTGGTGAAGATCAAATATTTTATTGCAATCAGCGAGGCATTTCAACAGAGGACGCCATTGGTATGATTGTAAACGGATACGCAAAAGAAGTTTTAAATACTCTTCCCATGGAATTTGCTGTTGAGGCACAAAAACTGCTTCAAATAAGCTTAGAAGGTTCGGTGGGATAATAAAAAGTACATAAAGGGACTCGAGTAAAAAGTTCTTAAAGTTGAAAAGAAATAATAGCATGGTTATGTTAAAAATAAATAATTTAAAAGCGTCGGTTGACGGAAAAGAAATATTAAAAGGAATTAACCTTGAGGTTAAACCAGGTGAGGTTCATGCAATAATGGGACCTAATGGTTCCGGAAAAAGTACTCTTGCATCAGTGTTAGCTGGAAACGAAAATTTTGAAGTTACCGAAGGGGAGGTTAGTTTTTTTAATAAAGATTTATTAGTGATGGCTCCGGAAGATAGAGCTCGTGCGGGTCTTTTCTTAAGTTTTCAATACCCCATTGAAATTCCTGGAGTTAGTATGGTTAATTTCATGAAAGCTGCAGTTAACGAGAAAAGAAAGTACAATGGACAAGAACCAATAAGTGCTCAGGATTTTTTGAAAATGTTGCGCGACAAAAAGAAGGTGGTCGAAATGGATGATCGTTTAACTTCTCGATCGGTAAATGAAGGATTTTCTGGTGGTGAAAAAAAGAAAAACGAGATTTTTCAGATGGCTATGTTAGAGCCAAAATTATCTATTTTAGATGAAACCGATTCAGGACTAGATATTGATGCCTTACGAATTGTTGCCAATGGTGTAAATAAATTAAAGACCGCAAACACATCAACCATTGTAATTACTCACTATCAGCGTTTGTTAGATTATATTGTCCCCGATGTGGTTCATATTTTATACAATGGCCGCATTGTTAAAACAGGCGGAAAAGATTTAGCACTTGAGCTTGAGGAAAAAGGCTACGACTGGATTAAGGAGGAAGTAAATGTTTAAAAGGTATTTGATCTTTTTAATAAGTGATTAAATGACCAAAAAATAAAAAACATGAGCGAAATAGATAGCAATACAATGAAATATAAGCTGATAAATATGTATCAGCAAAACAAGGCCGCTATTGAGGAAGGATTGCCCGATGTGGTGAATCGGGTGCGCGAAAATGCCATTCGTGATTTTGACAGGCAAGGAATTCCTGAAAAGGGAAGCGAAGCCTATAAATATACCGATTTAATGAGGGCTTTTGGAAAAACATATGGCTACTCATTTAAAGCTCCCAAAACTGATGTCGATCCCGAAACTATTTTTCAATGTGCGGTACCCGATTTAGATACCTACACCATTTTATTGGAGAATGGCTGGTTTTATAACAAAAGTGGGGAGCAATTAAATTTACCAAAAGGAATAATTGTTAGAAGTTTTAGAGATGCGGCTACCGAATTTCCTGAACTTTTTGAAAAACATTATAACAAATACCTTGAAAGCCATAAAGAGAGCATTGCGTCTTTCAATACAGCTTTTGCACAAGATGGTTTGTTTTTGCATATTCCCGATGGAGTAGTTCTCGAAAAACCTATTCAAATTATAAATTTATTACGCGGTGGAAATCCTTTATTGGTAAACCAACGAAACTTAATTGTTGTCGGTAAAAACAGTCAGGCAAAAGTTATTGTGTGCGATCATACCTTGTCGCAGCAAAACTTTTTTGCCAATACGGTTACTGAAGTTTTTATTGACGAAAGTGCGGTGTTTGACTATTATAGTATACAAAATCAGCATAATCAATCTTCACAGATTAGTTCTATTTTTGTAAATCAAATGAAAAACAGCAATTCATTGCTTAATACACTAACCTTACACGGAGGTTTTGTTCGAAACAACATTCATGTAAAATTAGCTGGCGAACATGCCGAGGCTAATGTATATGGGTTATCGTTGGTTGATGGGAAACAACATGTTGACAATTTTACCTTTGTCGATCATGCCGTAGCTAATTGCAATAGCAACGAATTATATAAAAATGTGTTAGACGACGAAGCTACTGCTGCATTTAATGGAAGAATATTGGTTCGTGAAGATGCTCAGAAAACACAAGCTTTTCAGTCGAATAAAAACATATGCTTAACGCAAGAAGCAAAAATGTATACAAAGCCACAATTAGAAATTTATGCCGACGATGTGAAATGCAGCCATGGAGCAACCATTGGCCAAATTGACGAGGAAGCACTTTTCTATTTAAAATCACGGGGTATTGGTGGGCACGAAGCACGCATGATGCTTATGCATGCTTTTGCTTACGAGGTGTTAAGTCACATTCGTGTACCGGTATTAATGGAACGCTATGGCGATTTAGTTGAAAAACGTTTACGGGGTGAGTTTAGCAAATGCGAAGGCTGCTTTGTGCATTGTAATTAACAATAGATTTGAGACTCTAGATTAATAAATATAAGATTGAAACCGCCTTTGGGCGGTTTTTTGTTTGCCTTGCAGGCAAACCATTCCGACAGTTTGCAAGAAAACTGCGTCGCCTAATCGGAGGGAAGACAATGCGAATCCAAGTGCGCTGTTGGTAACGACAGGGTGTGAAGGAAGGCTTAGCAAGTTTGCGGAAGGTAGTGCAAGCAAACCGATTTTGGCATGTACTTGGGGCAGGGTTGCAAAAAGTGCCGATACCCAAAGTCCGAATACGGTACTTACAAGCCACAAGCAGTAAAACGTGTTTACATGTAAATAGCAAATTTAAAATCACCAATTTTTCGCAATTGGTTTTCACCACTTTTTCGCAAATGCAAATCACCACT